>NZ_JBPJSJ010000005.1:0-190487 GCF_051225675.1 Natrinema sp. CGMCC1.2065 | reverse complement strand
ACGCGGCCGACGTCGCCATCGCCGACGACGACCTCGCCGCGGTCGAGCGCGCCTTCGCGCTGGCGCGGGCAGCCCGCGACCGGATCAGGCAGAACCTCGGGCTCGCGTTCGCCTACAACGCCCTCGCGATCCCGCCGGCGGTCCTCGGGCTCGTGAACCCGCTGGTGACGACCGTCGCCGTCGTGATCGGCACCCTGCTCGTCGTCGGCAACGCCGAGCGCTCGCTGCTCGCGGACTGATACGGTTTGCTGTCCCGATGTCCCACCGACAATGCCGGACAGTAGACCGTATGAACTGGCGCGCTCGGTTCCGGTGCCGGGGAGACGTACCGGGAGGACAAACTACAGGGATTGCCGTGACCGATCCACGGCCGGATGACTGGACGGATGGACCGTCGCCGCGCGTACGCGGCCGTCGTCGTCGGGACGCTGGGCTATACCTGCCTGATGTTCGTCTGGTTCTCGCTGCCGGCCTATCTCTCGACGATCATCGACGATCTCGGTCTCTCGGGGACCCAGGCCGGCGTCGTCGCCGGGGCGGTGCCGCTTACCTACATCCCGATCGCGCTGTTTTCGGGCGTCGTCGTCGACCGGATCGGGCCGGGCCGGAGCCTCGCCGCGGGCGTGTTGATCTACGGCATCGCACAGGTCACTCGCAGCTTCGCGGCCGGCTTCCCCTCCCTGCTCGCCGCGACCCTCCTGATCGGCGTCGGCGCGACCGCGATCACCTTCGGGCTCCCGAAGCTCGTCTCGGTGCTGTTCCCGCCCGACGAGACCGGCCTCCCGTCCTCGATCTATCTGGTCGGCGCGTCGACGGGGACTGCGAGCGTTTTCGCCGTCGGCCGGCCCGTTCTCGGCCCGCTGCTCGGGGGCTGGCGGCCCCTCTTTCTCTGGAGTGGCGTCGTCGCGATCGCGTACGGCCTGCTGTGGCTCGGCGTCGCGCACCGACTGGGGATCGACGCCCGCAATCGAGCGGCCAACGACGCCGACGACGCGGACTCCTCGCTCTCGCCTGCGGCGATCGCTCGCGACCTGAAACTCGTCCTCACTCACCGCGAACTGCAGCTGGTGGTCGTCGTCGGGACGATGTACCTGCTGATCGCCCACGGCACCCAGAGCTGGCTCCCGACGCTGCTCGAGGCCCGGGGCTACTCGGCGGGTCGGGCCGGCCGGACGACGAGCCTGCTGGTGGCCGCGAACGTCGTCGGCGTGGTGACCGTCCCGGCGGTCGCCGACCGGCTGGGGGTCCGCCGCACCGCCCTGATCGGCTGCGGGCTGATCGCCACGGTCGGCCTCTCGGGCGTCATCTCGAGCGGGCTCGGCCTTCTCCTGCTCGGGAGCGTCCTCGTCACCGGGTTCGGCTTCGGCGGTCTCTCGCCGCTCATCCGGGCGATCCCGCCGGAACTCGAGGGGATCGGCGCGCGGCTGACGGGCACCGCGGTCGGCTTCATCTTCGCCGTCGGCGAGATCGGCGGCTTCCTCGGGCCGGTGCTGGTCGGGACGCTGTACGACCGCACCGGCTCGTACGCGCCGGGGCTGGGGCTGTTGGCCGCGGCGGGGCTCGTCGTGGCGGTCGCCGGCGGCGCGTTGCGGTTTCGGTACGGCGACTCCTGACGGCCGCGGCCGCGCCGGCCTCGAGGGTCTGTCGCGCTCGCTCGAGGCGTCGGGGTCGCGAGCCACGGCCGGCACGACTCGGCGCTATAGTAGCCGCTGAAACGATTCACACACTGATCGCAACGCTGTCGTGCGATCAGGTGTGCAATGACTTTCAGCGGCTACTATATCCGTCGTCCGACTCCCGCCGCGCCGGCGGGGTCTTCGAGAGGTACGACCCCAACCGGCCGCGGTTGTCGGCGACCCAGCGGTAGGCGCGTTCCCGGACCCGTTCGTAGTCCTCGAACTGCCGGAGGAATTCGACGGCGTCGCCGGCGGGCTCGACGACGTCCGTCCGCCTGAACGCCTCCTCGATCGAGGCCCCGCAGGAGTAGACCCCCTCGTCGGTGATCATGTGGGAACACTCCTCGTAGTCCTCGGGCAGTCGCGCCAGGAGGTCGTCCGTGAGATCGCTGAAGCCGACGATCCGGAGGTCCGTCCGGTCGTCGAAGAAGTCGGCCCACCACGTACAGAACCCGCAGTCGTCGTCGTAGACGAGCGTCGCCTCGCTCATATCTCCCCTGTGGGCCCGACGCTACTAACCCTTGTTCTCGAGGCGGGGTGGCGATTCGGCGGGCTCGCGTTCGCTCGAGTCGGACGCGTTCGCGTCTGCGCCGACCGGCGCTCGGTCCCCCGCCGGAACCTTCTTCAAACCGCTGGGCAATCCTGAGCCATGAGCAGCGCGGCCCGGCCGCTGTCGGAACCGCGGGTACTCGCCCACGCCAAGCGGCGGCTCTTTCCCGCCGACGACGAGTCGCCCGCCTACGCGGTGGCCGACACCCAGTTCGCCAGCGAGGAGTGGCTCCCCGGCCGCCCGGTCGCGCCCGCGATCCGCGAGCGGCTGGCCCCGTTCAACCACGTCCGGCTGGGCAGCGGCTACCCTGATCTCGTCGGGGTGCGTGCCCTCGAGCCGGAGCTACTGGCGGTCGAGCGGGTCGGCGACGACCCGCCCCTGATCGCGATCGAGGCGAAGGGCGAGACCAGCGGCGGCGTCGACACCGAGCGCGGGATCGTCCAGGCCTACGACCGGCTCGGCGAGGCGAACGCGGCGTATCTCGCCGCGCCGATCGACGCGGTCTCCGAGACCGACCGCACGCTCGCGACCGAACTGAACGTCGGGATCCTCGGCGTCGACAGCGCGGGCTCGGTCGAGCCCCTCGAGGTGCCCCGCGTCGTCGGCAACCGGACGACGACCGAGGCGACGGCGCTGCGGTTCCAGGCGAGCGTGCAGGGGGTCGCCGACGCTTCCTTCGGGCTGAACCATCCCAAGAACTACCTGGGGTATCCGCTGGCTCACTACGCGGCCGGCGAGACGGCGACGCTGCTGTCGGAATACGACGTCGTCGGGGCCGTCGACGACGCGCGCCGCGGGGCCGCGTTCCTGGGCCTGCTCGAGGACCGGCCCGGTCTCGAGGGCGATTCCCTGACGCCGCTGGGCGAGGAAGTCGTCCGGTTCGCGAAGAGCCACTGCGGGTCGGTCGAGGCGGCGCTTTCGGAGTTCGCGGACTGGTACCGCTCGCGGAAACGGTTCGTCGATCTCGCGCCGGCGTGGGGCCGGCTCGCTCGGCGGGTCCTCTTCGACTACGAGGCGACGGGCCTGCTCGTCCGGGAACTCCAGCACATGCACGAGGACGGGATCGCCGATCCCTCGCTGGTCGACGTCGTCGAATACCTTCACGAACTCCACCCCTCCTTTACCGTCGAGTTGTTCGTCCGCGGCGACGACGGCGTCCGCGGCCGGGTCCTCACCGACGACGGCGAGTTGCGGTGCGAGCCGCTCGAGGACGGCGCGATCTACCACTCGCCGACCGTCTTCCAGCTGAAGACGATGCTGTTCCACGCCGGGATCCTCGATACGCGAGGGTGTGAGCCGCACCGGCTCGAGCCGCTCGCGGATAGTTGGGCGCTTCGGGAGCCGGTGTGACCGCTTCGGCTGGTCGCTTCGAGCGGCCGTTCGGTGATCCCCCAATCAGTATTCTTTCCGCGTTGGTTCTCGAACCAACGACAGAGCGGACGGTTTCGACCGCCGACGATCGCTCCGAGGCCTGCCGACACGTTCGGGAGATCAGAGCCGAGGCCAGCCACGTCGGCCTCCTGCTGTTCGGTCCCGAGATGGCGATTCCCTACGACCCAGCGGCCCACGACGGCGATACACCGGGGGTGTCTCGTAGTCGCTCGCTCACGACGGCGTTTCGGGGTCCAGAGCCCGGGACGCTCGAGCAGGATCGTCAGCAGGACAGCGATGGATAGGTAACGGCTTTGGTTCGTCAGGGCATGTATGAACAGACTCGGCTTATTTTCGATTTCGGGCCCTTGGAGGTCCACTCAGGTCTAATTTGAGGAACTAATCGCTTATCGAGGGACGCAGACGCAGATGGATAAGAAGCGACGGTTCGAATTCTCATACTCGCACATACGACCCGCCATTCACCAATTTCGGCTTACCACACCACTAATTTTGAACATGGGCGAGGGGGAACTTGTCGGCCACTCAGGGATGGATTCCATTCTTACCAGTAGCCCAACTCGAGATATGCTCACGAGGATTTGCGTCTCGTGTGCATATTCGGGAATCGGATTCTATCGACGTACAACCCTAGGGAAGGATGTATAGTCAAGTGGCTAAATCGATTTGTGGGTAAGAAGTTGATCGATAAGTTCCACTTCCCGCTTACGGTGACTCTTCATCTGTTGAAGTCCATGTTTGTCAGTTGATGCCGTATCTAGAATAAAGCGGAAGTCATCATAGTCCCAATCATTCCGGAAATCGATAAAGAACTTAATAAGTGACTCTAAGAGAGTTTTGAGCAGATTCAGATCTTCTTTCTCAGGATGAACATCCACCCCTTCATGCACAAGTTTATTCCTCATATTCCTAACACGCTCGAGACGGTCATCAAACAGTTTTGGATTCTTTGGTTCGATCAACGCCTTAGCTCGTTCTGGAATTTTTCCAAGCCGCTCTTCAGGGTTAGTCATTGTGAGTGTTTCAACAGCTCGCCAATAATGTAGAAAAGCTTCGTCAAGATCGGGTTCAGCTATTGCGGATTGGAATAACTGAAACCCAGAGATTATAACATCATCTACTTTGTTTGGGCTTTGACCGAAATCCGGGATTTCTGGCATTACTGCATCATATCGTCTTCTCTTCTGACTGGTAACTCGAGTTGTCTTTCGGGGGCTTGGATCGCGACTATAGTGATAGGAATTGTAGTATCCATCCTCAAAAACGAGATACACAAAGGGAGATCGAAGGTCAGCCCAACCAGAAACCCAGGGACCGGAATTAACACTCATTCCTTGTGCCCGTTTATAATAGATGGAATAATTTATTTTCCCACACAGCAGGTTGATAATCTCTGAAACTTTGTTAACGGCATAGCGTTCATCTCCTGCCCGGTAGGTCACCTTCCAGTATGTATGGTTGAGTGTATCTAAATCATTCGGTGACTTTTTCAAAAATCGCTCCAATTTATGGTCGTTATCTTTGGCCGGATTTGCATAGTCCTGCCGCCATTTATTCCGCCCAATCCGTTTCACCTGTGAATTAAGCATGTCAAATACCTGTGGTTCATCTCCAGCCGAGAATTTTATATTTAATGGGAAAGCAACTGTATAGTAGTTCTTTCCACTGATACCAAGGTCTCTCTGGATGTTGGAAAGTCGATTTTCAAATTCGTCAATGGGATTAGGATCATCATGTACTTCTTGGAGAAGTGATCTGATTTTTCCTTCAATGGTTTCCTCTGATACTCGGAATGCATGTCTATCTATAGGTATTTCCTTGACTATTAATGGCATCAGACGTTCAATTCTACTAATATTTTCATTCCGGATAACTCCATCATCGTCATGACAGTCAATAGCTTCGCTGATCCAAGACTCTAGCTTACCATTCATATATTATTGAACGAATAGGTGTAGTTTGAGCCTTCTGATATAGTGTCTTTTGTCTACATGAAGTTAACTGCAATTCACTAAGATAACTAGCTACCAATATTTTCGACGAGATATATTATGGTAGGGAATATTATTCACTAATATAATTATATATTATTGTACTAATTTATCCCGTTTCATGTGATTCAACTGGAGTTCTGTGCATAGAGGTGGTGGGGACACTGTAATTTTTGGCGCTGTCGCCTTGGCAACACCTCTGTCCGGAACCAAGACTCCGTCCACTGCACTACGCGCCCTTGAGCGAACCCACCACCACGAAAAGGAGACCAATTCCCTCCCCGAGCCGCCTACCGACCTCGTTCGGGTTCGGACGAGTCCTCGAGCGCGACCTCGATCCCACCCGCTTCAGCAGAGACGGTGATCGAATAGCCGTGATAGTCGAACGCGAGACTGTCGAAGCCCGCGGCGTCGGGCAGCGAGTCCAGAACGTCGGGATCGATCGCGTCGTAGAGTGGCTCGAGCGCCGTTGGATCGGCATCCTCGAGTTGGGAGACGAGGTCGATGACGGCCATACTGAGCTGCTCGCCTTCACTGAGAGAAACGGCTGTCGTCTCGATCGATTGCATCACTCTTGCTGGGGGGCCGTCGGTAAAGAAAATATCCCACTGTTGCAGCCCATCCGTTCTGGACGAAACGACAGTCAGGTTGTCCGATACGCGAGCGGCAGAGCGTCGGTGGGACGGCGGCGCTCTCGGTACCCCGGCCGTGGCGTCGCCGACCGCGGGCTCACTCCCGCCGGGGAACCTCGTGGCGACCGAAACCGTACCGCAGGCGGTTGGCGAGCCGTCGCGAGAACCGGCCGTCGTCGGCCCGCGAGCCGAACCGCTCGGAGAGGGCGGTGTAGATCAGCGGCAGCGGGACCTCCTGCTCGAGCCCCTCCTGGACGGTCCAGGTGCCGGTCGAGCCGCCCTCGACGCGGTCCGCGACGGTGCCCAGATCCGACCCCTCCTCGCGGAAGGCCTCCTCGCAGAGTTCCAGCAGCCACGAGCGGATCACCGCGCCGTTGTTCCAGACCGACGCGACCGACTCGAGGTCGAGGTCGTACCGGCCCTCGTGAAGCAGTTCGAACCCCTCGCCGTAGGCCTGCATCAGCGCGTACTCGACGCCGTTGTGGATCATCTTGACGTAGTGGCCGGAGCCGGCGGGGCCCATCCGCCCGTGGCCGTCCGGGCCCGTCGCGACGGCGTCGAAGACGGGCTCGAGTTCGTCGTAGGCCCACTGGGGGCCGCCGACCATCAGGGAAAAGCCCAGTTCCGCGCCGGCGGGGCCGCCGGAGGTACCGCAGTCGAGGTAGGCCGCGGGGCAGGACTCGGCCCGGCGCACCGAGTCCTCGAAGTAGGAGTTCCCGCCGTCGACGACAACGTCGTCGCCGTCGAGGTGGGGTGCGAGTTCCTCGAGCGTGACGTCGACGGCCTCGCCGGCGGGGACCATCAGCCAGATGCGTTTGTCCGCGCCCAGTCGCTCGAGGAGGTCGTCGATGGAGTCGGCGGGGGTCGCGCCCGCGTCGGCGGCCGTCGCGACGGCTTCCTCGTCGAGGTCGAAGGCGACCACGTCGTGGCCCGCCGCGAGGGTTCGGTCGACGACGATCTGTCCCATTCGTCCGAGTCCGATTACGCCCAGTTGCATGGATAGGGGTCAGCCGGCCGGTATGGTAGGGGTTGCGGTTCCGGGTTCGCGGGCGCGTTGCCGGGTTCAGTCCCCGTGACGCGAGGCCGACGGCGCGGGCTCGAGTGCGATTTCGACCCGGCTGCCGCCCAGGGCCGATTCGCGAAAGGAGACGCTGCCGCCGTAGCTGTCGACCATCCACCGGACCAGCCAGAGGCCGAGCCCGCTGCTGTGGGTCAACTGCGTGATGTCGCTTTCGCCGGTGACGACGTCGATCTCGGCGGGCGGGATACCGGGCCCGTCGTCGGCGACTGCCAGCCGGACCCGACAGTCCTCGTGTGCCACGGCGACCTCGACGGTCGGCTCCGGACCCCCGTGTCGGATGGCGTTCTCGACGAGGTTCTCGACGACCAGCCCCAGTCCGGGGTCGGCCCAGGCCGAGGGGTCGTCGGCCGCCGAGACGGAGACGGTCGCGCCGTCGGGGTCGAGCCCCTCGACGGTCTCCGTGACGGTCGCGGTGACGTCGATCGGCTCGAGGTCGCCGTCGCGATCGAGCGCGTACTGGATGGCACGGGTCTTCTCGCTGGTACCCGCGAGGTCGGCCGCGGTCTCTCTGAGCGTGTCGGCCGCGGCCACGAGGTCCGGGTCGTCGAGCCGTTCGCGGAGGAGTTCGGCGTAGCCGATGACGACGGTGAGATCGTTCCGGAGATTGTGCCGGAGGACGCGGTTGAGGACCTGCAAGTACTGTTCGCGTTCCTTGCGCTGGGTGATGTCCCTGACGACGCTGACGGTACCGTGGAACTCGTCGTCGTCGCCGTCGTGGGGCAACAGCGAACACTCGATCTCGACCGGGAACCGCTCCCCGTCGGCGGTCGTGTAGGTGGCTTCGAAGGTCCCGCTGTCGCAGTCGGCGTCCGAGAGCAGGTCCTCGATGTGGTCGACCGCGCGGTCGTCGGACTCGTCGGCGAAGATGCGGGACACGGGCTCGCCGACGAGTTCGTCGCGATCGTAGCCCAACCGCTCGGCGAGCGGGTCGGTCACGAGCGTCAGGCGAGCGTCGCCGTCGATGGCGTACACCATCCCCTCGACGGTCTCGAGGATCCGTTCGTGGCGCAGCAGTTCCTCGCCGCGTTCGGCCCGTTCTAAGGCGGCGGCCGCGCTGGCGGTCAGCAACTGCGCGAGCTGGACGTGCTGGTCGTCGAACGCGTCGACGACCGGCGACCCGACGTTGAGCAATCCGTGGTCCCCGAGCGGGACGCACATGCCGGCCTGCAGCTGGTCGTACTCGTGTGGCGAGTTGGTTCGGAGGTCCTCGATGAGGACCGGTTCGCCCCGGCGAAACGCCTCTCCCATCGGCCCCTCGCCGAGGCCGACTCGCGTTCGCCTTCGGATTTGATCGCCGCTTGCCTCCGAGACGGCCGTCAGGACGAGATCGTCAGAATCGGCGTCGTGAAGCCGGACCGTGGCGAGATCGAACCCGAGGACGCGTTCGGCGGCCTCGACGACGACCTCCGAGACGTCGGCACGTGACTCACAGGCGAACAGCGAGCGGGTCGTCTCGAGCAACCCGGTGACGACGTCCGCGCGGCGGCGGCGTTCGGTCACGTCGCGGACGACGCAGACGAACGCGATATCGTCCGAACCGGCCGCCGAAAGCGGCGTGACGTTAGCCTCGACGTGGACGACTCCGCCGTCGACTCGCTGGAGTTCGGTTTCGACCGTTTCGCCGGGGGTCGGTGATCCGACTACGGCCATCCAGTCACGGTACGCATCTTCGTCGATGATCGACGCCGCCGAACGCCCGACGAGACCCTCTCGGTCAGCACCCACGAGATCGGCGAAGGCATCGTTGACGTGGACGAATCGCCGATCCGAATCGACGACGATGACGGCGTCGTCGAGCCGATCGAGGGTGCGTCCGCGGGCGGTGCGACCCCGCTCGAGTTCGCGCCGTCGGGACCGGTCCTCGAGTCGCTCCTCGAACGGGTCGTCCCCGGACACGATCGCGTGGAGTCGACCGAGGATCGCGTCGCGCTCCGCAGGCCCGACCGGTGGGGCCTGCCCGTCAACCGTTTCCGTCCGAGCGGTGAGGTCGGTTCCCACGTCGGCCGAAGCGGGCGATTCGGTCGCGGCGTCGACCGTGGCCGGTCGGATCGTGCTGTCTCCCTCGCCGTTCGAGAGGGCCTCGATGCGATCGATGAGGGATGGTTCGCCCGTCCGGACGACGTACTCCGTCGCACCCGCCCGCGTCGCCGCGGCCGCGGCGCTCCCATCGGGCGTCGCCGTCGTATAAATGATCGGCACCGCCGGTGCGACGTCGCGGACTTCGGCGACGGTTTCAACGCGATCGCTGCCGGTCCCGTCGACGATCACACAGTCGACGCGAGTCGTCTCGAGGCAGTCAACGACCGCCGCCCGGTCGCCCGCCGTGACCACGTCGAAGGCGGCGTCGAGGTCACACGGCGGCGTCGGATTACCGACGAAAACGACGTGCTGGCCGGCTCGGGACACGGTCTGGCCAACGGTTGGTGCCGTTGGTCATTAATGTTGTGGCGAGATACCATGGGTCGAGGGAGCAACCTACGCGATCGGTTCCTCGAGGCGGGCCCAGCCGATCGCATCGAGGACGACGATGCGGTCGTTGTACCGGACGTAGACCCCGTTGTACTCGCCGCCGTCGGCGTCGTAGTAAGGCAGCGACTGGCGGATCCGGTCGACGACCGACCACGCGCCGTCGCGATCGAGCGTGACGTGTTCCCACTCCTCGTGTGCGCCGTTGCGGACCGCGCGATCGAGCGCCTGCCGCGCGCCGGGAATTCGTCCGAGTCGATCCGCCGAGGCGTCGACGACCGTGGCGTCGTCGGGGACCTCGTCCCGGCCGATAACCCGCGCGCCGAGATCGGCTTTCGATCGCGAGGAGCCGGTCGCCGACCGCTCCGAACTGAGTACGTAGCCGGCGACGGCGGCCGTCCCGACCGCAAGCAGCGATATGGCCATGTCCTTGCCCCTGATCATTAGCGAGTACCTTACAGTAACTGACTAAGTATCTTTCGCAAGAATGTTCGTTGCGAAGGTGTTCCGCCGGAAACCGACCGTCCGTCGCCGCTACAGGAAGCTGGCGACGTTGCCCGACAGCAGCCCCGCGACCACCAGCAGGCCGACGGCCGCGACCGCCGCCGCCCGGAAAACGGGCAGGGCGTCGCTGGCCGGCTCGCGGATCTTCTTGCCCGTGAGGCCGGTCTCGAGTCGCTTCGCCCCGATCTCGACGAGGGCAGTCAGCGCCAGCCAGAGCGCGAGCATCGAAAGGACGAGGTGGCCGTTCGTCGAGCCAAAGAGCGTCTCGCTGGTGTAGAGCCGCCCCGCCAGATGCCCGCCCGAGAGAAAGAGGACGAGCGAACTCACGCGCGAGACGGTCGTCAGCTTCCCCGAGATCACCTCGAGCGGGTGGGTCGTGTTGAACGCGCCGTCGCGTGCCAGCGGCAAGACGACGGCGGCGACGAAACAGACGCTGCCGGCCCAGAGGGCCGCGAAGACGAGATGGAGTGTTCTGGCTGCGAGAACGTCGATCATACGGCATCGCTCGAACAGCGGGCGTATCAGCGTTCCGACTTCGGATCGCCCGACTGTCGCGACGGCTGTCGTGTCCGCGGTCACTCGAGCCAGTCGGGCGTCCACGCGACCAGCCGTCGCCGACAGAGCGCGTAGAGCAGCGACACCGCGAGGCCGCCGGCGGCGGCGGTGACGAGCCATCCCTCGAAGACGAGCAGGGCCGGAACCGCGAGCGCGACGCCGAGAACGGCGTCTTCCGGCGCGCCGTCGTAGCGGATCCAGCGCCGCGGCCGGAGCCAGCGGCCGCGCACGTGATCGTAGACCGCGCGGTCGGAGCGGTCGTTCCACGGGTCCATCTCCGGCCCGCCGCCGATCGAGTCACTGACGGCGTGGAGCCAGGCCGTGACCGCGAACGCGGCGACCGCAAGCGTCGCGCTCGCCGGAGCGACGGCCGCGACGGCGACGGCGGGGGCGGCGGCCGCGAGCCCGGCGACCGGAAAGTGAAACGTCCGCCGATGCGCGAACGCGAGGTCGAGATCGGGAGCCAGTCCGCCGAGGATCGCCCCGAGCGCGAGCGCCGTCCCGAACTCGGGAACGTGGTACGCGACGGGGGCGACGACCGCGAGCCCGGTAAACACGTGCGTGGTCGCCATCATCGGTACGAGCGGCTACGAGGGGAACGGCAAAAACGGCCGCGGTCACTCGAGGTGTTCGCCCTGATAGCTCCCCTCGTAGACGTCCTCGTGATCGGCCCTGGCAAAGACCAGTTGGGCGATCCGCGCGCCGCGTTCGAGTTCGATGTCGTGGTGGACCTGCAACAGGCCCTCGCCGCGACCCTCGTAGCCGGCGTCCCAGACGGCTGTGTTGAGCATACAGGAGTTGCGCATGAGCGACGACCGGGGGTAGACGAAGCCGACGTGGCCCTCCGGGATCGCGATCCGCTCGCCGTACCGGACGACGTAGGCCCCCTTCGGCAGATAGTAGGTGTCGGGATCGGCCTCCTCGAGTTCCTCGAGCGGGCGGGCGATCCGGTCGCCGATCTGCTTCCCGTCCCGGGTGATGCGGCCCGGTTCTAACTGCTCGAAGACGACGTCGGCGGTCAGGTCAACCCCGTTGGGCTGGACCTGCTCGTCGGTCGTCGGCGAAACGTGGTCGGCGACGAACGCACCGGAACGGAACATCGTGTTGGTTCGACGCCGCGGCGTTGAGAAAAGCGTATCCGTTCGCGGTGACCCGACGGTGCGGTAGCATCCGTCACGCCGCGACCCAGCCCGTCACGGTCCCGTCCGCCGGTTCGTGCCGGCCGGCCCGTCGTCGCGTGTCCCTTGCGGGAGCATCTGGTCCTGCTGAAACTGCGTTCAACGAACGGGCAGCCGACCGGCAATATTTACGGATCGTGTTCCGATTCGGGAGGTGGTATTGGGCCCTACATCGGTAGAAACACGCTGGATTTATCAGGACGGACGGCCGACTTTTGGGTGCTATGGGACAGACTCTCACCGAAAAGATTCTCGACGACCACCTCGTCGAGGGCGAACTCGAGACCGGCGAGGAGATCGGGATCGAGATCGACCAGGTACTTACCCAGGACACGACCGGAACGATGGTCTGGCTCCAGTTCGAAGCGATGGGACTGGACGAAGTCCAGACCGAAATCGCCGCGCAGTACTGCGACCACCAGACTTATCAGTTCGACTTTAAGAACACCGACGACCACCGTTTCCTGCGTTCTGCGGCCGGTAAATACGGCGCTTACTTCTCTCGACCCGGCAACGGTATCTGCCACAACGTCCACCGCGAGAACTTCGCGGCCCCCGGCAAGACCCTGCTGGGTTCGGACAGCCACACGCCCACGCCCGGCGGCCTCGGCGAACTCGCCATCGGCGCCGGCGGGATCGACGTCACCGTCGCCATGGGCGGCGCGCCCTACTACATCGAGATGCCCGAAGTCGTCAACGTCCGCCTCGAGGGCGAACTCCCCGAGTGGGCCACCGCGAAAGACGTCATTTTGGAGCTGCTCCGTCGCCTGACGGTCAAGGGCGGCGTCGGCAAGATCCTCGAGTACACGGGCCCCGGCGTCGAGTCGCTGACCGCGCCCGAGCGGATGACCATCACCAATATGGGCACCGAACTGGGCGCAACCTCGTCGATCTTCCCGACCGACGAGCAGACCGAAGACTACCTCGAGCGTCTCAACCGCGGCGACGAGTACGAGCGGCTCCAGCCCGACGACGACGCCGAGTACGACGACGAGATCGTCGTCGACCTCTCCGACCTCGAGCCGCTGATCGCACAGCCCTCGATGCCGGACAAGGTCGTGCCGGTCCGTGAGGTCGCCGGCCAGTCCGTCGAACAGGTCATCGTCGGCTCCTGTACCAACGGCGGCTACGAGGACGTCCTCCCGGCCGCGAAGATGCTCGAGGGCCGCGAGGTCAACTCCACGACCGAGATGATCGTCGCGCCCGGCTCCAAGCAGGCCTCCGAGATGCTCGCCCGCGAGGGCTGGGTCGCGGAGATGATGGCCGCCGGCGTCAACTTCTCCGAGGCGACGTGTGGTGCCTGTATCGGCATCGGCCACGTCCCCTCCTCGGATTCGGTCTCGCTGCGGACGTTCAACCGCAACTTCGAGGGCCGCTCGGGTATCGAGGACGACAACGTCTTCCTCTGCTCGCCGGAGGTCGCCGCCGCCGCGGCGATCAAGGGCGAAATCATCGACCCGCGCGACCTCGCCGACGAGGAAGACGGTCTCGAGGCACCCGGCATCGAGCTGCCCGACGAGTACGACGGCTCGAAGACGGACCTCATCACGCCCGAGGAAGCCCCCGACGACGAACTCGTCAAGGGCCCGAACATCGGCGACGTCCCGCTGAAGGACCAGCTCGACGCCGACATCGCTGGCGAGGCCCTCCTCAAGATGGAGGACAACATCACGACCGACCACATCATTCCTGCGACCCAGGACATCCTGATGTACCGGTCGAACATCGACAAGCTCTCCGAGTTCACCCTCTCCCGTGTCGACGACACGTTCGCCGAGCGCGCCCGTGAGGCCGACGGCGGCGTCCTCGTCGCCGGCGAGAACTACGGACAGGGCTCCTCGCGTGAACACGCGGCGATGTGTCCGATGTACCTCGGCATCGAGGCCGTCCTCGCACAGAGCTTCGCTCGCATCCACCGCGCGAACCTCTTCAACTTCGGGATCGTTCCGCTGACGATCGACGAGGACACCTACGCCGACATCGACCAGGGCGACGAGGTCGAGATCGTCGACGACGTCTACGACGCCGTCACCTCCGGACAGGAGGAGTTCACCGTCCGCGTCAACGGCGAGGAGTACACCGCGACGCTCGACGCCTCCGAGCGCGAACGCGCGATCCTCGCGGCCGGCGGCAAGCTCTCCTGGACGAAAGAACAGGCCCAGAGCGACGAGGGCGGCGCGACGCCCGCCGACGACTGATCGGCTGCTCGCGACTCTCAATTCTGTCTTTTTTACCGGACTCGAGTGGCGACGCTCCCGGCGGTCGGTTCCCGTTACCCGATCATAGCCGAGGGCTGCCAACCGATGCCGGCAACGATACCGGACAACGCCACCGTCATACCGTTCGGCCGGATAGCACGACCGAATGCCCGTCGACGGACACGAAAACGCTGGGTATCGACGACTGTTCGAACCGGACGGCTTGACCTTCGGTGCCGGCTTTCCCCTGACCGGAGCGAACCGATCGACGCCCGACATCGAGGCCGAAGTCGAACTCGCGAGACACGCCGAAGCCGTCGGCTTCGACGGCCTCTGGGCTCGCGACGTGCCGACCTACTGGCCGAAGTTCGGCGATGCCGGTCAGACGTTCGACACCTGGCCGTGGCTCTCTCACGTCGCGGCCCGGACCGATAATATCGCGCTCGGCACCTCGAGCGTCGTCCTCACGCTCCGCCATCCGCTCCACGTCGCGAAGTCGGCCGCGACGGTCGACCGGCTGTCCGACGGGCGACTCGTCCTCGGGGTCGCCTCCGGCGATCGCGACCCCGAGTACCCCGCCTTCGACGTCGACCGCGAGGAGCGTGGCGCGCTGTTTCGGGAATCCGTCGACGCCCTCCGGACGGTCTGGCGCGAGGAGTTCCCCGAACTCGAGGGCCGGTGGGGCCGGCTCGAGGGCGACCTCGATGTGGTCCCGAAGCCGACGACCGAGACGATCCCGCTGTTGCCGACCGGCAACGCCCGCCAGTCCCAGGAGTGGATCGCCGACCACGGCGACGGCTGGCTGTTCTATCACCTCCCCGAATCGACCCTCGAGAGTTATCTTGCCGAGTGGCGCGCGGCCGCCGGCGACAAGCCCTTCGCCATCGCGGTCCGGGTCGAGCTGGCCGACGACCGGACGGCCGACCCCGAGCCGCTCCACCTGGGCTTTCGGGCCGGTGTCGAGTGGTTCCGGGACTATTTCCGCCGACTCGAGACGTACGGCCTCGATCACGCGATTATCGGGATTCAAAACGACGACCGTGAGGCCGCACTGGCGACGTTCGCCGACGAGATTATCGACGACCTGTAGCGACGGTTAGGGTTGATGAACCGTCGAGCAAATGAGTTCGTGTTATGCTGCACCTCCTGTTACCGCACGACCGCTATTGGTCCCACGGTAGAGATGATACCGTCCGCTGGTTCGGTTCGCCGACGAACGGGTCTCGGTCCGGGAGGGCTGCGTCTCGGATAGTTCGAATGAAACATTTATTCGACCTGACTGGAATGCATAACCGAATGAGCGAACCCGATGCGTACGATCCGATCGAATGTCCCGTTGAGGGCTGTGAATACGAGAACGGGATTCGATCGGTCGCGGCTCACATCAGTGGGACTCACGATGAAAACCACTCGTGGGATCAGCTCGGACACGATGGTGCGCGTGCGTTCGTTATGGCACGCAAACGGCAACAAGAGGATACCAACGAGACGGAAGCAAGCGAATTACCGATCGAATTCGCTTACGAAACACTTGCTTTCTTCGCGCTGGTCGACGAGTATGACTTCGACTCACTTGACGAGCTAGATCCGTTCCGTCTAACGAACCTGTATGCATTGTTGTCAACGATCACTCGATCTTCGAACGATGCCCGCGAGGTCGTCCGAGACGCGTTGCTAGAGCGAATTCACGATGATCGGGCCGTGGAATCTGATTACGGAGAGATTCGTCGGTATACTACGCAGCGACGGTACGTGAGGGATGAAGACGAAGTCCTCGATACGCTTGACCGTGCTGGTATCGATCCAAAGACGGTCCTCAGTGTCGACAAACAGAAGCTAGCAACCGCTATCGAAGAGACAGATATCGATGATGAACAAGTATTCGAAACAGAAGATGCACCCCGAATCCAACGGACCGATGTCAATGAACGAATGTGCGAAGAATACGTGGCATCGCTCCCGAAAGAATACCGCGATCTATTCGAGTTCTAAGCAGGATCGCTGATGGAGGTTCCTGCTTGACACGATAGCAGCAATCTCGATTATCGGTCCTTCGCCCGGTCGCGCAACCGCCGCTTCTGGCGGCGCTCGGTCACGTGGTCGACCCCGTCGGCCAGTTCCTCCCTGACTTCCTCCTCGAAGGTGTCGACCTCGTCGAGGAACTCCCCCGAGAACTCCTCGACGAGTTCGAAGGTCCACTCGTCGCTGATCGCGCCCGCGGGGAGATGCTCGTCCCGGAGGGCGTCGGCCCACTCCTCGTGGCCGGCCTCGCGGAGTCGGTCCTCGGCGTCGCCCATCCGATCCATCGCGTGCCCGAGTTCGTGGTGGAACTCGAGCAGGGTGCCGTAGGCGCGGTGGACGTGTTCGGTCCCGAGTTGGAGTTCGTGTAGCGCCGCCTGTTCGGCGTCGCTCAGCTCGAGGTCGTCGAGGTCGACGTCCGTCTCGGGACCGGCCGTGGAATCGGGATCGCTCATACTAGGTCCGACGGGGACGGCGGTCAAAACGGTCGGCGTTGAACGTGCCGGACCGGCTCCTGCGAGTGGCGGCTCGGCCACATCGTCAGCACTCGCAGCGGTCGCCGAGTTCCGGCGCGGCAGCGTCGAAGCCATCGGTACGAAGCTCCGCGGCGAACGCCGCACAGCGGTCGCCGTGGTTGACCAGCACGCGCGCGTCCTCGTAGGCCGAGAGGAACTCGCGGAGCCCGTCGCGGTCTGCGTGGGCCGAGAAGTCGTACTGCTCGACCTGCGCGCTGACCGGCAGCATCCGGCCGTCGATCTCGGCGCTGCCGGTCTCGAGCAGGTCCCGGCCCGGCGTCCCCTCGACCTGATAGCCGGTCATGGCGATCTTGTTGGTCGGGTGCGAGCGAACGGCAGGGACGTAGGTCATCGCGGGGCCGCCGTGGAGCATCGGAAACGAAGATATACAAGTAGTCTGCTAGCGGTCATGATCCTACTTTGTTACCCGACTCGCCGGTTACATTCAGGAGTCACAACTGTATCTCGCGTTCTTCCCGAGAGACTTCTTGACGATACTGAGTCGGTAACTCACAAGTTCCCATTACGCGCAGTGTTCAGTATGTCTCGGTCAGCAGGGCCACATGGCTGTAATCTCCTACTCACCTCGTATCAGATGCCGATGCGACCTTGTCGATGAACTCCTCACCATCCATATCGAGTACGAGCGGAAACTTTCGGCCGATTCCCTTCTGACCACCTTCGACGTTGTACTCATCGGCAAATCCCCGAGTGACACGGTACCACGGTGCTTGGTCAATCCGTTCACTAATCCGCACAGGCTGGTCAAGTTTTTTAGTCGGTGACAGCCCCTCGACGATTACGATGTCGTCGTGCTTTGGAGTTTCAGCCGCTTCTAACCGCTTTGTATGCGCGTTCTCGGGGAACTCACGCAGCGCGTTATGATATTCATCTCCATCTAACGTAGAGAGATCATGGACCGCCTCAACAGTCATATAGCCGTACAGGAATCGGTTGAGGTTCGAATCACTCGCTCCCTCTTTGAGGCCTGTGTAAAAGCCGAGAACATCTGTTTCATCAGATGAGCCGAAGTTGTCGACGAGCGTACTGCCTTTCCCGCCACCGCCTCGTCGATCACCGAACGTCATCGCTTCGAAGTTGGGGTCATGATGAACCGGATGCGACTCGATCTCGATGGGGTTGTCGATCCAATCACTATCCTCTCCTTTAGGACTGATCGCCGTGACGTAATCGTCTGCGGTGCCATCTCGGTGGTCGAGGTCCAGAGTTCCGTATGTCAGGGTCTCAGTTGTAGGATAAGATTCTGGAATCGGGATGTAGTCGAAATATCCCTCTTCTGTGAGCTGTAGTTTTGGCTTGAGATGCTCTGAATCGGCACCCACACCAACGAGGACAACCGTCATTAGAAGGCCTCGTGAAGGGAATCGACAATCGTGTCAGTACCCATTCTCCGGTCACTATCGTATGCACGAGTACCTTGCCCGCCACCGTATCGATCAGGTCCGTTCCCAACAGTCCAATAGAATGCTGGCTCATTCCAACTCATCCAATATTCAGACGTAGACACGAATTTGAGCCGGTTGGGATCTATATCCTTGTGATAGACGTGATCGTACTCTCGGTTGACAGTCTCCGAGCAGCCACAGGAGGATGTCCCGGAACTGGAGACGTGATCGTGCTCTGGGTATGGGGCATCTGTTCCGACGACTTCGTCGTTATCGACCAGTGCGTGGCAATCTCCGTACTTCCGTGCCCACGCAGAATCGTCGTCTGGGTCAGTCGAGATACGCGGCTTCCAAGCCGACTCGTTCTGGTCTAGCAGGAACCGCCCATAGTCCTCCATGTCACGGAATGCGTGCGTAACCAAGGCGATACTCACGATCCACCGGCGTCTCGATTCAGCCCACTCGGGCCGCTCTGAACCCTCTTTGCCAGCAGTAGTAAAGATGAATAACGGTTCCGTCGGCCGGAGGACACCGGAGTCCTGTTCCTCAAAGTAGTCGAAGAAGTGCTCCTGCCGCATATCATGCTTGCAGCAGGACAGCGACCAGATCCCACCCCAGTACGCCGGCGAACTGGCCGTTTGTACGTGCCCATTGTTTCTTGTATAGTTGATTGAGGATGCGGGATAGATTCTCCCGTTCACTGGCGATTGCTCAAAGGAATCAAGCCTACTATAGAGGTTCTCAACTAATCCGTCCAGGTAATCGACTAATCCCTTCCGGGTGGTGATGTCTTCCCCCTGTCCGTGTTCTAATATCCGCCGTGACATACTCTGGACATCTCTATCCTGTGATGAAAAGTCTGTTCCTAGCAATAATGTGGATACTGAGTAGGTAGAAATCAATCAAGGCCATCATTCCAATCTAGTCCGCCATTAGCGGGCTCTTTGGCGGAAATCGACCCCAAATAGATTGCGAAGGGAGTGGGAATAACGACAATAGAGTTAGTGTTTATTCGTAGGATGGATAGACAATCTCCATCGGCAGGCCTTCACCATCAGTTTGGCCGCCTAAGACCTCAGCTCCATGTTCATAACACAGTCGTGCAGTGGCGGCGAGTACAAGCGCGTCGACAACATCATCTAGCATTCCCACACCGATTCGTCGCTTCCAAGCAGCCTTCGACCTGATCTCCTCCTCCAGTCCTTCGAAGGCATTCCGATACGAGGGAGACACGGTTTCTAAGATCGATAACCGTCTCTCCATGCCCTCGGCATCGCTCTTGTCGGACATGACCGACTCAGATTTTGAGAGAGTAGCGAAGCAGACCTCTGGATGGCTCTCTCGAACGGAGACTTCTGGTGTTGATTCGCGCATGAAGAGGTCAACTTCGTGAATCCGCTCCATGATACCCCACGTCTGTGGGCCAATATCCTCACCTACGACTTTGAGATTCTTCTCACGGGCGCTCTCGTAGGTCGCAGCTTGTACTGCTTGGCGTGCTGGCACATCGAAAACCGATGCTTTCCGAGACGGGTGAACGAGTTCGCGGGCTGCTTCGTCACAGTCCCTAGGACTCATATTCGAGTCACCGGGAAGTCCAATTGGGATGTCTATGAGGAGTAGGTCAGCGTCGTCATGTCTGTCGCACACTGCCTGAAAAGACGGTTCAGTCGCAAAACTGAGTGTCCCATCATGTTCCTCGACAGTAACCCATCTTTTCCCACCCCAGTCCACACCGACGAAGGTACCCATACAAGTCGGATTCTCGTCTAGGTTGATTACTCAAATGGTCTCCACAGAGCCGACTTCAGGCGCAGTTGCCTCAAAGCCGGCCTCCTGAAGTTCAGTAGCAAAGCGCTCGCAACGGTCACCGTGGTTTATCAGGATGGGTGAATCTTCGTACGGGTCGAGAAACTCAAAGAGTCCATTGCGGTCAGCGTGTGCTGAAAAGTCATACTGCTCTACCTTGGCGCTGACCGGCATTACGCGCCCGTCAATCTCAGCGCTACCTGTCTCTACGAGGTCTCGCCCCGGCGTCCCCTCAACTTGATAGCCCGTCATCGTGACCTTGTTCGTCGGATTCGACCGAATTTCAGGGATATAGGTCATAGCGGGGCCACCAGACAGCATTCCACTGGTAGTGATGATCGCTGCTTTCTGGTCGGTAATTCGCTTCCGCTGGCCGTTCCGCCCGGTGACGAACCGGGCGTGAGATTTTGCTCGTCGAAACGCGTCTTCGTCCCGAACGAACTCGGGATACTGCTGGAGCATCTCTGTTACTTGCTTTCCCATTCCGTCGACGTAACAGGGAATGTCGTAGGCGTCACAGATGAGCATCATCTCTTGCGTTCGTCCGATCGCAAATGCAGGAACGACGACCGTCCCTCCCTCCCAGAGCGTTGTCTTAACGCTCTCGGCGAATCGTTTCTCAACCTCGGTTCGATTTTCGTGCTCGACGTCGGAGTAGGTACTCTCGCAGATGACAACGTCGGCGTCAGGTCGTGCGGTGGTTCCCGAGACCAGACGCTGATCGTCAGTGTGGAAATCTCCCGTGTAGAGCAGCCGCGTGTCGCCGTCGTCGACCAGTACGTGGGCGCTGCCGGGGACGTGGCCGGCGTCGAAGAACGTGACCTCGTAGCCCGCGGCCTCGAAGGAGGCCTCGTAGCCATGGGTCTCGGAGACTTCGGCGACGCGGGCGAGTTCCGCCTCGGTGAACGGGCAGTCGTAGCTGCCGCCGTGGAGCTTCAGCGTGTCCCGAGCGAGGACCATCGTGAGGTCGTAGGTCGGCGGCGTCCAGTGGATCTCGGGGCGGGCGTCGCCGGACAGCAGTGCCGGTACCGAACCGACGTGATCGAGGTGGCCGTGGCTGACGACGACGGCCCCGGGGTCGACGTCGCCGATCGGGAACGCCGGCGGGTTCCCCGAGTCCATTCCGAAATCGAGAACGAGCCTCTCGTCGATACAGAGCGCGCTCCGACCGATCTCGCCGGCACCGCCGAGAAACCGTACGTCCATTACCGAGCGGTAACGGTCCGGACCGTTTGACGCCATCGGTTACACCCGGCTGCATACTCGCGATCGGCCCGGCGGACTGATCACCGAAAGAGAATAGGCTCGGGTACGTCAAACGAACGCACGGATGAACAACACACTCGACGAGCGGGACGTCAAGATTCTCTTTGCGATCGCCGATCGGGAGACCGATAACACGGAAATCATCCACGAGGAAACGGGGATCCCGAAGTCGACGGTCCACTATCGCCTGCAGAATCTCAAAGAGGCGGGCGTCATCACGAACGATCTGTACGAACTCGATCTCGACGAAGTCGGCCTGGGGCTGACCGTCATCTCCGAGGTCTGGGCGGAGTTCGATGAGGGGTATCACGAACGGGTCGGCGAACAACTCGCCGATATCGAGGGGATCAACCAGGTGTATTTCACGATGGGTGACACCGACTTCATCCTCATCGGGCGACTGACCTCGCGGGATATGGTCGAACGACTCGTCGAGGACTACGAATCGATCGACGAAATCAACCGGACGAGTTCGAAGTTCGTCATCTCGACGATCAAGACCAGCGAGGGGATCGGCACCCTGCGCGACTACGATCGGGCATCGTTTCTCGAGGCACACGGTCTCTCGGACGAGACGGAATAGCGACGGCGGTATCTCCGCGACGCGTTCCGATCGCTCATTCGTATCGTGCCACTGACAGTCAATACACACCTGCTCACACGACGGCAGTGCGATCAGTGTGTCAATCGTTTCAGCGGCTACTATAGGCGGGGATGCCGGTGAACTCCTCGCCGAGGACGAGCGTGTGGATGTCGTGGGTACCCTCGTAGGTGTAGACCGTCTCGAGGTTGGCCATGTGTCGCATCGGCGAGTAGTCGGTGGTGATGCCGTTGCCGCCGAGCATCTCGCGGGCGATCCGCGACTGGTTGCGCGCCATCCGCACGTTGTTGCGTTTGGCCATCGAGACGTGCTGGGGACGCATCTCGCCGCGTGTTTTCAGCTCGGTGAGACGGGTGACGAGCAACTGGGCGAGCGTGATCTGGGTGCCCATCTCCGCGAGCTTGCGCTGCTGGAGCTGGAATCGACCGATCGGACCGCCGAACTGGTCGCGATCTTTCGCGTACGCCCGCGCCGTCTCGAAACAGTCCCGAGCGGCACCGACGGCACCCCAGGCGATGCCGAACCGAGCCTGTGTGAGACAGGACAGTGGCCCTTTCATTCCGGAAACGCCCGGGAGGACGTTCTCTTCGGGCACGTAGACGTCGTTCAGGCCGATCTCGCCCGTGATCGAGGCCCGCAGCGAGAGTTTGTCGTCGATCTTGTTGGTCGTGACGCCGTCGCGGTCGGTCTCGACGAGGAACCCGCGAACGGGGTCATCCTCGGCCGACTGATCACGCGCCCAGACGACGGCCACGTCGGCGATCGGCGAGTTCGTGATCCAGGTTTTGGAGCCGTTGAGGACGTAGCCGTCGCCGTCCGCTTCGGCACGGGTTTCCATCGCCGACGGGTTCGAGCCGTGTTCGGGTTCGGTCAGCCCGAAACAGCCGACGGCCTCACCGTTGCCGAGCTTCGGCAGCCACTCCTCTTTCTGTGCGTCTGAACCGTAGGTGTGGATCGGGTACATCACGAGCGCACCCTGTACCGAGGCCATCGAGCGCAGCCCCGAGTCACAGGCCTCGAGTTCCCGCATCAACAGGCCGTAGGCCGTCTCGGAGACGTTCGGCGAGCCATAGCCCTCGAGATTGGGGGCGTAAAACCCCATCTCGCCCATCTCCGGAATGAGGTCGGTGGGGAAGCTCCCGCTCTCGAAGTGGTCGCCGATGTTCGGGCGCACCCGATCGTCGACGAACTCGCGTGCCGTGTCCCGGATCAGGCGCTCTTCGTCCGTCAGTTCCGACTCGAGATCGAGGAAATCGAACATCAGTTCCGTCCCTCCGTGGTACTCGCTCGAATCGCGTTACAGAGGATGTTCATCCCGACTTCCGCCTGTTCGCGGGTGAGGACGAGCGGCGGGATCAGCCGCAAGACGTTCCCGTGTCGGCCGGCGTTCCAGACCAGGAGTCCGTTCTCGTAACAGCGGGTCTGGATCGTTTCGACGATATCGGCGCCGGGAGCGCCGTCGGCGTCGACGAACTCCGCGCCGACGAAGAGCCCCTTGCCTCGCACGTCCACCAGTTCCGGCGTCGTCTCCGCGACCTCGTCGAGCCGATCGCGGAGATACTGTCCGAGCGCCGTCGCGTGTGACAGCAGGTCGTGGGATTCGATGTACTCGATCGCTCGCAGCCCGCCGACCATCGCCGGCGCGTTGCCACGGAAGGTCCCGACGTGGCCGCCGGGCCCCCACGTATCGAAGTCCTCGTGATAGAGCATCGCCCCGATCGGCAGGCCGGTCCCGCCCAGTGCCTTCGCCATCGTGATCGCGTCGGGAGTCACGTCGAAGTGGTCGGTCGCGAACCACTCGCCGGTCCGACCCAGTCCGGTCTGGATTTCGTCGACGATCAACATCGCGTCGTTGTCGTCCGCGATGTCGCGAAGCCCCTGGAGAAAGCCCTCCGGGGGCACGACGACGCCACCCTCGCCCTGGATCGGCTCGACCCAGATGCCGGCGGGCGTTTCGTGACCGCCGTAGGGCGCCTCGAACTTTCGTTTGACGGCGTCGAGACACCGCTCACACGCGTCCCGGCCACCAGCGCCCGCGTCCCGCGTCGGATACGGGACGTGAACGGCGTCCGCCAGTAGCGGGCCGTACCCTTTTTTGTACTTCTTGCCCGCGGTGAGACTGAGCGCGCCGGCGGTCGTCCCGTGATACGCCCCCTCGAAGCCCAAAATTCCGTGGCGTCCAGTGTTGTGTTTGGCGAGTTTGATCGATCCCTCGATCGCGTCGCTCCCGCTCGGACCGCCGAACACGACGTTGCTCGAGCCGGCCAACCCGCCCGGGGCGATCGTTCGCAGTTTCTCGATGAGATCGACCCGCGCCTCGGTCGGGAAGTCGATCGTGTGTGCGATCGACTCGAGTTGCTCTTGGGTCCCCTCGAGAACGTAGGGGTTCGAGTGACCGACGTTCAGGACGCCGATCCCCGCGAAGAAATCGAGGAACGTGTTTCCGTCGGCGTCCCGAACCGTCGCTCCCCGGGCCTCTTCGAGCGCGATGGGGACGCGGCGCGGATACGCCACTGCGTTGCTATCGATTTCCCGTTGTCGTTCCAGTAGTTTCCGTGAGTTCGGTCCCGGCACCTCGTCGACCGATGGTTCGGTCGCGAAGTGAAGCTCGTCGATCGATGGGCCTACGGCCATGTGCCCTAGTCACACTCTTTGGATATATTTGGTTCGGTTCCTATCTCGGTGCAGCAGAATAGGAATATAGCCAACAAAGAATGGAATATCATATATTATCCAATTAGGTTGGAATCGTGACGTTCTGTGCGGTCCCTTCGAGTGGCTGTTCTCGAGTCCCTTTGGGCGTCCGCTCGCCGGTAATCGCCGGCCGAACGATTCTGCTAAATATACAATATTAGATGGTGAAGTTGGATAGCTAGCAGTGCAGATACCTGTTCCTGGTAAATATACAATACTGGCGGAAGATATAAGTGGGGGCGTATGCATGCGGTACATGTTAAGAAGTCACAAGACACACCATGTCAGAGACAACACAGAGCGGACTGGAGAAGGCGCTCGGAAGCAAAGAGATGCTGATTCTGGCGTTCGGAGCGATGATCGGGTGGGGATGGATCATCCTCGCCGGTGACTGGATCAACGATGGGGGCCCACTGGGAGCGATCGTCGCGTTTCTCGGAGGAGCCGTCGTCGTCGGTATCGTCGCGATCATTTACAGCGAACTCGCCGCTGCGATGCCGTTAGTCGGGGGCGAACACGTCTATAGCCTCCGCGCCCTCGGACCGACCGGATCGTTCGTTTGCACCTGGGCGATCGTCTTCGGATACGTTACCGTCGCCGCGTTCGAAGCGGTCGCGCTCCCGTCCGCGATGGCGTTTATCGTCCCCGGGTTCAATGCGATCCCGCTCTGGGACGTCGCCGGCGAACCGGTGTACGCGACGTGGATTCTCGTCGGCGTATTCGGCACGCTCGGTATCACGTACCTGAACTATATCGGGATCCGGGTCGCCGCGCAGTTCCAGATCATCATGACCGTCATCATCGCGCTCGCCGGCCTCATCCTGATCGGCGGGGCAGTTACCAACGGGCAACCGTCGCCCGATAGCTCGTTCGGCGCCGGGACCGCTGGCATCTTCACCGTCGTATTGATGACGCCGTTTATGTTCGTCGGCTTCGACGTTATTCCACAATCCGCCGAAGAAGCCGACATTCCGGCGCGGACGCTGGGCCTGCTGATCATCCTCGCCGTCGGGTTGGCCGCCCTGTTCTACATGGCCGTCATCTGGGGCTCGAGTCGCGCGCTCTCCGGGAGTGCCCTCGTCGATAGTTCGCTCCCTGCGGCGGCGGCGATGGCCGAACTGTACGACAGTTCGACCGCCGGCCAACTCATGGCTCTCGCGGGCGTCGCGGGAATCCTCACGAGTTGGAACGCGTTCATCATCGGCGGGAGTCGAGCGCTCTTTGCACTCTCGGAGTCGGGGATGCTCCCGGAACCCCTTTCGAAAGTCCACCCGAAACACAACACTCCGAGCAACGCGATCCTGTTGGTCGGCGGCCTGTCCGCGCTCGCGCCGTTTTTCGGCGAACAGATGCTTACGTGGATCGTCAACGCGGGCGGCCTCGGCATCGTCGTCGCCTGGTTCCTCGTCGTCGTCTCGTTTCTGGTTCTGCGCTACCGTGAACCCGAGATGAATCGGCCGTACGAGGTCCCCGGTGGCCCCGTCGTCGGTATCCTCGGGTTCGTGGCAACGGCGATTTTCATCACGCTCTATCTTCCGGGCGGCCAGTCGGCACTGTTGTGGCCCTACGAGTGGCTCATCGTCCTCGGCTGGTGTGTCCTCGGACTCGTCCTATACGCGGTCTCCGGCGACGGGTCGGTCGAAACGGCCGACGAAGTGGTGAGCAGAATCGAAGCGCTGGACGAGTAACGGCCGCGCCGATCCGCGGCTCCGTCACCGCCGCTCTCGTTCTCGGTGCCGACGACGCGATCGATCGGTCTCGATGTCGTCGACGCCGACCGTCTCCTCGCCGAGAACCCGCTCGAGTTCCCGTTCGAACTCCTCGTCGTCGAGGTCGCCGTCGACGTACCGGGAGCGAACGCGTTCCTCTGGATCGGGGCGGGTTTCGGCCGGCGTGTCCGAGTCGCTCCCGGCGCTCGAGTCCGCGCCGAACAACGAGAACAGACCGACGGCGGCCAGGACGACCAGCGACAGGACGGCAAGCGTCAGCACCAACGAGAGGACGGCCGCGATCACCGAGAGGGCGATGCCGACGATCGTGGCGACGACGCTCAGCACGACGACTGCGAGGACGACCGCGCCGAGCCCTTTGAGCAGGACGGAACTGAGACGTCCCATGGTCGTCGTTCGGTCGACGGGCACAAAAACACGCGGGGCCACCCCAGGCCGCCGTCGCCGGCGGGGTCGTCAGGAACTGTTCGAGCGACGGTCGTCCGCCCCGGCCGGCGGGAGGGTGGTCCGTTCGGCCAGCCCGATGAGATAGACATCGAGCAGACAGACCAGCAGGATCGTCAGCGGGACGGCGACGTCGGTGTAACTCACGGCGTCGAACTGCAGCGCCGTCACCACGAACGGTTCCTCGAGGCTGAGCGCACCCGAGACGGTTCGCGCGCTCAGGAACACGAGCGCGAGGCCGTAACAGAGGAACCAGATCCCGCCGCGTTTCCACCGGCCGAGATAACAGTGGCCGAGGCCGGCGACGAGTATCGATAGCGGGTACGCCGGCCAGACCGGTCGCGACAGTTCGCTCATCGGGGACCCCTACGGCCCGGAGGACAATCGGTGTTACTCTTCGTTGCGGATCGTTATTTCCGATACTGGCGGATGTCGAAGCGGCCGTAGCCGCCGTATGCAAGCTCGAGCGAGCCGATCCACCAGTTCCACCGCTCCGGTGGGGTTCCTTCGGGGGCGTCGGCCAACTCCTCGAGGACGATCTCGTTGGTCAGCGCGGTCCCGACGTCCGATTCGTATTTCCCGGCGTCCGCGAGGTCGACGGCCTGCCGGACGACGACCCGCGATTGGCCCATCGTGCCGCCGAACTCCTCGCGCAGGCGACCCTCGAGTCGCCCCGGATCGATGAACACGGCTCGAGGTAGGCGTTGCAGGTACTTGACTGTTCGAGCGGAACGGGCGGGCAAAGCGTCGAAGACGGTTCGATGGCCGGGAGGACGGCTCGAGCGTTGCGAGAGCCGTCCGACCCGGGGGAGGGCAGGCCGCCCCCCGTTTATCACCGCGAGCGAGGCCGCACGCGGCGCGTAGCGCCGCGATACGTCGAACGGCCGAAGGCCGTGAGACCGGGCGAGCGAGCGGGCCGACGACCGATGTGGAGAGCGCGGAGCGCTCGGAACGGAGGGAGGAGTGCTTTTCATCCAAGTTTTGCCGAGGGTCGGCGAAGCCGGCCCGCAGCGCAAAAGTTGGGTGACGATCGATGTTCTTTTGAGCGACGGCCGTCTTCCGTCGGGCATGGCAAGTTTCACTGTCGTTGTCGGCGACCCCGATTCCGGGTCGTCCTACCAGCTCGAGGCGGAGGAACAGGACGCGAACCGCTTTATCGGCAAGTCGATCGGCGAGGAAGTCGACGGCGGTGCCGTCGGGCTCGACGGCTACACGCTCGAGATCACCGGCGGCTCCGACGAGGCCGGCCGCCCGCTCAACGACGAGGTCGCCGGTTCGAACCTGAAGGAAGTGCTGATGAACGGTCGACAGACCGGCTACAAGCCGTCCCGTGACGGCGAGCGCCGCCGGATCACCGTCCGCGGCCGCGAGGTCTCCGACGCCGTCGCCCAGATCAACGCCTCGATCTCCGAGCGCGGTAGCAGCGATGTCGACGAACTCCTCGGCGACGGCGACGACGAGTAACGCCCTCGCCATCCGTTTTCCATGTCAGATAGAATTTCGAGCGATCATCCCTCGGTGCGGACGGTCCGTGCGACGTGTACGGAGACGGCCACCGGGGTCAAACTCGAGGTGCCGGCCGACGACCGCGACGCCTTTCCGACCGACGAGGTCGTCCGGCTCGTCCTCGAGGGCGAGGAACTGTTCGCACAGATCGAGCGCGCACTGACCGGCGACGAGCTGTCGGTGCCGGGCGTCTACGAGACGCCGGACGGTGCCCGCGATCCCAGCGGCGCGACCGACCGCCTTCCCGAGTGGGTCGACGATCACGACGTTCCCCTCGGCGGCTCGGTGCTTATCGACGTCGTCGAACCCGAGTTCCTCTACGGCTGTCGCGCGCCCGGCGAGACGGTCTTTTACGACGCCCGCGAACCGCCAAGCGACAGCCTCAGCGAGATCGCGAAGGACCTCGAGGACGGGTAGCCACGCGCGATCGGCCTGCCGTGGCTGTCGCCGACCGATGGCGCGGCGAACCGCGAATACGGTCCTTTTTCCACCTCGAGCGCGAATCCGGGGCCATGACTGACCAACGCGCGGAGTTCCTCGCCGGCGATCGCCCCGAGGACGTGGCGCTGTTTCTGGCCGATTCGTTCGTCTCGGACGACCGCTTGGCGCAGTTCGGTGAGCCCGTCGCGGACGGGACGCTGATCGTCGTCGACGGCGAACGGGGCCGTAACGCGTTCCAGGCGGCGACCGGTACCGGCGCGATGGAGTTCGCCAAGTCCGCGATGAGTACCGAAGGGGAGATCGACGACGACCTCGCGGGCGCGCAGTGTCCGGACGCGGCCGACGACGGCGACCACACGATCCAGTTCGTCTTCGCTTTCGCCGAGGAACAGAACGAAGAGGTCGGCGGTATCTACGCCGACGGCGACGTGATCCACGCCTACGCCCAGTGTACCTGTGGCACGGCGTTTTCCGACCGCTGGAACGTGACGGAGGCGTAAGCCCCGGCCCGGCTGCGAGAGTGCAGTCATCGGTAGGCCACAGGCTTTTGCGCCGCACCGGTGTTTCCCCCGTCATGAGCGCGACCGGAACGCCGTCCGAGACCCGCCGCGGGTTCGGTCTCTCGAGTCGGGACGCGCGGGTGATCGGCGGCGCGAGCCTCCTGCTGGCGATCAACGTCGCGGTGATGTACGCGCTGGCGACGACGCCGCTGGCGGCGGTCAACGACTTCCTCTTCTCGGTGCCGATCGTCGGCGCGCTGGTCTACGGCGCGGCGATCATGGCCGGCCAGCTGGTCGCCGAGCGCGGCGTCTCGGGCGGCGACACCGGGATCGCGGTCGTCGGGATGGCGATCCTCCAACTGGCCTTCGGGGTCTTCGGGGCCGGCGTGTTGCGGTTCGTGCCGCGGGAGTCCCAACTGACCGTCCTCGCCGCGACGGCCGTCGTCGTCGCGGTGCTGACGGCGGTCATCGCCGCCTACGTCTACGCCCGCTCGACGACGTTCGAACACTGGGGGTCGTACGCTAACTACGCCTTCATCGGCGGACTCGTCGCCATCGTCGCCGGGACGTTCTACGCGCCGGTCCTGATCGTCGGCTTCGTCCTGATCTTTCTGGGTTTTCTGTTGCGACTCGGCTGGGAGATCTGGAAGGTCCGGGACGAGCGGACCGCGTCGGTCGCGCTCCAGACGATCGGCGTCTACATCGCCGTCGCCGGCGTCTTCGTCCACGTGTTACAGCTCGTAATACGGTACTTCGCGTCTCGAGGCTAGGAGACGTACTCGAGCGGCTCTTTCACAAACGGCGTGATCGATACGGAACGTGGCTGTGGGACGGAGTTCTGCTATCGTGGCAACACGGAGGGGCCACGCCCTCCCCAGCCGATTCGCTCGGTCGCGAGACTCCCTCGCTCATCCCTCGCACAGTGTCGTCTCCCGTCCTCACTATCGTTCGGCCGGTCGACAGTGCGCGCCACCGCATACCGGCCGGTCAGCAGGGAGTGATGTCTCGATGGTTCCGCTCTTGTTAGCAAGAGAAACCGAGATGGGCGCTCTTCGAGCCGATCAGTTCTCGCCGTCGTCGCTACCGCTCTCGCCGTCCTCGGTCGCCTCGTCGACGACCTCGCGGAACGCGTCGAGGATGACCTGCTTGGTCACCGCGCCGCGGGTCGTCCAGTGGTTCGCGAAGTCGAGCATGTCGTCGTAGATGTCGGGCTTGCAGCCGGCGGCCTTCGGGTGGCCGCCGCCGTTTACCTTCCCCGCGACCTCGTGACAGCGGTCGAACGCGTCGGTGCCCCGGATCGAGGCCGAGCCGGCGGGCTTGACGATCACCGAGGCGTCGGCCCCTTCCTCGCGCATCGCCTCCGCGACCTCGTTTTGCGAACAGCGGCCGTAGGTCACGCCGACGGTGTAGCCGCCGATCTCGCGGTACGCCGCGCGCCCGACCGCCCGGTCGATCAGCGCCTCCTTCTCGACGCGGCGCTCGGTGATGTAGTCCTCGGCCCACGCGGGCAGGTCGGCGCCGTACTCGCGGACGACCTCGACGTATTCGGCGGGGTCGGTCCAGTAGGCGTAGTCCGCCAGATCGTCGCTGCGGGGGTCCTCCCGTAGCCAGAGGTCGTGGTCCCGCGTGACCGCCGCGAGTTCCTCGTACATCGGGTCGAACTCGTACTCGAGCGAGCGATAGACCACGTCGGCGGAACACTCCTCGTCGGAGTCGCCGATCACGAGGTCGACGCCGGCCTCGCGGACCGCCGCCGCGACGTCATCGCCCCACTGGTGGTGATCGTACCACGAGACCCGGTCGGCCGTCTCGAGGGCCGCGTCGAGTTCCGACTCGACGTACTCGTATTTGTCCGGCGCGAGGTCACAGACATAGAGGTCGATCCCCTCGTCGCCGTACTCGGCGACGCGGGCCAGTGCGTCCTCGACGTCGTGGGGGCTGGCGGGGATCAAGGCGACGCCGTGGGGCGTCGGCTCGGGTTCCTCGAGCGGGTCGTCGTCCTCGCCGGCCGCGACGGGAGGCGCCGCCTCGTCGATGTCGTCGGTCGCGTCGGCGACCGGTTCGGCACCGTCGTCCCCGGCCCCGGAATCCTCCGGTTCGGGTACGTTCCGGACGTCGTCGTAGGCCTCGCGAAGCAGGGCCACGCAGGCCAGTCCGTCGGCGTCCGGGTCCGCAACGACCGCGACCTCGGCTCCCTCGAGGGCGGCCGCGGCCTGTTGTTCTTCGAGGTCCTCCTCGAGTTCGTCGGGCAGAAAGAAGCCGGTTCCCGGGAGGACCGATTTCCGCGAGAGCGGGAGATCGCCGCTCTCGATGAGTTCGTCGTACATGGTTCCCCGTGGGTGACCGGCGGGGAAGTAACCGCCGGTCTCGAGAGCGCCACGGGCCGGCATCGACGCGCCCGGCGGGGTCAGGCGTCGACCGCCGACTCGCCCCCGTCGTCTCCGGCCGGCTCGAGCTGGCGGACAGTCAGCACGGGCACAGGTGAGGTACGGACGACCCGCTCGGCGACGCTGCCGAGCAGGAGCCGGTTCTCGCCGTGGCGACCGCGGGTCCCGGTCGCGACGACGTCGGCGTCGACCTCGCGGGCGTACTCACAGATCTCGGCGGCGGGCCGGCCGTCGCGTATCGCGGTCGTTACCCCCCTGTCGGCTCGGTCCTCGACGGTGGCCAGCGCCGCGTCCGAGGTCGTCTCGAGCGCGGTGCGGAGTTCGTCCCGGAGCTGCTGGGGCGAGGCGTCGACTTCGCTCGCGTCGACTACCGAGAGGGCGTGGACGTCGGCCTCGAAGCGGGCGGCGAGATCGAGCGCGACGTCGACCGCTCGCGTGACGCTGTCGGAGCCGTCGGTCGCGACCACGACGGTATCGAACATAGCGGGGGTTTCGGTCGGGAACGCTTAAACCTCCCCGTTCGACGGGGCGAACGGGCGTCCCGGTGCCGCCGCGGTGGGATGGCTTTTTCATGCCGGCCCACCCACTGCCGCGTATGGACGCCAGCGAGCCGGTTACCGTCGACACCGTCCTGGTGACGGTCGACGGGAGCGAGGAGTCAGCCACCGCCGTCGAGTACGCCGTCGCGGTCGCGGACCGCTACGACGCCAGCGTCCACGCGCTGTTCGTCCTTGGACGCGGGGTCGTCCGCGGGTTGGACGCCGGGACGGTCGACGAGACCGACGTCGCGGAGACGACACAGGAGTTCTTCGACGACGTCCGGCGGATCGCCGCCGACGCGGACGTCGACCTCGCGACCTCCGTCGACGACGGCTTCTCGCAGACGCGCAAGACCCGCCATCCGGGCAACGTCGTCCTCGACACGGCCGACGCCGTCGACGCCGACTTCGTCGTCCTCCCTCGAGAACCGGTTACTGGCACCGAGGCGGAGGTCTTGGAGCAGGCGGCCGAGTACGTCCTCTCCTACGCGAGCCAACCCGTGCTATCGGTGTAGCGACGGCGACCGTTCCATACGGGCGACTGCGAGTCATCGCCGGTGGGACCGCGATCGCCCTGCGGTTCCACCGTCAACTCGTTACAGTAGACCGTGTCAGCCCTCGGGATCGAGCAGGATCGCCATCTCCTGTTCGAAGCTCTCGGTCCCCGTCGATTCGAACCCGACCCGTTCGTAGAGGGCGATCGCCGGGTTGTTCCAGCGCTCGACGGTCAGCCAGACGCGTTCGATTCCGATCTCGGCCGCGTGGCCCAGTAGGTTCTCGAGCAACACGGTGCCGATCCCGGCCTGCTGATAGGCCTGCAGGACGAAGATCGCCAGCTCCCACTCGATCTCGGCGTTGTCCTCGATCGCCGACGGATCGTCGGTGTCGGGGACCAACATCGCGTGGCCGACGGCGTCGCCATCGTGGGAGGCGACGACGTTGACGCTGTCCTCGCCGATCGTCTCGAGCCAGTTGCGGATGCGGCTCTCGCCGGTCGGCGGGATCCCCTGTGCCCGATCGGCGGGATCGAACGCGAGGTACATCTCGACGACGTCCTCGAGTGCCCCCTCGGCGAACGAGCCGACGGCGCGGATCTCGATGGGGCGGTCCTCGCGGTCCTCAATCGTCGTCGGCGGCGCGGGAAACGGTCCGGACGGGTCGTCCGGGTACTGACGCGAACCCGACATCGTTATCGCACCAACTTGACCGTCGTGGGGGCGTTCAACAGGACGAACTCGGTGATCGGCCCGAGCTGTATCTTCCCCATCGGACTCAGCGTCCCGCCGCCGATGACCAGCTGATCGTACTCGCCCTGTTCGGCGTAATCGACGAGCGCGCTGCCCGGATCGCCCTCGAGTTTCTCGACGGGCCTGTCCTCGAGGCCAGCCTCGTCGAGGGCTTCGCGGGCCTGCTGGCACATTTCGTCTTGCGATCGCTTCGACTCGGGTTTGTCGACGATGGCGACGGTCAGGTCGTCGCCGACGTCGGTCGTTCGCTCGATGGTCCGTCGCAGCGTCTTCACCGACTCGTCGCTGCCGCCCAGACCCAGCAACACGTTCATACACGTGACTGTGAGCCGATACACGAAAACGGTTGTGCCATTTGCCCCCGAATCGCGTCGAGCCGACCGTTCGCGAGCCAGCCAATCGCAGACGTTGTGCAGGACGACGCTGTTAAGAGCGTGTAGTGAATACGTTGACCGAATGAGTGATGCAGCGCTCGATGTCGTGGAGTTCCTGCTCACGACGAGCGTGTATTCGGACGACCGGACGCTAGACGAGAACGATCTCCCGCCGGCGTTTCGCCGGGTCTACTGGACCGGTGGCGTCGACGAGGACGGGGACGACGGGGGCTCGAGCCGCAAACCCGCGGGGATCGATCGCCCGCTCTCGGTCACGACCACGACCGCCCGCGAGGCGACCGATGTCGACCGGCCGTGGGAAGCCATTTCCGACCTGATGTTCACCGAGCGCGACGAGTTCTCGGGGACGATCACCCTCGCTCAACGGAACATGGCCGAGGAGTGGTTCGCCGAACGCGTCGACGCGGAGCGCCTGCTGGAGAACCCGACGCTGGCGAAACACTTCGAGCGCCACGACGACTACGATTTCGACGTTTCCCACGAGGCAGCCCGGGAGCGCAACCGGCCGATCCAGGCCGATCGGGTCTGGATCGACGGCCTCCTGAACGAGTACTTCGACGAGGAGGAAGACGAGGAAATGTTGGACCTCGTGGAAGTCCGCGCGCCCGAGGAGGTCGACATGTCGCTGGACGACCTCGTGCTGACCGACGACCAACAGAACGAACTCAACAAGATCTCGAAGGCGATCGAACACCGCGACTACCTCGCCGACATCGGCCTGCGCGAGATCGGGAAGCTGCTGTTCGTCGGGCCGCCGGGCACCGGGAAGACCTCGACCGCACAGGCGCTCGCACAGGACATGGACCTGCCGTTCGTCGAGGTCAAACTCTCGATGATCACCTCGCAGTACCTCGGCGAGACGGCGAAAAACGTCGACAAGACCTTCGAGGTCGCCAAGCGACTCTCCCCGTGTATCCTCTTTATCGACGAGTTCGACTTCGTCGCCAAGACCCGCCGCAGCGACGAACACGCCGCCCTGAAGCGAGCGGTCAACACCCTGCTCAAGAGCATCGACAACATCTCGCTCATCGAGGACGACGTCTTGCTCATCGGGGCGACCAACCACCCCGACCAACTGGACGACGCCGCCTGGCGGCGCTTCGACGAGATCATCAACTTCCCCAAACCCGACCAGGGCATGCGGGCGGACATCCTCGGGCTCATCACCCGGACGATGGACATCGACGAGTTCGACCCCCAGCTCATCGCCGACGTCACCGAGGGGCTGACCGGCAGCGACCTCCGGATGGTCCTCCGGGAGGCGGTCCTCGAGGCCCTCACCGAGGACCGGACGACGCTGACCCAGCAGGACCTCCTGAACGCCGTCGAGGAGTTCGAGGAGCGGGACACGTTAAAGAACATGGACATGATGGAGGGCGACCACGACGCCTTAGTCGCTGGCGGGGACCTCGACAAGGCCAGCGACGGCGGTGAGCCGAGCGACGCGAGGCGATCCTCGTCGGACCACGGGTCCGACGGCGGCCACTCGCACGACCACGATCACGACCACTGAGCCCTGCGGCGCCCGTCTGAGGCCGTCCCGATACGTTTTCGCAGCGGGTTCGATTCCGCCCCTCGAGCGTTGGCTTCGGGGACGGCGCGACCTGGGGTTGCGTCGCCAACGGGGGCGATGGAGCGCCCGTCCTGCGGGGAATACCCTTTATGCGACGGCTGTCAAGGGGCACCTATGAGCGATGACGCCCCAGCGGGAGACGCCGCGGCGACGTTCGCGGCCCGGGCACAGGACGACCACGGCGAGGCGATCCGCGACCTCGTCGTCTTCGGCGACGCCGTCCGGGGCGACGACCGCGGCGTCCACGCGTCGGTCGAGGTACTGCTGGTCCTCGAGGAGGCGGACCCGGAACGCGAGCGGCGACTCGAGGCCCTCGCCGAAACCGTGGGGGCCGAACACGGCGTCGTCTTCGAGGTACACGTCCTGCCGGCCGAGCGGGTCGAGGCGAATTCGGACCACCCGTTCATCCGGACGGCGCTCGAGGAAGGCCGATCGTATGTGTAGGCGACGAGTCGGGAGTCGCGACCGCCTCGAGCCGGCCCGCCGACACGCCGCCGGGGGGATAAACTGACGATGCGGGTGACCCTGCTCGGCACCGGCGACACGACCGGGACGCCCACCGTCGGCTGTGACTGTGACACCTGCGTAGCGGCTCGAGAGCGCGGCGTCGAACGCACGCGCTTTTCGGTCCACGTCGAGAACGAGCGCGTCGACGAGTCGCTGCTGATCGACTTCAGCCCCGACTTCCGGTACCAGTTCCTCCGGGACGAGGTGCCCCTGCCCGATGCCGCCGTCATCACCCATATCCACTTCGACCACCTCGATGGGCTTGGCAACGTCTTTCGCGTGCTAGACTCCCTCGAGGTCTACGCGGCCGACGAGACCGACCCCGAGACGGGCAAGAGCGTCGCCGAGACGGTGGACGACGACTACCATTATCTCGATCCCGTCTCCGTGGTGCCGACGACGCCGCTCGAGACGGTCCGGATCTGCGGGCTCAACGTGACGCTGGTGCCGGTCGACCACCCGCCGCTGGTCTGTTACGGCCTCTCCGTCGAGGACCCCGTGACGGGCGCGAAGCTGTCGATCACGGGCGATACGAGCTACGACGTTCCCGAGGCGTCCCGAGATGTCCTCGCCGACGCCGACCTCCTGCTGGCCGACGGCATCGTCCCCGCGAGTCTGGCCGACTACCACCCGCTGGGCGGCCGCCACGAGGACGCCGACGGCGTCGCTCGGACGTTCGGCACGAAACACATGACTCGCGAGGGCGCGCTCGCGCTGGCCGAGGAACTGAACGCCGACCGGACGCGGCTGGTTCATCTCGCGCATTTCTACCCCGCCGAGGAGGCCTTCGCGGAGCCGCTGGCGGTCGACGGCGAGGTCTACGAACTATAGATCCGGGGGAACGTGTCCGTCCGGCGCTCGAGCGGCGGCCGCCGGGCCGTCAGCCGAACCGATCGAGTCCCGACTGTCGCCGCCGTTTGCCGTCGGGATCGGCCGTCCACGCGGTCCGGCGGTCGCGTTCGGCCTCGAGGTCGGTCGAGAGGTCGGCCGCCGACTCCGGTTCGTGGCCCGGACAGTCCGGGCCGCACTCCGAGTTGGCGTCGACGACCCGGCCCTTCCACTCGCAGTACGGCAGCGTCGCCCCGCTCGCGTCGTCGGGACGACAGGCCCCGCAGCCGGGGAACTCGTAGGTCCGCCAGCCCTTGCCGTAGGCCCGCTCGGCGAGGCGGCGGCGCGCCCGCGCCTTCGCGTCGGGCGACACGACCTCGATCTCCGTCCGTCCCGGGTGGGCGGCGACGGGCTCGATCCCGGGCTCGTCGGGGGCGAGCGGCGCGGGCTCGCGGACCACGTCGATCTCGAGGCCGTCGCCCGCGTCGGTCTCGTCGCGGTAGACCCGCCAGACGCCGACCGCGTCGGGGATGCGGTTCAGGTGCGCGCGCGTGACGTAGCTCTCTGTCGCGAGGATCGCCTCGTCCAGCAGGGCGAGGCTCACGTCGGTTCGCAGTTGCATCTCGAGGTCGCCCGGCCGGCCCAGATCGGGCTTGTTCTCGATCCCGACGATGCGGTCGTACCAGTCGGGGTAGCGAGCGACTTGCCGGACGTACTCGCGGTTGCTGGCCGCGCTGGCCTCGCGGTCGCGCTCGAAGAAGCCGATCTCGACGGCGCGCTCGGTTGCGCTGCGGGCGCGTTCGGGATGGCAGTCGAAGGCGTCCTTCCAGTAGCGGGCCCGCCCGGTGCCGACCGCCGACTCGATCGCGGCGTCGGGGATCGTCTCACTGGTGAGTTCGACGCGCTCCTCGAACTCGGGGCCGGGCTCGACGCAAAGTACGTCGAGGATCCGGCCGCCGGGATCAGCGACGCTCCCCCCGAGCTGGCGGGCGACGATTCCCTCGCCGCGCTCCTCGAGGTGGGCACACAACTCGAGTTCGAACGCGAACTCGGACACGGTACGTGTGAGGGGCGGACGGGAGATAAGTCGTCGGGATCGCCGGTGTGGAACCACAGCACGGGTGATATTCTCTCGGTTCCGTCGGCCCCGGAATCGACGGGATAGCTCGCAACCTTTATCAGTCGCACAGGGGAATCACTACCCAAGATTACTCATCGTCTTATGGTAGGAAATCGACAACCGGAGGTGAACATCGGGCTCGTCGGTCACGTCGACCACGGCAAGACGACGCTGGTGCAAGCGCTCAGCGGCTCGTGGACGGACCAACACAGCGAAGAGATGAAACGCGGAATCTCGATCAGGCTCGGCTATGCCGACGCCACGTTCCGTCACTGCGAGGGACTGGACGAACCCGAGTGTTACACCGTCGAGGAGGAGTGTCCGGACGGCTCCGAGAGCGAGCCGCTGCGGACCGTCTCGTTCGTCGACGCCCCGGGGCACGAGACCCTGATGGCGACGATGCTGTCCGGCGCGTCCCTGATGGACGGCGCGGTGCTGGTCGTCAGCGCCAACGAACCCGTCCCCCAGCCCCAGACGGAGGAACACCTGATGGCGCTGGACATTATCGGAATCGACAACATCGTCATCGCCCAGAACAAGGTCGACCTCGTCGATGCGGAGACCGCCCGGAACAACTACGACCAGATCAAGGAGTTCGTCGCGGGCACCGTCGCCGAGGACGCTCCGATCGTCCCCGTCTCCGCGGGCCAGGAGGTCAACCTCGACCTGCTGATCCAGGCGATCGAGGAGGAGATCCCCACCCCCGATCGGGATCCCGACGCCGATCCCCGGATGCACGTCGCCCGCAGTTTCGACATCAACAAACCCGGTACGTCCGCGAAGGACCTCGCCGGCGGCGTCCTCGGGGGCAGCCTCGTCGAAGGCGAACTCGAGGTCGGCGACGAGATCGAGATCCGCCCCGGCCGCGAGGTCGAGGAGGGCGGCCAGACGGAGTACGTCCCCATCGAGACGACGATCCGCTCGCTGCAGGCCGGCGGCGAGACCGTCGACACCGTCACGCCGGGCGGCCTGCTCGGCGTCGGGACCGGGCTCGACCCCTCGCTGACCAAAGGCGACGCGCTGGCCGGCCGGATGGCCGGCCCGCCGGGGACGCTCCCGCCGACCTGGAACGAGTTCACGATGGAGGTCGACCTGCTCGAGCGGGTCGTCGGCGCGGACCAGGGCGAGACGGTCGACGAGATCAGCACCGGCGAACCGCTGATGATGACCGTCGGCACGGCGACGACCGTCGGCTCGGTCACCAGCGCCCGCGAGGGCGAGTGCGAGGTCCGACTCAAGCGACCCGTCGCCGCCGAACCGGGGACGAAAATCGCGATCAACCGCCGCATCGGCGCGCGCTGGCGGCTGATCGGTCTCGGTACCCTGACGGACTGAGATGGGACAGTCGACGCGGGTCGCCCTCGACACGAGCGCGCTCATGATGCCGGTCGAACTCGACGTGCGGCTGTTCGAGGAACTCGAGCGGCTGTTGGAGCGCTACGAGCCGACGATCCCACAGGCCGTCCTCGAGGAACTCCGGCGACTTTCCGAGAAGGGCGGGCAGGAGGGAACGGCCGCGACCGTCGGCCACGACTTGGCGACCGAGCGCTGTCTCGCCGTCGACACGGAGGCATCGTACGCCGACGACGCACTGGTCGAACTCGCCCGCGAGGGCAACGTCGACTACGTCGTCACGAACGACCGCCCGCTGCGCGACCGGGTCCTCGAAGCGGGGAGACCGGTAATTGCATTACGCGGGAGAAACAAGTTAGCGATCACTCAACCATAGATGTACAAACGGGTTAGACTGAAGGACACGGTAGAAGTACCGCCGGAAGAACTCGGCGACGTTTCGCCGGATCGAGTCAAACGACTGCTCCAGGACAAACTCGAGGGGCGCATGGACGAGGAGGTGGGCAGCGTCGTCTCCGTCACGGAGGTTCACGATATCGGCGAGGGGACGGTCCTGCCCAACCGCCCCGGAGTGTACTACGAGGCCGAGTTCGACGCGGTGACGTTCGATCCACAGATGCAGGAAGTCGTCGACGGCACCGTCGTCGAAGTCGTCGAGTTCGGTGCCTTCGTCGGCATCGGCCCCGTCGACGGCCTGCTCCACGTCTCGCAGATCAGCGACGAATACCTCGCCTTCGACGGCGAGAACCAGCGGCTCTCATCGAACGAGTCCGACCGCGCGCTCGGCGTCGACGACGCCGTCCGCGCCCGCATCGTCACCAAGAGCATCGACGAACGCAACCCCCGGGACTCGAAGATCGGGCTCACCGCGAAACAGCCCGGCCTCGGCAAACACGCCTGGCTCGAGGACGAACACGAGAAACGCGAAGCCACGGCGGGTGAATAACCATGGCATCCGATCGGCTCGTCTGTCGCGAGTGTCACCGGGTCAACGAACCCGACAACGAGACGTGTGACGCCTGCAACTCCTCCTCGCTGACCGAGGACTGGGCGGGCTACGTCATCATCGCCCACCCCGAGGACAGCGAGATCGCGACGGAGATGCAGATCACCGAACCGGGCGCGTACGCCCTGAAGGTTCGCTGACGCGTGACTCGCGACGACACAGACGACGCGTTCGCCGACGACGACCAGCTACTGGTCCTGCCCGACGCCTTGCGCCACGAACTCAAAGAGCCGATGGGCCCGATCGAGACCGACGCCGACCGGCTCCTCGAGGGCGTCGACGGCCCCCTGATCGCCGTCGGCGACGTCGTCACCTATCACCTCCTGCAGGCGGGCCGCCGGCCCGACGTGGCCCTCGTCGACGGCCGGACCAAACGCACCGAGGTCGACGCCGAAATCCGCGAGGCGGTCACCGAGGGCGCGAGTATCGAGGTCCGAAACCCCCCCGCCGAACTGGGCGTGCCGGTCGTCCGGGCGCTCCGGCGCGCGCTCTCGACCGACGACCCGACCACGATTCTGGTCGACGGCGAGGAGGACCTCGTCGCGCTGCCGGCGATCGTCGCCGCGCCCGAGGGCGCAAGCGTCGTCTACGGCCAGCCCGACGAGGGGATGGTCCACGTGACCGTCACCGACGACCACCGCGCGGAGATGCGCGAGTTACTCGAGCGCTTCGAGGGCGATACCGAACGGTTCTGGGAGTTGCTCGAGGGCTGAGTTACCCGTCGTTTCGTTTTCCGAGCGCCCGCTCGAAGACCCGCTGGGCCCGCTCGTACGCGGCCGTTCTGTTGACGATCGGTGCCGGATAGTCGGGCGCGAGTTCGGCCTGGCGATCGGCCGGCAGCGTCGGCCACTCGACGATCGCCTCGGCGGGCACGTCGGCCAGTTCGGGGACGTACTCGCGGACGAACGCCCCGGTGTCGTCGTACTTAGCGGCCTGTGCGACGGGATCGAAGATCCGAACGTCGACCGAGTCGGTCCCCGTCGAGGCGACCCACTGCCAGTTCCCGGGGTTGACTGCGGGATCGTGATCGACCAGCCGCTCCCGGAAGTGGGCCGCGCCGCGTCGCCAGTCGAGCAGGAGGTGTTTCGTCAGGAAGCTTGCGACGACCTGTCGCGGCCGGTTGTGGATGTACCCGTCCCGCTCGAGCTGGCGCATTCCGGCGTCGACGAGTGGATACCCCGTCTCGCCGCGTTGCCAGGCGCGGAAGTCGGCGTCGTCCGTTCGCCACGCGATCTCGTTCGGGAACTGCTTGTAGTTTACCGTCGCCAGATCGGGGGTGTGGGCGAGCAGGTGGTAGTACAGTTCTCGCCACGTGAGTTCGAACGCGTACTTGTCGACGTTGCGCCGCTCGTCGCCGTCGACGGCGTCCCGGACGTCCGTGACGGTTTCCCAGACCTCGCGGATTCCGATCGCACTGGCGGCCAGATACGGCGAGAGCCGCGAGACGGCCTCGAGCGGGCGCTCGACCGCGGCCGCGAGATCGTCCCGGGTGTCGGCGTAGCGCCGCAGTCCGGCGTCGCGGAATGACGCGAGGCGCTCGCGGGCGGCTTCGGTCCCCGCCTCGGGGAGATCGATATCACTGTTCGCGATCGGGATCGGCTCGTCGGCGGTGACGTCGGCGAGCGCGTCCGGGGCGGGCTCGGGTGCCGGGGCCGGCTTCGGCCGCTCCCGCCAGTCCGCGTGAAACTGGCTGTGGGTCGGGTACGAGGGCTCGAGCGTTCGCGGGTCGACCAAGACCGTATCTACGTGGGTCTCGAGGGGGACCCCGAGCGCGGCGTCGACGGCGGCCGTCCGGTCCCGCCGAACGGGATCGTAGCACTCCGTCGTGACGACGCGGTCGACACCGTACTCGTCGCAGAGGTCGGCGAGGACGTCGGGAGCCGCTCCCGAGCGTACGAGGAGATCGCTCTCGAGGTCGCGGTATCGCTCTCGGAGCGCCCGGACGGTCCGATCGACGAACGCGCGTTTGCGCACCCCGAGTCGGTCGGTGACTGCGGGATCGAACACGTAGACTGGAAGGACGGGTCCGTCCGCGGCGTCGACCGCGGCGGCCAGTCCCCGATCGTCGGCCGTCCGTCGATCGCGCCGGTGCCAGTACAGGAGCATGGTGGTGCTAGCGACTCGAGGGTGTAATGTCCTCCGCGTGGTGGCCGAACTTCAGGCTCGGAAATCGTGATTTCCCGTTTATGGGTTCCCTCGATAGAGGGGGACACGAAATGGTCCGTGACGCACTCGACAGGTGTATCGACGCGGTCACGACCCACAACCGGATCGTGATCGTCGTATTGCTACTGTTGACCGCCGGCGCGGTCGCCGGGATCGGGAACCTCGACACGTCCAATCAGGCCGGCAGCGGCGACGTCGGCGAGACGACGCCCGCACAGAAGGCCGACTACATCGCCGACAACTACGGCGAGCCGGGCGGCGAGTCGAACGTCTCGGCCGCGCCGGTCTACGTCCGCCACGAGGACGGCAACGCCCTCTCGAGGGCGGCCCTGATCGAGTCCCTCGAGTACCAGCAAGCGGTGCTGGACAACGACTCGGTGTCGGCCGCCCTCGCCGACGACGGTGGCGTTACCGGCGTCGCGAACGTCGTCGGGACGCGGGCCGCCGAGGACCCCAACGCGACCCGCGAGGAACGGATCGCCGCGCTCGAGTCGACCGACGACGACGAGTACGCGGCGCTGCTTTCGGAGTCGCTGACGCCCGAGTCGGGCGCGCTCTCCTTGCTGCCACAGCGCTACGACCCCGGAAGCACGACCGCCGAGAGCCACCGGATGGTCTTCCGGTTCGAGACGGACGGGGCGGACTCGGCGGGGGTACCGAGCGACGCGCAACGCGCCCTCTACGAGGCCGCTCAGGACAGTGACGAGCCGAACTACTTCACGCTGGGCGAACACGCGGTCGGCGATCTGAACCAGCAGATGACGGCGAACACAACCACGCTGATCCTGCCGGTCGCGCTGGCGTTGATCCTCGGGATCCTCGCGTTCACCTACCGCGACCTCGTCGACGTCGTCGTCGGGATGATCGGCGTCGTCGTCTCCATCCTATGGATGTTCGGCATCCTGGGCTGGCTCGGGATCTCGGCCGGGATGACGATGATCATCGGGCCGGTGATGATCGCCGGGCTCAGCATCGACTTCGGGTTCCACGTCTTCATGCGGTACCGGGAACAGCGGGGGAGCGACGAGGGGATCCGCCCGCCGATGACGCGGTCGGTCCGCTCGGTCGCCGTCGCGCTTGCACTGGTCACCGTGACGACCGCGATCGGCTTCCTTTCGAACGTCGTCAACCCCGTGACTTCGATCCGCGATATGGCCATTGGGATCACGCTCGGGGTCGTCTCGGCGTTTTTCATCTTCGTGACGCTCGTCCCCGCGTTGAAGATCAGTATCGACGGCCTTCTCGAGCGGGTCGGCGTCGATCGGCACAAGCAACCGCTCGGCTACGGTAGCTATCTGGGCCGCGTCCTCGGCGGCAGCGTCACCCTCGCGAAACGGGCGGCCCCGGTCGTCATCGTCGTCGCGCTCGTTGCGGGGTCTGCCGGCGCGGTGGCCTGGCCCGCGCTCGAGCAGGAGAGTTTCCAGCAGCGGACCGAGTCGGTCGCCGACTGGAAGACAGAACTGCCGGGCCCAATGGCCTGGGAAGAGTCGGCGTTCGTCGAGAACCAACTGTACGTGACCGATCAGTACCGGTCCAGTAACGACGGCGCCGGTCGCTCGGCCGTCCTCATCGAGGGGACCGTGACCGCCGACGGGACCTTGCAACGGATCGACGAGGGGAGCGATACCGCCCGTGAAACCGGTGTTGCCTTCGACCAGCAGGGGGTCGAGTCGGTCCGCTCGCCGCTGTCGGTCATCGAAGCGACCGCCGCGGAGAACGACTCCTTCGCCGCGACGGTCGACTCGGCCGACGCGGACGACGATGGGGTGCCAGATCGGAACCTCGAGTCGGTCTACGACCACCTCTTCGAGGTCGCCCCCGCGGCGGCGGGACAGGTGATCGAGCGCACCGACGACGGGGAGTATCGCTCGCTTCGCATGCTCGTCACCGTCGACCGCGGCGACACCTACGACGATCGTGCCGACGACATGCAGTCGGTGGCCACGGCGATCGAGGACGGCGACGGGGACCTGACCGCCACGGCGGCCGGCCCGGCGGCGGTCACGCAGGCCGAACTGGGCGAGGTCACCGGGGGGATCCTCTACGTATTGCTCCTCGCGCTCGGCGTGATCGCGGTCGCCCTGATCGGCATCTACCGACTGAGCGAGGGCAGCGCGACGCTGGGGGCCGTGACGGTCGTCCCGATCGCGCTGGTCGCCGGCCTCGTCATCGGGAGCATGTCTCTCCTCGAGGTCCCCCTGACGCTGCTGACCGCGCTCCTGATGAGTCTGGTCATCGGGCTGGGGATCGACTACAACATCCACCTCAGCGATCGCTTCGCGCAGGAACTCGGGCGACACGGCGGCGTCTACGACGCGCTCGAGGCGGCCGTCGTCGGGACCGGTGGCGCCTTGCTCGGGAGCACGCTCACTTCTTCGGCGGCGTTTCTGGCGCTACTCCTGCACCCGCATCCGCAACTCCAGAGCCTCGGCCTGTTGGTCGTCCTCTCGCTCGTTACCTCGTTCCTGGTGAGCGTGTTGGTCCTCCCGAGCATGCTCGCGCTGTGGGCGCGCTACGCCGACGTGACCGGCGTCGCAGCGGGTGCGGAACCGACGGCGGCCAGCGCCGGCGACGACTGACGGCGACGGACACGTTTTTATCAGACGAACAACAATACGAACCGTGAACAGGGCACTCCCTGCCGGGTTCGGCATCGGACTGGTCGCCGGCGGCAGTCTCCGCGTCGCGTTCGGGTCGAACTGGTTTCTGGTCCTCGCCGTCGTCACGCTTTATACCGGATTGGGATACTTCACCGTGGAGTATCGCCGACTGTTAACCCGCGAGTATCCTCCGTTCGATCGGTCGGTCGATCGATTCGGCTACGCGATCGGGCTGTTCGGTCTCAGTATCGGTCCCATCGCCGTCAGCCAGCAGTTCACGACGGCCGACGTGAGCCTCCAGCTCTTCGTCGCCTACCTCGGCGTCGTCGGCTTTCTGCTCACCTCGAGCGCCGCGGCGATCGAGAGCGAGCGCGACGCCCGGTAAGGCGCGAGCGGCGGGCTACCTGACGACCGTGTGCTCGAGGGTGCCGATCCCCTCGACCTCGAGTGCGACTGTATCGCCGTCCTCGAGCCACTGGCCCAGCTCGAGGCCACAGCCCTCGCCGACGGTGCCGCTGCCGATGACGTCGCCGGGGTGGAGTGTCTCGGACTGGGAGATATGCTCGATGATCTCGGCGAAGGTGTGATACATCTCGTCGACGGTGCCCTCAGACCAGACCTCGCCGTCGATCCTGGCGGTCATCGGGGCCTCGAGGACGTCGATGTCCTCGCGCGGGACGAAGTAGGGGCCCAGCCCGTTCGCGAAGTCCTTGCCCTTCGCGGGGCCGAGCCGCCCCTCCATCTCCTCGCCCTGGATGTCGCGGGCGCTGAAGTCGTTGAAGACGGTATAGCCGGCGATGTGGTCCTCGGCGTCGGCAGCCGAGATGTTCCGGCCGCGTTTCCCGATCACAGCCGCGATCTCGAGTTCGTAGTCCATGATCTGTGAGTAGTCGGGCCACTGGATCGTCTCGCCGGGCGCGACGACGCTGTCGGCGTTGCCCTTGTAGTAGACCGGCAGCTCGTACCAGACGTCGGCGATCTCGCCGTCCATGCTGTTCTGGACGTGTTCCTCGATCGCCATGCAGTCCCGCAGCGAGTTGGGACGTGGCAGCGGTGGGAGCAGCCGGTATTCGCCGGGCTCGTACCGGAGTTTCGCCTCGCCGGGGCCGCGCTCGGCGTCGGTCTCGGCCGCGTACGCGAGGGCCTCGCGGGCGTCCGCGATCGCCCGGTCGCCGCGCTCGAGGAAGGCGATCATCTCCGGCGGGACGTGTGCGTGGGCCAACTCCGCGGGTGCCGGTTCGCCCTCGGCCTCGAGGACGGCTCCGTAGGCCGCCGTCAGATCGACGAGCGTCGCGTCGCCGGCCGCGGTGTCGTCGGACTCGTCGACGGCACCGATGCGCTCGACCGGACCGACCGGGGTATCGACTTCGAACGTTGCGAGTTTCATGCGCTCTCACCTCCCGTCTCGTCCCCGATAAGGGCGACCGGTCGCACCCAGCCCGCGCTCGCGTCTTCGATTTTGATGGGGAACGCGACAAGGGGGATGTCGGTCTTGCGCGGCAGTTGATCGAGGTTGGCCATCTTCTCGATCTGGCAGTACTCGACGTCTCGCCCCGCGAAGTGGGCCGGCCACAGTTCATCCTCGTCGCCCGACTCGACGTAGCGTTCGCCCATCGCCGCGAATGGCTTGTCGAAGCCGTAGGCGTCCGTCCCGATCACCTTGATCCCTCGCTCGACGAGGTATTTCGTCCCGTCGGCGCTCATTCCAGGGAATTCGGTCAGGTACTCCGGTCGACCCCACAGCTCGTCGGCCCCGGTCTGTATCAGGACGATCTCGCCGGGCGAGAGATCGTGATCCAAGTCCTCGAGGGCGGCCTCGAGGTCCGCGACTCCGATCTCCTCGCCGGGATCCATCGATCGGAAGTCGAGGACGACCGCGTTCCCACGGCACCACTCGAGGGGGATCTCGTCGATCGTCTTCGCGGGCTCGCCGTCGACCTCGGGGCCGTAGTGCCACGGCGCGTCGAGGTGGGTGCCGGCGTGGGGGATGACCGCGAGGTCCTCCCACGCCAGCCCCATCCCCTCGGGGAAGTCCTCGGGGTCGACGTCGTAGCCCTGTTCCTGCAGGGTCTCGGCGAGGCGTTTCGCGCCCGCCTCGTGGTCGAAGGCGTCGATTTCCGGTGGTGTCGGCTCGCTCGCGACGCCGTCCTCGAGGCCGATGCTGAGATCTATCAGTTCGGTCTCGTCGAATGTCAACAGTTCGCTCATGACAACCACGACTGGGGGAACCCATTTGAAACTGACTCACGAGCGACTCGCCGGTCGAGGACGACGGTCACGACCGCCGGCGATCAGAGTCCCCAGATGAGCGTAATGCCGACGGTCGTGACGACCGCCAGCAATAGCTGGAGCGGGCCGCCGACGCGCAGGAAGTCGGTGAACTCGTAGCCGCCGGGCCCGTAGACCATCAGGTTCGTCTGGTAGCCGACGGGCGTCATGAAGGACGTCGCGGAGGCAAACAGCACCGCGAGGAGAAACGAGAACGGCGCAGCGCCGAGGCTCGTCGCCGCGTCGACCGCGATCGGGATCATCAACACGACCGTCGCGACGGGCGTGATGACGTTCGCCAGCAGTCCAGTGACGACGGTAAACAGCAACAGCACCGCCACGAGCGGCAGGTAGGTGGCCGCCGATACCAACCCGGTCGCGATGACTGCCGAGCCGCCGGTGGCCTCGAGGGCGATCCCCAGCGGAATGACCCCCGCCAGCAGGAAGACGACGTTCCACGAGACGGCGTCGTAGGCGTCGTCGATCGAGAGACAGCCGCTGACGACCATCAGGAAGACGCCGGCGAAGGCCGCGATCACGATCGAGAGCAGCCCCAGCGCGGCCGCGCCGATAACGCCGGCCATGATCCCGATCGCGATCGGCGTCTTCGGCGACAGCGGCGCGACGTCCTCGAGGTCGGCGTCGGCCAGCCGGTTGACGGCGTCGTCGACGACGAGCAGGTCGTTCGACGCGGTGAAGTGGGCGATCGCGTCGTCGGAGGTCTGGACCAGGAGGAGGTCGCCGGGGGCGAGTCGGACGGCCGCGAGGTCCGTTCGGAGGAGGTCGCCGCCCCGGCGGATCGCCAGCACGGTCGTCCCGAAGAACTCCCGGAGGGCCGTCTCGCCGAGGCGCTCGCCGGCGAACGCCGACGACTCGGGAACGACGGCCTTCACGAGGACGTCCTCGCTCGGGGCCTCCTCGAACGTCTCCTCGGTCACCGACTCCCGGGCCAGCTGGTGTACCCGCTGGGCCTCGACGAACCGGTTGATCGCTTGCAGGCTCCCATGGACCGTGAGCAGGTCTCCCTCGCGGATCCGCTCGTCGGTCGCGGCCGCGACGAACGACTCGCCATCGGCGGGGATCGACGCCGCGTCTGCCTCGAGTCGCGTCCGGCTGTCGCCGGAGCGCTGGCCGGGGGGCGACGCCTCGGGCCCCGCCTCGAGGGTCGCCTCCCGCTCACCGTCGTACTCGAGGACACGGTCCGCCGACGCGGTTTCGCCGTCACTCCCGTCGCCCGCCCGGCGGAGCTGGAGAACGCGGACATCCGCGTCCGCGCGCGCCTCGAGGTCGTCGACCGTCCGACCGACCGGTGCCGAATCGGCCCGCACTCGAACCGTCGCGAGGTGGTCCTCGAGTTCGAACTCCTCGACGAGGTCGGCGTCGACCGGGATCCGCGCGGGCGTCAGCCACCGACCGACGGTCGCGAGGTATGCGAGCCCGACCAGTAGAATCACGACGCCGAGCGCGGAGAACTCGAACATGCCGATCGGCTCGCGGCCGAGCAGTTCGACGGCGAACTCGCTGGCCAGCAGGTTCGTCGACGTCCCGATCAGCGTCAGCGTGCCGCCCAGAATCGCCGCGTACGACAGCGGCAGGAGGAGCTTCGACGGGGAGATCCCGGTCTTCTCCGCGAGGTCGGTGATCATCGGGACGAAGATCGCCACGATCGGCGTGTTGTTGATAAAGCCCGCGAGCGGCCCGGTCGTACAGATCGTCGCCAACAGCGCCCGCTTCTCGCTGCCGTTCGTGATCGTCGCGAGATAGACGCCGAGACGCTGGACTACACCCGTTCCCTGAATCGCCGCACTGAGCATGTACATGGCGACGATCGTCACCGTCGCGGTGTTGGCGAACCCGGAGATGGCCGCTCTGGGACCGACGCCGGTCATCGGCTCGAGGGCCGCCAGCGAGACGATGATCCCGATCGCGGTCACGTCGGTGGGGATCGCCTCGGTCACGAACAGGACGAGCGCGACGGCGATGAGGCCGAAGACGACCAGCGCGCCGGTCGAGAGTTCCGCGGGGATCACGGTGCGATCAGCTCGCGTTCGCCCCGGGCCATCGCCTGTCTCTCGGTCGGAGTCGGCGCTCGCGTCGCGTTCATATTGTGTGAGATCGGACAACTCACAAAACTGTATCCGTTTATCGACTGTCAGTCGCCGGTCCCGACCATCGTCGGCGTCGGTCGACGGCCGGGACGTTTCGAACGTGTCCGACAGCAGCGAGCGAATCTCGAGAACCTATTTACCGTCCGGCGTGAACGTCCCGAGCATGTACGATTTCGTCGTCGTCGGCGTCGGCCCGCCGGGGGCGCGCTTCGCTCGCCGGGCCGCCGAGGCGGGCTACGACGTCCTCGCCCTCGAGAAAGGGACGATCGGCGAGCCGCTCGCCTGTTCGGGCCACGTGAGTACGGACATCTGGGAGTTCACCGGCGAGGGGGCCCGCGAGGACCTCTTTCAGAACGAGATCTACGGCGCTCGCTTTCACGTCGGCGGACCCGGCAGCGACGCCTATCCGTTCTACAAGGACGCGGTCGCGTCGAACGTCATCGACCGCGTCGGACTCGACCGCCACCTCGCCGAACTGGCCCGCGAGGCGGGTGCGGACGTCCGCGAGAACCACACCGTCACCGGCGTCACCGAACGTCACGACCGGGTCGAGATCGTCGCCAGCGGCCCCGACGGCCGCCTCGAGGTCGAGGCGAAGATGGTCGCGGGCTGTGACGGGCCGCGCTCGCGGGTGCGGGACGAACTCGGCCTCCCACAGCCCGACGAGTTCCTCCACGGCGTCCTCGCCTTTTCGGAGGAGGACGATCACCAGGACTTCGTCGATGTCCATCTCACGCCGCCGACCTTTTTCGCGTGGCGGATCCCCCGCGGCGAGGCCGGCGTCGAGTACGGGCTGGCGGCCCCGCCGGGCGTGCAGGTCACCAAGCACTTCGAGGAGCTGATCGACGGCTACGAGATCGACGTCTCCCATCGCTGTTCGGGCGCGATCCCGGTCGGGCCGCCCGATCGAGTAACGTCCCGACGGGCGTTCCTCATCGGGGACGCGGCCGCCCAGACCAAGCCCTTCACCGGCGGCGGCATCCTCTATAGCATGACCAGCGCCGATCACGCCGCCCGCGAGATCGACCCCGATCGACCGACGACGCTGGCGGCCTACGAGCGCGCCTGGCGCGACGACTTAGCGCGCGAACAGCGACTCGGTCACTGGATCCGGCGCGCCTACTCGCTGCCCGAACCCGTCCAGCGGCTGGGACTGGGCGCGCTGTCGGGCGAGATCGGTGTCCACATGGACCGGCCGACCTCGCTCGTCTCGCCGACCCACCTGAAAGCGATGCTCTCGCGGCTGCGCGGGTAGGCGCTTCGCGGGCTCCACGCGGGAGGAAAGGCCGCCTCGAGTGCCGGAGCCGACAGACCGAAGGCGTCGGTCGCGCAACGGGGGAGCGATGACGGGCCAGCAGTGGCGGGCGACCGCGCTCGCGTTCGTCGCCGGGGCGCTCGAGCGGGCCGGCATCATCGACGGGGAGCGGTTTCGCCCGACGATGGAACTGGCCTGGCCCCGGATCGTCACCGGCTTCGCGATCATGTCCAAGCAGACGGCCGACCTCGCGATGGTCGGGGCCGCGGTCGGGACGGCCGGCACGGCGGGGCTGGCGTTCGCGCTGGGCTACTGGCAGATCGTGACGCTGCTCGGCCTCGGGGTGGCTGGCGGGACCGTCACGCTCGTCTCGCAGAACTACGGCGGCGAGGCGACCGATCGCGCGTCGGTGGCGGTCAACCAGAGCGTCGTCCTCGCGACCGCGCTGGCGGTGCCGATCGCGCTCCTGTTCGTCGCCGTCCCCGGGCCCCTAATCGCCCTGCTCGGCGCCGGACCGGACGCGCTCGTCCACGGGCGGATCTATCTCGTCTACGTCGCGCCCGCGGTGGTCTTCGAACTGCTCAACCTGATCGCCAGCCGCACCTACACCGGCGTCGGCGACACGTTCACCGAGATGGTCGCCCGTGCCGGCGGCGCGGTCCTCAACGTCGCCCTCAGCGGACTCCTGATCTTCGGCTTCGGTCTCGGGGCCGCGGGCGCGGCCATCGGTACCACCCTCGCCAGCGGGTTCGTGACGGTCGTCCTCGCGTGGGGGATGCTCGGGCGCTCCTACGGCCGGCTCGGAATGGAACCCAGTCCAGTCCCGATCACCCGGTCGGGACCGTGGCTCGAGCCGACGCTGTTGCGCCAGCTGATCGAAATTTCCCTGCCGGAGATCGGCCGCCGACTCGCGCAGGGGGCGGTCGTCTTCCCGCTGCTGTGGATCGCCGCCTCCTTCGGCCCGGTCGTCGTGACGGCGCTCGAGGTCGGCCGCCGGGTGCGGGCCCTGATAAACAGCGTCAACTGGGGGCTGTCCCTGGCCGCGAGTTCGCTGGTCGGCCAACATCTCGGCGCGGGCGAGGAGGCGGAGGCAGGGGCCTACGGCGCGGCGATCATCCGGCTCTCGACGGTGATCTACGCTGTCGCGGGGGCGCTGGTCGTGGTCTTCGCGCGGCCAATCGCGGGGCTGTTCGTGAGCGACCCCGCGGCGGTCACGCAGGCCGCCGTCTTCGTCGCCGTCGGCGCGGTCAGTTCGGTCGGCTACGGGCTCGACGGAGCGGCCGCCGGGGCCTTGCTCGGTGCCGGCGACACCCGTTGGCCGTTCGTCGCGTCGCTGCTCGGTCGGTACGCCTTCGCGCTTCCCGCGGCCGCGCTCGGACTCGTCACGCCGCTTGCCGTCGGTGGGCTCTATCTCGCGCTCTTCCTCGAGACGGCCGTCCCGGGCGGGATCAACTACTGGCTGTTCCACAGCGGGCGCTGGAAGGCAGTGAGCCGGCGGTACCGGCCGTCTTCCGAACCCGGCTGACGGCGAGCGTCGACGCGAACCCACCGCGGGAATCGAACCGACGCGGTCGAGCGTGGTCCGGGAAGACGACGAGATCCCCGATCGGCTGTCGAGTCGCCTCATACGGTTTCCGTCGTCGCCAGTGGGGCCGCAGGACGGTCGCGATCCCACCGGGATCGGGACAGCAGCCCGTATCAGGGATCGCTCGCGGTCCGCAACGCCGCGTCCCCGTCCCCGTTTCCATCCTCACCTCGTTCCTCGGCGACCACGTACTGGACTTCGACGACCAGCGGCCCATCGCTGTGGGGTCTGATCGCCTCGTAGAGTCGATCGGCGAGACCCGATTCCGGGCCGGGTTCGCGCTCGGAGACCGTCACGACGACCCGGTCGACCGACTGAATCGGGTAGTCGCCGTCGAGTTCGACCGCGACGTCGTCGCTTTCGAGGCCGTCGTAGCGGGGCTGTGCGAGGACCGCCTCGACCTCGTCCTCGGCGGCGGACTCGAGTTCCGTCGTGTGGAAGTCGAGCAGCGTGACGCTCGCCAGCGGCGCGGCGAGCACCAACAGCCCGACCCCGAAGACCGCCGCGTAGGCGTAGGTCGGCGTCCGGGTCGGCGACACGTCGAAGGGGCCCTGCGGGCGGTAGCCGGCGATCCACAGCGTCGCCAGCGCGGCGAGGTTGATCGACAGGAGGTTGACGACCACGAGGCCGGCGGCACCGATCGCCGCGCCGGACATCCCCCAGGCGACCGTGATGCCGACCGCGGCCGACGGGGGGATCAGCGCCGCCGCGATCATCACGCCGACGATGGCCTCCGAAAAACCCCGCGTGAGACTCAGGATGCCGGCGATTCCCGCGCCCAGCGCGACCGCCAGCGAGAACAGGTTCGGCGCGACCCGTTCCTCGAGTTCGGTCGCGGCGACGATGTCGACCCCGGCGGGCTCGAGGCCGGCCAGCCGAGCCAGCGTCGCGAGGCCGACCGAGGCGGCGATGACCATCGCCACGCCGACGAGCTGATAGGAGAAGCCGGCCCGTTGGAGTCGGTCGTCGCCGGTCACGATGCCGACGTTTGCGGCCAGCGCGGGTCCCAAAAGCGGCGCGATGACCATCGCACCGATCACGACCGCCGGCGAATCGGCGAGCAGCCCCGACGTGGCGACGACCGCGCTGATCAACAGCATGACGGTGTAGATCGCGAAGGGCGGCGTGAGTTCGTCGGCCTTCGTTCGCAGCACCTGCCGCGAGGTGCGCGAGCCCGTCTGGCCGCCGCGGCTGTATCGTTCGCGCAGCGTCGCGAATTCCTCGGAGACGACCGTTTCGGCGTTGATGACGACGACGCTTGCCTCGTCGCCGATCCCGGTCCGCTCGAGCCGATCGAGCAGCGGTTCGACGGCCTGAGTCGGGACCGGAAACCGGACGACCGCCGCCTCCCCGCGACCGCTGGTCTCGTCGCTGACGACGTAGTCGAATCCCTCGTCCTCGAGGACGTCGAGAACGGCCCGCCGCTTCCCCTCGGGGACCGTGATCTCGAGATAGCGCATACGGGGGCCACACCGGAGTCGCGGATAGTCTTCGGGTCGGCAGTGGACGGGTCTCCGTCAGTCGCCGGTGTCGTCGAGTCAGTCCGCGTCGTCGGTCCCGACGATTCCGCAGGCGATCGCTTCGGGCTCGAGCAGGTCCGTACCGTCGACGGCGTCGGGATGGACCACGAGGACCGTGTCGTCGGGCATCTCGCTCTCGACCCGTACGCCACAGCCCAGGGCCGACTCGAGGTCGCCGACGTCGTCGATCCCGGACTCGCGGTCGACGCACAGGTCGGCGTTGGCCCGCGAGCAGACGACCACGAGCGCCCCCGGCTCGAGGTGTTCGCTCTCGGCGGCTTCGAGCAGGGTCTCGAGCGCGTCGGCGCGGACGGCCTCGAGCGAGCGGATCGTCACGCGATCGGTGCCGGAGCCGGGCGCTCGCTGGGACTGAGTGCGGACGCGGGCGGCCAGTTCCGCGAAGTCGGTCTCGGCGTCGAGATCGGCGGTCATGGGCGGTCGTCGGCGGCGGCCGGCCTTGAGAACTCGGCCGGCCAGTTCCGGCTCTCGAGAGCCGCCGCGAGGCGACTCGACCGCGACGGAAGCGGCGGTATCAGCCAGCGCGACAGTCAGGTTCGTCGCGACAGCGGTTTTTACGCACTGGCGGTGTACGACGCCCGATGTCGACGATAGCCGACCTTCGGCTGCCGGCCGCGGAGACGGCGCTTGCCACCGCCTTCGAGCGCGCGCCGGCGGCCACGTTCGAACTCGAGTCCTCGGTATCGAAGACCCGGCCCTCACTGTGGGTGGCCGACGTGGACCGGGAGACGGCCGACGCCGCCTTCGACGCGGACCCGTCGGTCGAGGCCGCCGAACTGCTCGTCGAAACCGACGCCCGGCTGCTGTACGACGTGACCTTCGCCGACGACGCGGGGACGACCCGCCTCTGGGAGGATCTGCTAGTGGATGGCGGCTCCCTGCTCGAGGCCCGGGCCAGCGACGGCTGGTGGCAGGTGACGGTCCGCTACCGGGACCGCGAGACGCTCTGTGAGGCCTACGAGCGGCTGCTCGACCGCGGGATCAACGTCGAACTCCGGCGCGTGACCGACGTGACCGATACCGGCGGCCACGCGACGCGGCTCACGCCCGAACAACAGGAGGCCTTGGAAGCCGCACTCGAGTACGGCTACTTCGAGATCCCGCGCGGGGTCTCGATGGAGGAGCTGGCCGACGAGCTGGGGATCTCGCATCAGGCGCTCTCCGAGCGGTTCCGCCGGGCCTACGAGACGCTGGTCGACGCCGAACTCCAGCCGGCCGGCGAGGGGTCGCGGTTCGATTGACCGCCGACCCCGCCGCCCTCAGGTACGAACGCGGCACAATCGTTATTTGACTGGCTTGCGTTCGGCTCCACATGGCTGATCTGCTTTCCGACGACGAGATCGAAGCGGAACTCCCCGACGGCTGGGACCGCGAGGGGGACGAGATCGTTCGGATCTACGAGTTCGACGACTACCTCCGCGGGGTCAACTTCGCCCAGATGGTCGGCGAGATCGCCGAGGCCCAGTTCCACCACCCCGAAATCATCATCCGCTACGCCGAACTCGAGATCCGATTGACCTCCCACGAGGAAGGCGGCATCACCGAGGACGACATCGAGATGGCGGAACTGATCGAGGCCGAACGCGGGGACTGAACCGACCGTGGACGCCCGCTACGTCTTCCGCGTTCGCGTCCACATAGAGCCCGCTCGGGCGGTCGTCTCGCTCGAGCCCGACAGCGCCGAGACGACGGTGACGCTCTACCGGGACGCGCCGGAACCGGGCACGGAGGGGTGGCTCTTCTTCCGAAACACGCTCTGGCGCGGCGCGGTCGGCGACGACGACTACGCCCGCCGGCTCGCCGCGGAGTGGCTGGGTGTTCCCGAACGGACCGTCGACGCCGTCGATTTCCGCGAACTCCAGACCGACGAGGCGTACCTCGACGCGCTAACGGAAGCGATCGCGGCCGATCTCGAGGCGTTCAAGGCCGACGACGTCGACGACGCGCTCTCGAAGTATCTGGGCTCGAGCATCCGCGTGACCGATGGCGATTGACGGTCGGTGGTGACGATCGTGTCACGGGAACGGGGTCTCGGGAGCCGCAGATAATGGGTGTTGGTAACAACCTTCGCCTACCTTTATATACTCGCTTGTGGCCGCTGTTGGTGATGATCGCGAGCGAACACCGATCGGCGGTTCGGGAGAGACGCGGCTCACGAGGGGCGCGACGTGTCGTGCGTTCCGTCCGCGGCGGCTGGACAGGCCCCGGACGAACGCTCGGGCCGGCGGACGTTCTCGCCGTCGAAGGACGCATCGGCGCAGCAGCCGTCGGACCGACCGGAGGTGACGATGTCCGACCGTGAGCCAGCCGTGTCACTGATCGCCGACCCCGATACGGGCGGGGCGATCGGGGTCGACTGTTACGTCCGCTCGAGCGTCCCGGCCGCCGTCTCCGAACGGATCGCTGCGGTCACCGAGCGGCTTCGGACGCTTCGCGACCGGGGCTACGTCGACGAGTTGCGAATCGACCAGTGGCCGTCCCAGCACGCGACGGGACCGATGCGGACCCGCGACGAACTCATCGCCGAGTTCGAACGCTGGGCGGATCGACACGACTACTGCCTCGAGCCGGGGTTTCGCCGCCGAACGGTCCCGCGATCGCCGTTCGGCGTCGACGTCGACTCGCACGAACGGGTCCGCGTCCCGCTGGTGGCGCTGGCGCTCTACGAGGACGCGGCCGACGGCGAGACGCTGCGGGCCGTCCTCCCGTGTACGGAACTCTCCTACACCGGCGACGAGCGGACCTACACCGTCGACGAGTGGCTCACCGCCGTCGAAACGCGGGCGTTCGACGAACCGGCGTGCGCGTCCCGGATCGACGGACCGGCGGCGCTTCAGGGATAGCCGGCGACCGGGCCGACAGCCGATCGTCACGCTCGCGCCTTCCGTGCCCGCCGACTCGGGACTACGTCACGTCGTCGTGGGTCAGCAGCGGTCGCGTCCGCTCGCCAGCGGGCGGTTCGTAGGTGACGACCTCGAGCAGGTTCCCGTCGGGATCGAGGAAGTAGAACCCCTCGAACTCGCCCCAGTCGTAGGGCCCTTGGTTCGGGAACTGGCCCTCGAGCCGGTCCAGCAACGCGTCGTAGTCCGTGCGGTCGGTCTCGAACGCCAGGTGGGCCTTGTCGAGGGGGTGATCGAGGCCCGTCCGGTCCCAGTTCTCGGCGCGGCCGGTTTCGGCCAGCGTGACGACCGTCTCGCCGGCCCGGAACATCGCGTGATCGCCCTGAAAGTCGTCGGGCGGTCTGACTACCTCCAGACCGAGCGTCTCCCGGTAGAACTCGTAGCAGGGCTCGAGCGCGTCGACGTCGACGTTGACGTGATCGACGGCGTCCATGCTACGACTCCGGTTCGACCCGCGATCGCGACGGGGTTCGTCGCCACTCCGGTCCCTCTCGGGGCGGCGCGAGGACCCCGATGCCGACGGCCGCCTCGTCGCTTCGGTTCTCCGCGCCGTGGCGCTCGTTCGGGTGGAACATGTACGCGTCGCCCGCCCGAAGCGGGTACTCCTCGCCCTCGACGACGGCGACGAGGTCCCCCTCGAGGACGAACCCGATCTGTTCGTTCGCGTGCGTGTGCGAGGGCAGCGTCGCCCCGGGCTCGATCCGCCAGTAGACCATGCTCGCCCGCTCGCCCGCCGGGAGGTCGGCCAGCGACACTCCGTCGGCGACCTCCTCGAACGCCGCGTCGGTCGTCGATACTCGTTCCATGGGAACACGGCTCACTCCCCACGCCGACACTGATAAACGTATCATGAAAACCCTTTAAGCACCTCTTCGGTGTGGGGTGTCCCATGCTAGCACAGAAATCGGTCCGACTGTTCCACCTCCCGTTCTCGTTCATGCTCCCACAGAAGGTAGCCGCCGAGGCGGGATACTTCCGCGAGGAAGGGCTCGCCGTCGAACTGGTCGAACGGGACCGGCGCGACGTCTCCGTCAAGTACATCCCCGCCGAGGAAACGCTGACCGGGGCGTACGACGTGGATCTCTACCCCATCTGTAAGTGGGAGAGCATCCGCCGGACGTGGGAGATGGACGACGGCCGAATCGTCGCCAACGGAACGTTCGCGAACCTTCCCTACACCGTCGTGACCCGTCCCGACTCCGATATCGAGTCCCCGGCCGACCTCGCGAACGTCCCGGTCGGCGTCAACCTGCGAACGGGGCAAGAGTACACCGCACGGAAGGCCCTCGAGGACCACCTCGAGCCCGACGAGATCGACCTCGTCGGCTGCGGAATGCCGACCGACCGGCTACAGGCGCTTTACGAGGGACGGGTCGACGCCGTGACGCTCATCGACCCGCACACCACCCTCGCCGACCACCTCGGCTTCCAGCGGCTGCTCGAGTACGACAACCACATGGGAATCGTCGGCGACGAGAGCATCGATCGGGACGTCCTCGAGGCGTTCCTTCGGGCCTACGGCCGCGCGGTCGAGGACGTCAACGCGCGCCCGGAGGCCTACCGCGAGACCTACCTCGAGATGCTCGCGGCCGACGCCGCGGTCGCGCCCGCACTGTTCGACGACGTGGACATGGATGCGGTCCGCGAGGACCTCACCGTCCCGCGCTACGAGGTGCCCGATCCCGTCGATCCCGACGAACTCGACGGCCACCTCGAGTGGATGCGAGCGCGCGGCCTGATCGACGACGAGGCGGCGATCGACGACATCGTCGCGTCGCTGTGAGTTCCAGCCATGACCGACATCGACATCAGTACCCAACAGGCGGCGATCGACGAGTATCAGGGCGACCCCGGCGACCGACCCGTTCTGCGGGCCCGATTCGAACACAACGGGAGCCCGCGGTACATGCTCTATACGATCACGCGGTTCGGCATCGATCACGACCACGGCTTCCACCTCGACCTGCAACTGGTCTCGGACGAACTGGACGAGGGCCGCGAGACCGTCGAGGCGAAACTCCAGGAGGGCGACGCCGACCTGATCGACATCGACTACGTCTCGACGGCGCGGGAGCGCGCCGCGGGCGCGCCGATCGTCGCCTTCCATCCCTACGGCCAGACGGTCGGCGGCCTCGTCGTCCCCGAGGATTCCCCGATCGACGGGCCCGAGACCCTCTCGGGCCACCGGATCGGCGTCGTCAGACGCCTCGACAAGAACTGGATCCTCGTCCGGGCGGCCTGCCGCGAGTTCCACGGCTTCGATCCCGACGAGACGGCCACCCCGGTCGAGGCCGGCTCGAAGGTCGAACTCACGCGCCTGCTCGAGGACGGCGAGGTCGACGGCGTCCTCCAGTTCTGGCAGATAATTCCCGAAATCGTCGAAACCGGGCCGTATTGCGAGGTCCTCCCGATGTCGCGGGTGGTCGACCGGCTCGCGGACGCCGATGCCGGCGGTGAGGATCGACCGATTCCCGTCTCGACGTTCCTGACGAGCGAGGACTACCTCGCGGCTCACCCCGATGCAGTTCGTGGGTTCCAAGGCGCGTATCGCGACGCGGTCGACCGGTTGCAACGCGACGACGACCTCTGGGACGAGATCGGCGAGCGGCTCATGTACGAGGACGATCCCGCCGTCGTCCGTGCCGTACGGGACCGGTGGCGCGAGATGGTCGTCCGCGACTGGGACGAGGGCACCGTCGACGGGATGGAACGGCTGTTCGACCGACTGAAAGGAGTCGCCGGCGCGGACGCCCTCGGCGTCGCGGAACTCCCCGACGGGCTGTTCCGGCTCGACCTCGAGGTGAAGACATGAGCGGACCCGCTCCGCTCGCCTTCCAACTCAACTGGGAGCCCAACGGCTTCCAAGCACCGTATTTCCTCGCCCGTGAGGCGGGCCACTACGAGGCCGAGGGCCTCGCGGTCGAGTTCGTCGAGGGCCACGGCTCGCCGTACGCGGCCGAACGCGCGGCCCAGGGCGGCGCCGATATCGCGCTGGCCGGGGCCAGCGCCGTGCTGGCGAAACGGAGCGAGGGGTTCGAGCCGCGGGCGATCGCCGCGGTGACCCAGAAGACGCCCGCGGCCGTCTACACCTTGCGCGACGTCTTCGGCGAGCCACTCTCCGAGCCCGAACAGCTGGCCGGGCGGACCGTCGCGCCCTCCGCGACGAAGACCCGGATCCTCACCGCCCAACTGCTCGAGGACGCGGGGATTCGCGACGAGGTCGACCTGCTCGAGGTCGATCCCCACACCCACCACCGCGTCCAGCACAAGGTCATCGACGGGACCGTCGACGCGGCGGTCGGCGTCGTCACGAACGGAATCGAGATCGGCCGCGAACACGACCGGACGCCCGACGAACTGCCGATCGGCGAGTTCCTCGACATCTACGGGATGACGCTGGTCACGAGCCCCGAGTTCGCGGCCGACCACCCCGGGCGGCTCCGATCGTTCCTCCGGGCGACCGCCCGCGGCTGGGCCGACGCGACCCGCGACCCCGAGCGGGCGATCGACGTCCTCGTCGACCGGAACGCCACCCTCGAGCGCAATCGAGCGATCGAGCGGTTGAAATTCGAGACCGCCGCCAACCGGCTGCAGTTCACGCCGTTCGTCCGCGACCACGGCTGGGGGGCACAGGACCCCGACCGCTGGGATCGCCTCGGCGAGACGCTGTCCGAGACGGCGCTGCTCGAGGGCGAGATCGACCCCGACGCCGCCTGGACCGACGAGTTCCGACCGACCGACGAGCAGCTGGTGGCAGAGTACGCCGCCCGGACCCGGCCGACGGCCGACTGAGACGGTTTGTCGTACCGATTTCCCGGTGGGACCGCAGGGCGGTCGCGGTCCTCCCGGCGATGACGGACAGGAGACCGTCCGAGACCGGGCCGGACCCGCGTTCGGGCGACAGGCATTTACTCCGGTAGCCGCTACATTTGTGTCCGAATGACCCTCGACCACGACTACGACTTCTGGTTGCTCGATCTCGACGGGACCCTCGTCGACGTCGAGTGGTCCTACACGCGGGGGGTCTTCGACCGGGTCGGCGACCGGCTCGGTCGCGAGTTTTCCGATCGGCAGGCAGAGATCATCTGGAACGGCCTGACCGGCTCCCGGGACCGCCAACTCGAGGCGTGGGGGGTCGATCCCGACGCGTTCTGGACGGCCTTCCACGAGGAGGAGGACCCGATCGAGCGGGCCGAACGGACCTACCTCCACGAGGACGCCGCCGTCGTCGCCGATCTCGAGGTTCCGGTCGGGCTGGTCACGCACTGCCAGGAGTTTCTCACCGAACCCGTCCTGGATCACCTCGATATCCACGACTGGTTCGACGCGCGACTGTGCTGTACCGAGGAGACGGGCTGGAAGCCGGATCCGGGGCCCGTCGAGCGGGTGATGAACGACCTCGGCGTCGGCCACAACGGCCATCGCGGCGTCCTCGCGGGCGATGGGGCCTGTGACGTGGGTGCGGCCTGGAACGCCGGCCTCGACGCCATCCACGTCGAGCGCGTCGGCCACGAGCAACGGGGCCGCTGCGTTCTCGGGGACCACCGGGTCACGTCCTTCGACGAACTGTACTGACCGGCCTCGTCGTTCGGCCGCTTCGAGAGCGATGGGCGACCCACCGTCTCACCGAAAGGGCTTCAGGAGTACAGTCGGACTCGGAGTTACGATGAAGTACTGTCTCGACTGCGACTGGCACGCGACCGCCGCCGACGACCCCGACCAGCGCGACCGCTCTCGAGCGGCGATCGACCACTACGTCGAAACGGGCCACACGATCGACTCGAGCGAGTCGCTCGTCCGACCGACGACGCCCGACGGACTCGGGACGGTTCTGGCTCGCGAACTGGCTCCCTCGAGCGACTGACGTATCGAACGGCGCGGCCGTCGCTACCCGTAGTACTCCTCGAGATAGTCGACGATCTCGTCGCTCTCGTAGCGCTGTTCTTGTCGGTCGGTGTCGACGAGGAAGGGGATGGCGTCCGTGCCACCGAGGACCGTCATGGCCTCGTGGGCCCATTCGTTGCAAACCTCGCCGTCGCTTCCGGGCCGACGGGGGTTGTGAATCACGTACGAGACGCCGAGTTCCGTCAACGTCTCCCGAACCGTCGCGCTATGCGGGCAGTCCTCCGCCTGATAGAGTTCGAGCATTCGTCGGTCCGACCACACGGATCGCCATCAACGTTGGCCGGGCAGCCGCCGGCGTCGACCGGTCACCTGACCGTCGTATTCACGCCATCTTACCATTATTTCGACAGGAAAGCTTATGCCGGGACCCTCGCGTTATCGAGCCATGGCACGCGACACTCCGGTACAGAACAGTACAGCCGCGGACGCCACCCAGACACTTCCGAACCTCGTCACGATCGTCGGACGGGGCGTTCCATCGAACTTCGAGATCTCGGTCGACGGCGACCTCGAGATGCTGGCCGACGACCCTGTGGCCGAGGGGACCGTCGTCTCCGGCGGCGTCGCCGAGGGTGCGATCGACGTCGGCGTCCAGCGGTTCCGGTTTTCGGGACAGATGGCGAACGTCCGACTCGTGGACTGGAACGGCAACGAGGCGGCCGACTCCGCGAGCGTCCCGACGGTCCACGTCGAGTACGGCTCAACACAGCGATAAGCAGTCGCGACACCCCGTGGACCTGGGGTAGGGTTTTCCGGCTCACGACGCTTCGATAGTCGCCACTGACAGTCACTGTCCATCCGATTGCACGACGGCGTTGCGATCAGTGGTTTCAACGGCTCCTATCGCGACGGCCCCGCGGCTCTCGACAGTTGATCGACTCCTCGAGAACGGTACCGGTCAATCGTCGTCGGTCGCGCCGATGCTCGCCTCGCCGCTCCCGGTGTTGGGTGCGATCGAGGGGGGAGCGATCGGGCCGTCGTTCTCGCCGAACTCCGGATCGAACAACTGCAAGGCGGTGTGGATCGTACTCCAGTCGTCCTCGGCCGCGGCCTCTCGCAGGCTCTTGGTCGGCGCGGCGAGCAGTTGGTTGATCAGCGAGTCGGCCATCGACTCGAGGACCTCGCGGTGTTGCTCCGACGGCTCCTCGAGATGCGAGAGGGCGGTCTCGACCTCCCGTTCTTTGATCCGCTCGGCGGCCTCGTACATCGCCGCGATGGCCTCGTCGGCGCGGGCGCGCTTGTACTGTTCGGTCAGGAGATCGAACTCCCGATCGACGATCGCCTCGACCTCGCGAGCGGCGTCGGTGCGTTTGTCGCGCGTCTCCGCGGTAATCGACTCGAGGTCGTCCAGATCGAAGACTCGAACGGACGACAGGTCGTCGGCCGCCGGGGCGACGTCTCTGGGCTGGCCCAGATCGACGACGACCTGCTCGCTTGGGCCCTCGAGGTGGCGGGGTTCGAGGACCGGCTCCTCGCTACCTGTCGCCGTGACGACGACGTCGGCACGCGAGGCGACGGAATCGAGCGCCTCGAGTGGTGCGGCCCGGGCGTCGGTTTCGGCCTCGAGATCGGCGACCAGATGGTCGGCATGGGCGATGGTCCGGTTGGCGATGACGACTTCCGCGACGTCGGCGGCCGCGAGACTCCGCGCGGCGAGTTGTCCCATCTCGCCGGCCCCGACGACCAGCGCGGTCGCGTCCTCGAGCGCGATCTCCTCGGCGGCCCGGCGGGTCGCGGCCGAGCCAAGCGAGACGACGCCCTCGTTGATCGCGGTCTCGGTGCGGGCGCGTTCGCCGACGTGGATCGCCTTCGTGACGCCGGCCTCGAGCATCGAGCCGATGCCGCCGGCGTCGCGCGAATCCTCGTAGGCGGTCCGGACCTGCCCGATGATCTGGTCCTCGCCGAGGATCACCGACTCGAGGCCGGCGGCGACACGCATGAGATGGCGTAAGCTCTCGTCGTGGTCGGTCACGACGACCGCCTCGTCCGCGACGCCGGCGAAGAACTCCTCGAGGGCGGCTCGACCGACGGCGTGGTCCGGCCCGACGACGTAGGCTTCGACCCGGTTGCACGTCGAGAGGACGTACGCCTCCTCGATGTCGGGAACGGCCAGCAGCTCCTCGACGGCGCTTGACTGGCCGTCGGGACTGGCAGCGGCGAGCTGGTCGACGCTACCGCTTCCGTGTGTCACTCGCGCCGCAGTGACGACTCCGGTCGACATCACGTTCGATCACCCCCTGAGCGTTCCTCGCCGAGCACGTCCTCGATCACTTGGGCACAGTTGGAAGTACCCGTACGTAAAGCTGTCCAAAGGTCCGGGGAATTGACGACGTCGGTGACGATCGCCCGGCGGCGCTCCGCCGGCACGTCGCGGGCCTTGAGTTCCGCCCGCAACTCGCCACAGACCCGCGCCATCTCGCCGGCCCCCGAAAGCGTCTCCTCGAGTTCTTCACGAAGGTACTTGCTCAGCGCGGGCGCGGTGCCGCCGGTCGCGACGGCGACGGTCACCGGATCCTCGCGGACGGTCGCGGGGACGACGACGCTGCCGACGTCGCGTTCCCCCGAGCGATCGGCACGGTTGACCAACGCCCCCCGCTCGCGGGCCGCGTCGGCGACGGCCTCGTTGACCGCCGCGTCGTCGGTCGCGGCGACGACCAGAGCGGGCTCGGTCCGCTCGAGCCACGCCGGGACGTCCGCGGGGTCGGGCGCGGCTCGGACCCGTTCGGCCCCGCCGAACTCGCGATCGGCGAAGGCCGGGCTGACGACGATCACCCGCGCCTCGCGGGCGAACCGCCGGGCCTTCCGGGCCCCGACGGGACCGCCGCCGAAGATCAGCACCGTCTCGTTCGTGAAATCGTGCAAAAGCGGTATCATTGTCGAAGATCTGTGTCGGACGGGCGGCGTTACTGCGCTCTCGTGTTCGCGTCCGCTCGTTCCGCCATTCGTATGCCGGTCTTCTTCAAGATCTGCGTCGAGTGCAAGGTATCCCAGTCGTTGGCCGTTACGTCCCAGTACTCCTCCATCCGTTCCCGAACGTGTTCGACTCGCTGCTGGCTTTCGGCCTCGCTACGGCCGTGGGTCATCGCGAAGAAGTTGTACGGCCAGACGCCCTCGTGACGCGGACGCCGGTAACAGTGTGTCACGAACGGAAGTGCGGCGATTTCGGGGCCGACCTCGGGAACGATTTCATCGGGGACGTTCCAGACCGTCATGCCGTTTTCCGTGTACCCCAGGGCGTAGTGATTCGGCACGACGCCGATCCGGCGGATCTTGCCCTCGCGTTCGAACCGCTTGATCGTCTCGAGGACCCACTCGCGGTCCTGCCCGATCGCGTCGGCGACATCGGCGTAGGGCGTCGCCGTCAGGGGCATGCCGTCCTGGACCTCGATCACGAGGTCGCGTTCGGCCGGGGCAAGCGTCGCCGCGTCGGTCGGCTCGATCGTGGGCCCCAGATCCGAGCGGTCGATGCCGGCCGCCTCGACGTCCCCGTCGCCGTCCAGCGGGCCGTCGACGTAGAACTTGGCCTCGACGCGGAACTCCCGCTGTTTCGGCAGATTGTACGTCTCCTGTCCCGTTTCGGCCTCGATCTCGTCGAGGACCGCCGCGACGCGGTCCTCGTCCGCGACGCTCACGACGAACCAGACGTTGAGGTGGGGGTGTTCGCGCTCGTAGTTGTGGGCCACCTCGCGGTGATCGTTGACCGTCTCGACGATCTCGTCGAACCGGTCTTCGGGGGCGTGCATGGCGACCAGCGTCGCCGCGCCGCCGATCTCCTGGGCGTTGACGAGCGGCCCGAACCGCGAGAGAACGCCCCGGTCGTCGAGGTCGCGGATCGTCTCGAGCAGCTCGGTGGCCGTAATGTCGACCCCGTGGTCGCGCATGGCGGCTGCCGCCGGTTCGAACGGTCGTTCCACGACGGGGAACCCGCCCTGATAGGCGTTGACGACCGCCCGCTCGCGCTCCGTGAGATCGACGTCCGTGGTCATACGAACCCCTCGGGACTGACGGTGTATAAGCGGATTGGAACCTCGGATCCGGCCGTCCACACGGCCGGCTGTCTGCTGCCGACGGTTCACGCCAGTAGTGCGGTACCGGTCGGTATGAAGCAGGTCGTCGACTCGAAATAGCCCGTCTGATCCGCTTCGCGGGCACGACGGACGGCATCGTCCTGCCCCCGAACACGTCGGCCGACCGACAGCGGTTCGGGCACCGGCTGTCGGTCACACGCGACGGTCTTACTCGCCTTCGACGCCGGTCACGTCGAACCCCAACTCGCGGATCCCCTCGAGGATGGCTTCGTGGTCGGCCGTGGCCCGGTAGTAGATGACGATGTCGAAGCTGCCCTCTCGCAGCAGTTGCTGACACTCCCAGACGAACTCCTCGTCCTCCAGCGTCAGGCCCTGGTGTTGGTTCGAGGAGAAGTCGGGGTCGTCGTTGCCCGAGTGGACGAAACAGTCCGTCGGGTCGTAGCCCGACTGTTCGGCGATGATATCGCCGACGTCGATCGTCGCCTGCATCATCTTGACGTCCTCCTGACCGTCGTAGTCGGTGTGGACGATCGCCCCGTTGAGGTCGATCTCGCCGGGCTCGAGCAGTGCCTTGGTCCGCTGGTAGAGGTCCTCGTCGATCGGCTGTTGGTTCGCGTCTGCCATTGTCAGAACCGTGAGGGGCCGGGCCCAAAGCCGTCACGGTTCGGACGGGCCGATCGACCCGTCGTTCGGCGGGATTTTACCCGTCTCGATACACGGTATCAAACCGGTTTCGCGCTCGGAGAAGGACACGCAAGACACATACGCGTCGGTGACCTTCCTTCGAGTAATGAAGCGGTGGCTCCGAAAACGCGTCGACGCGGCGTACGAGCGGTTGCTCGCCCGCGAAGTGTCGGGTGCGCCGACCCACGTCGCCGTCATTCAAGACGGCAACCGACGATACGCCCGCAAACGGGGCAGCGATGCCCACGAAGGCCACCGTGCGGGGGCCGAGACGACCGAACACGTCCTCGAGTGGTGTCAGGACATCGGCGTCGAGGAGTTGACGCTGTACACGTTCTCGACGGAGAACTTCGACCGTCCCGACGAGCAAAACGAGGCGCTGTTCGACCTGCTGTGTGAGAAACTCCACGAGTTCGCGGACGCCGACCGCGTCCACGACAACGAGGTCTGCATTCGCGTGATCGGCGAGACGGACATGCTCCCCGAGCGGGTCCAACACGCCGTCGAATACGCCGAACGCCGCACGCACGACTACGACCGGTTCACGCTCAACATCGCGCTTGCGTACGGCGGTCGCTCGCGACTGCTCGAGGCCACCCGCGGAGTCGCCGCGGACGTGGAGGCGGGCGACCTCGACCCCGAGGAGATTGACATCGAGGACATCGAACGCCGGCTATACGACCGGCCGATCCGGGACGTCGACCTGATAATTCGACCCGCCGGCGAAGAGCGTACCTCGAACTTCCTGCCCTGGCACGCCAACGGCAACGAGGCGGCCGTCTTCTTCTGTACACCCTACTGGCCGGAGTTCTCCAAGGCCGACTTCCTCCGGGGGATCCGAACCTACGAACACCGGGCGGAATCGTGGCGGCGGACCCGCGCCCGGCGCGCGCTGGCCCTGCTCGGTGCCGTCAGCGAGACCGAACTCGCCGAGGCCCGAGCGATCGTCGATCGGTTCCGCGACTCGCTGCCCTCCGCCGAACGGCCCGACGCCGACGATCTCGAGGCCGGTGACTCGGGTAGTCAGGCCGCGGACTGACCGCATCGGTTCTCGTCCCCACCGGTAACGACTACTTCAGCCACCAGAAGACATTTCACTGTCATTATGGCAGTAGTAGTCGTGATGCCGACTCCGAACACCGCCCCTCCAGTCGACGTCGAACGGTTCGTTCGGCTGACGAACGTCCCGCTCGACGAGGCGTACACGCTCCTCGCGAACCCGCGGACGCGTCTCGCCTTGCACGCGCTATCGGCGGCCGAACCACCGGTTTCGGTCACCGAATTGGCCGCCGTCGTCGCCGACCGGGACGGCGCCGACGAGCGGACCGTTGAAGCGTCGCTCGTCCACGTCGTCCTCCCGAAACTCGCGGGTGCGGACGTTCTCGAGTACGACGGTGAAACCGGTCGAATCCGTCTCGAGCGCCCGGTCGTCGCGGCCGCGGATCCGTTCACGGACCCGTCGCTGCCCGACCGATCGGGGCCGAACGCGTCCCCGTGACCCGCGATCAGCGGCCGAACCGCCGCGACCGGTTACAGTACTCTCGGACCGCCCGGAGGAAGTCCCGCTTGCGGAAGTTCCGCCAGTTCACGTCGGTGAAGTACAGTTCCGAGTAGACCGACTGCCAGATCATGAAATCCGAGAGCCGTTCGGCTCCGGTCTTGATCACCAGATCCGGCTCCGACGGGAATATCAGGTGGTCCTCGACGCTGTCGTCGTCGATCTCGTCGGGCGCTAACTCGCCCGCTTCGACCCGTTCGGCCAGCGTCCGGACCGCGCTGGTGAACTCGTGTTTCCCGCCGAGCCCGATCCCGATTCGGATCGGCGCGTCGGCCCGGGCCCGATCGCCCGGGCCGCGAACCGCGACCGGCCGCGGCGCATCGATCGTCTCGAGTTCCCGTTGCAGGGCCGGCACCGCGGCCTCGTCGAGGACGCTCACGTAGACCGTAATCCGCGATGCGTACTCCGTGGCCCACTCGAAGAAATCGGTCAGCGTCTCGTAGGCTCCCCGTTCTAGGAGATCGCGTTCGGTGATCACGAGCGCGACGTGATCGGGCGGGTCGCCGTCGTGACGCCGGATCCGAAAGGCGAGGTACCGTTCGTACAGTCCCACACCGGCGATTTTCTCGGCGGCTGCTATACCGGTTACGGGTTCGGACCGGTCGTTCGACGGCCGGCCGATTCGTCCGGAGTGGGGCCGCTGAGTGCGGTAATACCCGCCTCGAGCGGTTCACGAAGCTTGAAGTAACCGCCACAGAAAGGGATCGATATCGTGACAGCACCCGTTCGGCGAGCCGGCGTGTTCGCGGCGCTCTGTACGCTCTCGCTCGCCGTGCCGCTCTTCGGTCCGCAGGTAGGTGCCGCCGTCGCGGGCGTCGTCCTGCTCGGGGCCTACCTCGTCCCCGAGGGGTCGCTGTTCGACCTGCTCGCCTACCCGGGCGACTACGAGGACGCGCGGCTGTACGGCCTGATCACGTTCGTCCTCGCGGGGGTCGCCCTCGGGCTCATCGCGACCGCGGCGTCGATGCCGGTCGCCGTCTTCGTCGGGACGATCCTGCTGGTCGGCTACGGTAATCTCGGCGAGCAACTCGTCAGGCTCCGGACGGACAACGACGTCGTTCGCGTCGCCGGTTTCTGTCTCGCGGGGAGCCTGGCCGCCGTCGCCGGACTGGCGGGGACGCGGGCTCTCGCCGGCGATCCCGTCGCCGCGGCGCTGCCGGTCGTCGTCTTTCTGGCCGCGAGCGGTGCCGTTCTCGGCGCGTTGCTCCGGGACATGCTGTTGCGGTCCGACGACCCGATCGTCGTCCTCTCGGTCGGCCTCCTGCTGTGGCTGCTCGCCGAACTCGGCCCCTCAATCGGCCGCCTCGAGATCGTCGTCGCGCTCGCGGTCACGGTCGCGCTCGGCTACGCCTCCTACGCCCTCGAGACGGCCTCGATCGCCGGGATGCTCACCGGCGTCTTGCTCGTCTTGCTGACGATCGTTCTCGGGGGGTACGGCTGGGTCGCCGTCCTCGTTTCCTTTTTCGCCATCGGCGGCCTCTCGACGAAGTTCCGGTACGACCGCAAGACGGAACTCGGCGTCGCCGAGGACAACAACGGGGCCCGCGGCAGCGGCAACGTCCTGGGCAACGCCGCGGTCGCGCTCGTCGCCGTCCTCGGCTACGCGGCCAGCGACGCCGGATTGCTCCCCCACGAACCCGAACTCTTTCTCTTCGCGTTCGCCGGGTCGATCGCGACCGCGATGAGCGACACCCTCTCGAGCGAGATCGGTAGCGTCTTCGATCGCCCCCGGCTTATCACGACGCTCGAGCCGGTCGAACCCGGCACCGACGGCGGCGTCACCTGGCAGGGCGAACTCGCCGGTCTCACGGGCGCGACCGTCGTCGCCGCCATCACCGCCGGCGTCTTCCCCGAGATCGACCTCGTCGGCGGGGCGATCGTCGTCGCGGCCGGCGTCGTCGGGATGACCGTCGACAGCCTCCTCGGGGCAACCCTCGAGGGGCCGCTGCTGGGTAATCAGAGCGTGAACTTCCTCGCGACGCTGTCCGGCGCGCTCGCCAGCGCCGCGCTGGTGATGGTCGTTCCTCTCCTCGGCTGACGTTGGCGTGAACGAAAACCGGCACACGAGTCAGTCGTCCGCAGTCGAGAACGACGGCTCCTCGAGTGACTGTTCGGACTGTTCCTCGAGACCGAATCGATCGTCGGCCCGCGCTTGCCCTCTGGCGGCGGTCGTCGTCGCCCATAGGGTCACGAGAATCCAGACGCCGAGCAGCGCGAGCGCGGCGGTCGCGGGTGGTGCCATTACCGGCCGCTCGGCACTCGCCGCCTATCAACGGTTCGGACCGCTCCCGGCCGGTGAGGACGCCGTCGGAGCCACTGCCAGCACTGTCCACCCGGCCCACGACTCTCCTGCGATCAGTACGAAACCCGGTTCAGTGGCTCTTGTTCGTCTCCGGCGGTCGCTCGGCGATCTCGTCGATCGCGTGGATCCGGACGGCCGTCGGCCGTTTGGTGAACTGCCCGAGCGAGCGGGCGACGATCCGGTCGACGCCGCGGTCGGCCGCCAGATCGAGCAGCCGCTGTCCCAAGGCGTCGTCGAGGACGACCGTCGTCGGCACCGGCTCGAGGTCCTCGAGGGCGTCGTACGCGTCGCCGGTGTGGACCTCGTCGATCGTCTCCCCGTCGCCGTCGAGGAACCGAACGCGGTCGGTCTCCGCACGGACGACGGCGGCTGCGTGGCCGTAGACGGTTTCCGGTGAGCGATCGTCGTCCGATTCGGCCTCGTCAGCGGCCGTCCGGTCACCGCCGGATGCCGGGGACGACTCCGCACCGGTTCGGTTCGGTCCGGACTCGTCCGCCGATCGGGTCGTGGCCGTCCGTTCGGTCTTCGCTTTCGCCGGCTGCGTCGGGTCGGCATCGGCGGCGGTCGCCCCGTCGCCGGTCCCGGTCTCGGTCGTGGCCGTCGTCTCTCGACGGTCGGTCGCGTCGGGTCCGGCGTCCGACGGCGGCGGGGACGGCGTCGCACTGCCGTCGGTCGCGGCGACCGCCTCCCGGGGTTCGTTCAGTTCGGCGACGGTGTCGTAGGGGACCTTGTTCCGGAGGGCGGCGAACAGTTCGTGATGGTCCAGGTCCTCGACGGAGCCCTCGGCCGGGGCGAAGGCCACGTAGTCGATGTCGCCGACCTGTGCGAGTTCCTCGAGGATCAGATCGCCGCCGCGGTCGCCGTCGAGGAAGGCCGTGACGGTACGGTGTCGGGTGAGTTCGGCGACCGCGTCGGGGACGTTCGTCCCCTCGACGGCGATGGCGTTTTTGATGCCGTATTTCAACAGCGTGAGGACGTCTGCCCGTCCTTCGACGACGATGATGGCGTCGCTGTCCGTCACCCGGGGACCCGCGGGCAGCCCCTCGTACTCGGTGATGTCCTCGACGCGGACCTGCTGGCGGACCTCCGCGAGGATCTCGTCGGAGGACATGATCGTGTCGTCGAAGCCCGTCCGGAGCAGTTCCTTCGCCCGGTCGACGACTTCCTTTCGCTTTGCCGCCCGGACGTCCTCGATCTCGCGGATCTCGAGGGCGGCCCGACAGGGACCGACCCGCGAGATCGTCTCGAAGGCGGCCGCGAGGGTGGCGGTTTCGACTTTGTCGAGGCTCGTCGCGATGGTTACCTGGCCGTGTGACTGGCCGCCGGTACTCGTGATTTCGACGTCGATACGGCCGACTTTGCCGGACTGACGGAGGTCGCGAAGGTCGAGGTCGTCGCCGAGCAGGCCCTCCGTCTGGCCGAAGATGGCACCGACGACGTCGCTGCGTTCGACGACCCCGTCGGCCGTCACGTCCGCGTGAATGAGGTATTTCGAGGTGTCTTCCATGGGAGATCTGTCCCCGTGAGGGGCGGTGACGCGGGAAACGCGTACAGAGACCGATTTATATACGATTTCGTTCGTGAAAGGCAAATAGCTGTTGACCCGTGCCAGCCTTGCATCCCGGCTCCCGGTCGGACACTCCGTGACTCGTCTCGTGTGATCTCGCGAGGGTGCGGTCGCCGCTGGCTGTACTAACCGTTCGTGGTCGATCGCTCGGCCGCGAGATAGCGCCGGGGTTGCTCGAGGTGCGCTACGTGATCCAGGAGCGCGACCTCATCTCGCTCCTGACTGTAGCGGACGTGGTCCGCGTCCGCCAACTTCGGGACCTGCGTGTGAGAGAGCGAGACGGAGACCCGCTTGACTGCCTCGGCCGAAATCTCCGGCAGCGGGCGGTCGTACTCCCTCAGTACGCCGGTCGGTACCAGTACCAGTAGGCCGCGACCGCGAGCAGCACGGTCAACCCGCCGAGGAAAAACAGCAGTCCCGGCGGAACGGTTCCGAAGACTGCATCCGCCACTTCCGCGCCGCCGTCGGCAACGTTGCCGACCGTCTCGTTGTCCGTGGCGTTCTCGAGGAGGTCGCCGTCGGCACCGTCTGCACCCACATCACCGTCGGCACCGTCCGCACCCGCATCGCCGGCGGTTCCGTTGTCGTTTTCGCCAACGTCTGTCGTCCCCATATCGTTCCCGTCCTCGGTCGATTTAGGGCTCGAGCCGTCGTCGGCCCCACCGTCCGCCCCGACGGGCTGTGCCCCGCTATCGTCCGTCGGCTGCCCGTCCGTGGGTCCGAGCCACCGCGTCGCCGCGTACTGGACCAGCAGGCTTCCGCCGGCCAGCACGCCGACGCCGCCAAGCAGCCGCGAGAGCGCCTCCTTGAGCCGCGTCGCGCGGGACTCGTCGCTGGTCACGATCAGTGGCCCGTCGGTCGTCGCGTAGACGCTCATCTCGTTGCCCCGCGAGGAATACCACGTATCGACGATTTCGACCAGCCCCGCGTCCTCGAGTTTCTCGAGGTGGTAGCGGACGTTCTGGATCGAGGAATCGACCGCCTCGGCGATATCGCTCGGCGTCGCCGGCTCGCCGTCTAGATGCGCGTAGATCCGCCGTGCCGTCGTCGACGAGAGCGCGGCGAAGACCGCGTCGGCGTCCTCTCCCTCGAGATCGACGACGCGGGGCGTGCCTTCCTCGGCGTTCGTTTCGGAGCGAAAGGGAAACAGACGAGCCATACAGGTGTCGGTTCCTATTCGATGACAAACACATATACTCTTTTTCCTCGGTGAAAGACCGATTTCACCTACCGGAAACCGCAGGACATGGTGGGGATGCCCTATCGATGAATATATTTCTTCGATATCGGTATTCGAAGGGCAAGAACTACCCATGTCGGGACGAACGATCCGACATGCGCCGGACTGAACTGTTGCCGTGGCTCGCAGCCGCGGTCGTCCTCGCCGGACTGACCGTGCCGTGGTTCCTGTGGGGCTCCTCGACCGTCGTCGCCGGACTGCCGGTCTGGCTCTGGTGGCACGTCGGCTGGATGTGTCTCGCGTCGGTCGCCTTCTGGCTGTTCGCCCAGCGGGCCTGGGGACTCGGCATCGAAACGGCCGCTGACGGCTCGCGCGACGGGACTGACGTCAGAGGTGACCGCCGATGAACGCCGTCGCCATCCAGCTGTCGATCATCATCGGCTACCTGCTGTTGGCCCTCGCCGTCGGGTTGGTCGCCTACCGGCTGACCGACCGCACCGCCGAGGACTTCTATCTGGCGAGCCGAACCCTCGGAACCGTCGTCCTGCTCTTTACGACGTTTGCGACGTTGCTGTCGGCGTTTACCTTCTTCGCCGGCCCGAACGTCGCCTACGCGCAGGGCCCCGAGTGGATCCTCGTCATGGGGCTGATGGACGGGATCATCTTCGCCGTCCTCTGGTACGTGATCGGCTACAAGCAGTGGCTGCTCGGCCGGCAACACGGCTACGTCACGCTCGGCGAGATGCTCGGCGACCGCTTCGGCTCGCGGTGGCTTCGCGGGCTCGTCGCCGCCGTGAGCCTCGTGTGGCTCTTCCCGTACGTCATGCTCCAGCAGGTCGGGGCCGGCACCGCCCTCGAGGCACTCACGAACGGCGCGGTCTCCTACGCCGCGGGGGCCGGGCTGATCACCGCGTTCATGATCCTCTACGTCGTCGCCGCCGGGATGCGCGGGATCGCCTGGACCGACACGTTACAGGGCGTGTTCATGCTCGTGACCACGTGGGTCGCGCTGCTGTGGGTGCTGTCGGCCGTCGGCGGCCCCGGCGCCGCGACCGAGGCGCTGGCGTCGAACCCGGACACCGCCGGCTTCCTCTCGCTTGGCAGCGACTACTACACCGTCAAGTGGATCCTCTCGACGGCGATCACGATCGGCTTCGGCGTCGCGATGTTCCCGCAGGTCAACCAGCGCTTCTTCGCCGCGGGCTCGAAAACCGTACTCAAGCGTACCTTTGCCCTCTGGCCGATCCTGTGTGTCCTCCTGTTCGTTCCGTCGTTCATGCTCGGCGCGTGGGCCGCCGGCCTCGGCGTGCCGAAGCCCGAGGGCGGGAGCATCCTGCCTGCCGTCCTCGCGGAGTACACCCCGACTTGGTTCGCCGCCTTGGTCATCGCCGGCGCGATGGCCGCGATGATGTCCTCTTCCGACTCGATGCTGCTGTCGGGCTCGTCGTACTTCACGCGGGACCTGTACCGACCGGTCGCCGCCTTTTTCGGCCGGGACCTCTCAGACCGACGCGAGGACCTGATCGCCCGCATCGGGGTCGTCGTCTTCGCGACCGCGGCGTTCGTCGGCAGTCTCCTCCGGCCTGCCGGCCTGTTCGAACTCGGCGAGGCCGCGTTCAGCGGCTTCGCACAGCTCGCGCTGCCGGTCCTGCTCGCGCTCTACTGGCGGTCGATCACGCGGGCCGGCATCACCGCCGGGATCCTCGCCAGTCAGGGCTTTTACCTCTCGAGTCTCTTCCTCGCCGTCGTCCCCGGCTCCTACGCCGGCTGGACGGCCGGCATCGTCGGAATGGGGCTGAGCCTCGTCGTCACCGTCGCCGTCTCACTGGTCACGTCGCCGGCGGCCGAGGAGCGCCGCGCGATCTATAGTAGTCTCTGAAACGGTTCGCGGCCGATCGGTCGCCGTCGGTGATCGGGCGCGGACTGACTTTCAGTGACTACTATCCTTCGATCGACTCGGCGCGGACTGACCCGCGAACCGCCACGCTGAACCGCCCCGCCGTCGTATCCGTCGGCGATGGCTATCGATCTGCCGCCCGCAGTGGCCGACGACTGGCACCACGTCGGCGGCCGGACCGACGACCGGAGTCTCTCGCTGGCCACGATCACCGCCGAGACGGCCGTCTTCCGCCACCGGCCGACCGCCGACGCCCTCGAGCGGCTCCGCGCCGACGGCTCGGTTCCGGCCCGGTCGCTGTTTACCGTCGACCTCGCGATCAGCCCCTCCCTCTCGGCGATCGGGCTCGACCCCGGCGACGCCCTCGAGCTGGCCGCCCCGAAGGCCCGCGACGGCGTCGTCGAGACGCTCGCCGACGACAGGATCGAGGTCGGCGCGGAACGCGCAAACGAGTACATCGACCGGCCCGACGGGGCCATCGGCCACCTGACGGTCCTCGAGGCCGCGTACCCGATCGATGCGAACGCGGCGACCGACGACGGGACGCCCGACGACGACCCCGCGACCATCGACGCCGAGGTCCACGTCGCGGTCTGGCCCGACGGCGAGTCCTACACGCTGGCCGGCGGCCTCCTCCCGCTCGAGGCCCCCGAGTCGGACCTGCTGGCGGCCGCCCTCGACGTCGATCCGGCCCGCGATCGCGAGGCGATCGTGGACCTCTTCCGGGGGCTCGACCTCGAGGCCTCCGACGGCGACTGACCGTCGCTCTGTCGTAATAATTAGGTGATCGGGGCGTGATCACCCAACCATGGCACACTACGGCGGTCGGAACTATTCGAAACTGACGAAGACCGGCTTTTTTGTCGGCCTCGCGCTCTTCGTCGTCGGAACGGGGACCGAACTGGTCGGTCACGCCCTCTTCGGCTCGCTCCCGCAGTGGGAGAACACGCTGCTGTTCGCGATGGCGCTCGTCGGCTTCGCGATCGGATTCGCGTCGCCGTTCGTGTTCGGGATCATCATGCCGCTGACCGAGTGACGCGGCCGAGATTCGAGGGGTTTTGTATCGGCCCGGTCTAATCCCCAGCCATGCAAACCCACATCGTCCCGGTCGGCTTCGACTACGACCGGCTGATCGCGCCGCTGGTCCGCGATCAGATCGACGTCGACAGCGTCATTCTGCTCGAGGGCGCGGTCGGGAGCGAGGCCAACGTCGAGTACTCCCGCCACCTCTCTCAGAAACTCGAGACCGATTTCAAGAACCTGCTGGGGGCCGACACCGATCGGTTCGTCCTCGAGGACGTCTACGACTACGACGACGCCTTCGAGCAGGCCTACGAACTCATTACTGCGGAACTGGACGCCGGCAACGAGGTCTGGGTCAACGTCGCCGCGATGCCCCGGACGGTGAGTTTCGCCTTCGCCAACGCCGCCCACTCGCTGATGGTCGAGCGCCAGGAGGACCGCGAGGGAATCCACACCTACTACACCGCCCCCGAGAAGTACCTCGAGACGGAACTCGCCGAGGAACTCCGTGAACAGATCGCCCTGCTCGAGGACCTCCGGAACGACGACGACCCCGAAGACGACCGGATCGCGACCCGCCTCGAGAGCGCGCGGGACCTGCTGGCCGAGTTCGACGAGCGTGGGACGACGATCGGCGCGAAGGAGATCGACGGCAAACACATCGTCGAGTTACCGGTCGCTTCCTTCTCGAACGTCAAGCCCTTCGAGGAACTCATCCTCTACAAGCTCGGCGAGGACGGCGAGTTCGACTCCGTCTCGGAACTCGCGGAGTCGCTGGCCCGCGAACTCAACGAGGAGTACACCGACAGCTTCCGCTCGAAGGTCATCTACAACGTCGACCGGCTGGGGCCGGGCGGCAAGGGCTACATCGAGCGCGAGGAACACGGGAAATCCTATCGGACGCGGCTGTCGCGGATCGGCGAACTGTGGGTGCGGGCCCACTCGGACGACGATGCAGACGAATGAGATCCTCGGCGGTTGATTTTCTTCGACAGACCATAATATAGACAAAAGTTACTTCAGAATAGAAATTGATTTCATATCTGTATGCGAGAGGCTTTCGGAGGTATCTCCGGTCTCGGAGATCCATGGGTGATCGTTCCTATTTCGCTTGTTATCGCGTCTCTCGGCCTGTATCTGCATCTACATACCGAGCGAAGAGACAGTAGTCGAATTCTGTCTGCTGTGGCGTTCTCACTCCTCGGATATTACACCTATCTTTCGAATCAGCTTCTACTCACAGTATTACTCTCAATAGCAGCAATTTCGACGCTGTTCTCTTTGGCGCATGTGCGATACCTCAATCGATAATACTCGACTAGTATAGTGGTTGGGTGAACGAGTAGAAGACCGGTAATTCTCCGAGTAGCGATCGACAGTGGACGACGAAACACCTAACACCGTTCCCGGGGCAAGTGAGACGTATGATCGAGTCCGTCGCGGCGAACGACCCGTTCGACGGCCCGTGCGGCACCGTTTTCGTAGGGGCCCCGTAGCCCCGCATTCCCACCCCGTTTCGACGGATGTATTGTCGCCGACCAGCATTCACAGCACAACGACCGCTCTATGGACGACGATCGACTGCACGTTCGAACTTCGACGGATCGACGACGCCCGCGACGGGCGGTGAGAGCATGAGCATGGATGCGCCCGACCAGGAAGACGCACCGAGCCTCGAGGGCGGCTACGACCCCGAGGCGGTCGAGTCGCGCTGGCAGGAGCGCTGGGTCGATTCGGACGTCTACGCCTACGACGGCGACGAGAAGCGCGACCCCAACACGGTCTATGCGATCGACACCCCGCCGCCGACGGTCTCGGGGAGCCTGCACATGGGCCATCTCTACGGCTCGACCCTGCAGGACTTCGCCGCGCGATTCCAGCGGATGGCCGACGGCGACGTCCTCTTTCCCTTCGGCTACGACGACAACGGGATCGCGAGCGAGCGCCTGACCGAGAAGGAACTGGACATTCGTCATCAGGACTACGAGCGCCGGGAGTTTCAGGAACTCTGCCGCGAGGTCTGTACGGAGTACGAGGCCGAGTTCACGGAGAAGATGCAGGACCTCGGGACCTCGATCGACTGGAACAACACCTACAAGACGATCGAACCCCGCGTCCAGCGGATCTCCCAGCTGTCCTTCCTCGACCTCTACGAGAAGGGCCGCGAGTACCGCAAAAAGGCCCCGGCGATCTGGTGTCCCGAGTGCGAGACGGCCATCTCGCAGGTCGAGATGGAAGACGACGAGCGCGGCTCGCACTTCAACGACATCGCGTTCGAACTCGCGAGCGACGGGACGGACCGCGACGAGTTCATTATCTCGACGACGCGCCCCGAGCTGATCCCCGCTTGCGTCTCCGTCTTCGTCCACCCCGACGACGAGGAGAACCAGGACCTCGTCGGCGAGACCGCTCGCATCCCGATCTTCGGCCACGAAGTGCCGATCATCGCGGACGAGCGCGTCGACATGGAGAAAGGCAGCGGCGTCGTGATGTGTTGTACCTTCGGCGACCAGAACGACATCGAGTGGTACCAGGCCCACGACCTCCCGCTGCGGGTGGCCATCGACGAGTCCGCGACGATGACCGACCTCGCCGGCGACTACGAGGGCATGTCCACCGAGGAGGCCCGCGAGGCCATCGTCGAGGACTTGGACGACGAGGGTGCCCTCCGTGACCGCTGGGAGATCTCCCACGCCGTGCAGGTCCACGAGCGCTGTGACACCCCCGTCGAGTACCGCGTCTCCAAGCAGTGGTACGTCGAAATTCTGGATCACAAGGAAGAGTACCTCGAGGCCGGCCGGGAGATGGACTGGTACCCGGAAAAGATGTTCACCCGGTACAAGCACTGGATCGAGGGCCTCGAGTGGGACTGGCTGATCTCGCGCCAGCGCGACTCGGGGATTCCGTTCCCGGTCTGGTACTGCGCCGACTGCGATCACGAGGTCATGGCCGCAAAGGAGGACCTTCCGGTCGATCCGCTGAGCGACGACCCACCCGTCGATCACTGTCCGGAGTGTGGCCACGACGAGTTCGCCGCCGAGGACGACGTCTTCGACACGTGGGCGACCTCTTCGCTGACGCCGCTGATCAACGCCGGCTGGGACTGGGACGACGACAGCGAGGCGTTCACGATGGACAACCCCGAACTCTACCCCTTCGATCTCCGTCCGCAGGGCCACGACATCATCTCCTTCTGGCTGTTCCACACCATCGTTAAGTGCTACGAACACACCGGCGAGGTGCCCTTCGACGCGACGATGATCAACGGCCACGTCTTAGACGAGAACCGCGAGAAGATGTCGAAATCGAGAGGGAACATCGTCGCCCCTGACGAGGTCCTGGCGGAGTATCCCGTCGACGCCGTCCGGTTCTGGGCGGCGAGCGCCGCCGTCGGCGACGATTTCCCGTATCAGGAGAAGGACCTCACCGCGGGCGAGAAACTCCTCCGGAAGCTCTGGAACGCCTCGAAGCTCGTCGACACCCTCGCACCGCGCGAGCCCGACGAACCCGCCGACCTCGAGGCGATCGACCGCTGGCTACTGGCGGAACTCGACGACGCCGTCGCGGATCTGACCGCCCACTTCGAGGACTACGAGTTCGCGAAGGCCCGCGACCGCCTGCGGACCTTCTTCTGGAGTACCTTCTGTGACGACTACCTCGAGATCGCCAAGACCCGCGAGGACAACCCGTCGACCCAGTACGCGCTGCGGACGGCCCACCGGACCTTCCTCGAACTCTGGGCGCCGTTCCTGCCCCACGCGACCGAGGAGATCTGGCAGGCCGTCTACAGCGACGACCCCGCGGCCCTCGAGGCGACCAGTATCCACGTCCGCGACTGGCCCAGCCCGCAGGGATACGAGGCGGATCTCGAGGCCGGCGAGACCGCCATGGAAGTCATCTCCGCGCTGCGCCGGTACAAGAGCGAGAACCAACTGCCGCTGAACGCCGACCTCGAGTCGGTGTCGGTCTACGGCCCGGTCGACGGCTTCGAGGCCGCGATCCGGAACGTGATGCACGTGCGGGACCTCACGCTCCTCGAGGACGAGCCCGAGATCTCGACCGAGGTCGCCGAAATCGACCTCGATTACTCGACGCTCGGGCCGAAGTTCGGCTCGAAGGTCGGCGAGATCGACGCCGGCATCGAGAGCGGTGAGTACGAGATCGACGACGAGGACGGCGTGCTGCGCGTCGCCGGCAAAGAACTCGATGACGAGCTGTTCGAGGTCGAACTCGAGCGGACCTACTCCGGCGACGGCGAGATGATCGAGACCGAGTCGGCGGTCGTCATCCTCGAGGGCTGAAACGGCCGCCCAAAGCGGGTCCGTCGGAGCCCCGTTGGAACGTCGAGAAATCAGTACTGCAGTTCGCTAACTGCCGCCGTTCGTCGCGGCTGACTGCTCGATCGCGAACGGTGCTGGCCGTTTTCGCCATTCGTCGCGGTCGGCGACCGGAACGGTCCTCTGGCGCTCGCACCGAGGGTCGTACGGCGTGACACCTACCCGACTGGGCAGTGTTCGGACGATTCTGTGAGGTATTCGCGATAGTGAGGAGCTGTTGTCCCCGTTCGGTGACCCGGAGCGATCCGGATCGCTTCGAGACGGGACGAGTCCGAACCGAGTACACCGTGTTTGGCCTGAACGTGTCGTCCGTTGAGGAAGAGTGTGGCCCAGGATTTATATATTAACCAAATATTCAATACAAGTATGACGGACGAATTCGACGGGAAGACGGTGATCGTAACGGGAGCGGGATCGGGTATCGGACGGGCGTCGGCAGAACAGTTCGCATCTCGAGGGGCACGGGTCGTCGTCGCCGACGTCGACGAGGACGGCGGAACCGAGACCGTCGCCGGGATCGAAGCGGACGGTGGTGAAGCGACCTTCGTGTCAGTCGACGTCACCGACGAAGACGACGTCGAACGGATGGTCGAAACCGCGTGTGAAACCTACGGCGGCCTCGACGTGGCCCACAACAACGCGGGTATCGAGGGGGAAAACGCGCCACTGACCGAACAGACGGCGGAGAACTGGCACCGCGTTCTCGACATCAATCTGACGGGCGTCTGGTTGTCGATGAAATACGAACTCCCGAAACTCGTCGAGGGGGACGGCGGTGCGATCGTCAACACGTCTTCGATCGCCGGCCTCGCAGCTGATGGGACCGCACCCTATACGGCGAGCAAACATGGCGTCGTCGGGCTCACCAAATCTGCGGCCGTCAACTACGCCGATCGGGGTGTTCGCGTCAATGCGGTCTGTCCGGGCGTCGTCAGGACCCCGATGGTGGAACGATCGCTCGAGGAACACCCCGATGCGGTCGAACGGATCACCGGCGAACAGCCCCTCGACAGGATGGCAGAACCGGCGGAAATCGCCAGTACGGTCGCGTGGCTCGCCTCGGCGGACGCGTCGTTCGTGAACGGTCACGCCCTTCCGGTCGAAGGCGGAAAACTCGCCTGAGTGGAGAGCCCCGATCCGACGAGTCCAGTTCAGTCGTCGTCCGCTCGGGGCGCGCTCGAGTCGGCGTCGGCCGAGATGCGGTCGATGTGGGACTCGATCGCGGCCTTGAGCGAGTCGATCGACTCTGCCGGCTCATAGACGGTGAGACGCCGTGCCCGCGTTCCGATCAACAGCGAGAGGAACAGTTCCGCCTCCACTGCCGGATCGATCCGTTCGAAGTCTCCGGCTTCGAGACCGCGCGAGAGGATGTCCGTGAGATGCGATTTGAGTTCGTTGTCGACAGCCAGGTACTGTTCCCGACAGTCGTCGTCGTGGGGCGCGTTGACCCGGAGTTCGAACATCGCGAGCATCACGCGATACGGCTCCTCGTCGACGGTCGTCGGTAACAGCGTGTCGACGAGCGTTTCGAGTTCGTCTCGAGGCGACTCCGAACTGGCCGGAAGTTCCGCGAGAAACCGCTGTAGAACGTAGTCGAGGAAGTCGACGAGCAGTTCGCTTCGCCCGTTGTAGTGGTAATAGATCAGTGTTTTGCTGTTCTCGAACTCGTCCGCGATGTCTTGGATCGTGAGGTCGCTGTACCCGTGTTTACTGACGGCAGTGTACGTCGCCTCCATGATGTCTCGCTTCCGGGGGTCCATCTCGTCGATCGCGTCCGAAGCACACATACCCGAGTCCTGCCGCCCCAGTAGCGTGTTCCTTTCGGGTCCCGAATCGAGGTCGATCGCTGCTTCGCTCCGCCCGTTCCCGTTTACGTCTCGAGTTTTTGCACCCGGATCGCGAGCGCGAGAAACAGTGCCAGCAGGACGAACGTGACCTCGCCGGCGGCGATCACGCCCAGCGCGTCGGCCTCGAGGAACATCGCCGCGTCGCGCTCGACGGGGATGATCGTGTGGTGGGGCTCGCCGACGATCGGGACGAAGTAGTCGACGATCAGGTTGCTCCAGTACCAGACGGCGGCGACGCCGACGGCCCACACCGGGAAGTCGCTGATCCGGTGGAGGACGAAGGCCTGGACGACCATCGCGAGGTGACTCCAGAAGAGGAAGTGATACATCCAGACGGGGAGGTACGCGTAGGAGTCGGCGAAGGCAAGCAGCGTGTACGGCGTCCACAGGCCGAGGACGACGTTGCCGAAAAAGGCGAGCGCGGTCAGCCACGGCTGCTCGCGACCCAGTTTCCAGGCGGCGATCGCCAACGCGATAAACAGCGTCGCGAGCGGACTGTCGGGCACCCAGGGCCACAGCGCGGTCGCGGTCCCGGCGAACTGTCCCGAGTAGTACCAGAAGCCAAAGGCCGTCCCCGCGAGGTTGATCGCGACGACCAGCCACGCAAAGCGCAGGCCGAGGTCCTCGAGCGCTCTCGGGACCGGCGCGAGATAGGCCGGGAGCGACTCCTCGTCGTCCGCGCGTCCGCGCTCCGCCGTCCGAGTCGACGCGGTCATCGTCCGGCGCGACGGACGGCACCCGCAAAACAGTAGCGGTCTCCGAACCGGCACGCGCTGCCTCAAGCAGTGGTCCGGTCCGTGACCGCGGCCGGCCTCGGGAACGTCTCGCGAGCGATCCGACGGCCGACGGCGCAACGGCGGCGATCGACCGCCGGGCGAGGCAAACGATTTCGGGGTCCGCGGCCGGACCGTTCCCAAAGAACACGCGTAAGTGCGACGACTCCTAAGCGCGCAGTATGTCGGAACCAGCCGATCTCGAAGAACTACGACGCGGGACCGATCTCGTCAAGCGCGGGTTCGCGCGGATGCAGAAGGGCGGCGTCATCATGGACGTCGTCAACGAAGAGCAGGCCCGAATCGCCGAGGACGCCGGCGCGGTCGCCGTGATGGCCCTCGAGGCCGTTCCGGCCGACATCCGCAAGCGCGGCGGCGTCGCCCGGATGGCCGACCCCGCCGACGTCGAGGCGATCGTCGACGAGGTCTCGATCCCGGTGATGGGCAAGTCCCGGATCGGCCACACCAAGGAGGCACAGATCCTCGAGGCGATCGGTGTCGACATGATCGACGAGTCGGAGGTCCTGACCCCGGCGGACGACGCCTACCACATCGACAAGCGCGACTTCACCGCGCCCTTCGTCTGTGGCGCGCGCAACCTCGGCGAGGCACTGCGCCGGGTCAACGAGGGCGCGGCGATGATCCGCACCAAAGGCGAAGCCGGCACCGGCGACGTCAACCAGGCCGTCCACCACCAGCGGACGATCAAGGGCGCGATCCGCGAACTCGAAGGGATGACCCACGAGGAACGCGAGGCCTACGCGCGTGAGATCGAAGCGCCCGCGGAACTGGTCCACGAGACCGCCGAACTGGGCCGGCTCCCGGTCGTCAACTTCGCCGCCGGCGGTATCGCGACGCCGGCCGACGCCGCCCTGATGATGCACCACGAGTGTGACGGCATCTTCGTCGGCAGCGGGATCTTCGGCGCGGAGAACCCGCCCGCGATGGCCGAGGCGATCGTCGAGGCGACGAACAACTGGGACGATCCCGAGCGCCTCGCCGAGATCTCGAAGAACCTCGGCAAGGGGATGAAAGGCGACGCGAACGCCGACCTCCCCGAGGAAGAGAAGCTGCAGGACCGCGGCGTCTGATCGGCCACGACTCGTTTCCTCGACGCCTCGTTCTCCGCTCGTCACGGACGCTGCACACCGACCCACGCAGCGTTCGTCGTCACCGGTCAGTCCACACTCACTCCTCGAGCGACACGTCGTAGGCGGTCACGCCGAGACGCCGGAGCCGCGGTCCGGTGGCGGCGACTTCCGCGGCGGCGATCCGCTCGTCGTACGCGACTCCACCGGGTCTGACGTTGCCGACCGCAACGCGTTCGGCGACGATGCCGCCCCGTACTGTCGGGTTTCCCTGCAGCGAGACGCTCGAGTCCGGCGCGTAGACCAGTCCCGCAACCGTCGGGGTGCCCGTCGCAGTCGTGACGGTGCCGTCGGCCGAGACGAGCAATTGCGTTCGGCCCGGGTCGGAGTCGTTCCCGACGACGGCGTTTCCGCCGACGGAAACCGGCCCGTCCACGAGGAGAGTCAGGTCGTTCTCGCCCACGTGACGGAGGGCGTCGCCCCGAACGTCGATCGAGTCCCGGACGACGACCTCGACGTCCCCGTCGGACGTATCGAACGTGTGCCCGTCCTCGAGCGCCTCGACGCAGTAGCGACCGGCCTCGAGGACGTCGTCGGGCTCCTCGAACCCCGTTCGTTCACACGCCGCGACGCGGCCGGAGACGTAGCTATCGACCGACGGGTGGTCGTAGCCCGCTCCGGAGACGCTCCCGTCGACCCGGTCGGCGTCGACGCTGGCCGCGTTGACGTCGCCCTCGATCGGCGGCGCGTTCCGGTGGATGTCGACCTCGTGTGCGGCGATGGCGGTATCGATACCGCCGATGTCGGGCGGGTCGGTCAGTTCGAACCGAACGCGGTCGGTCCGCCCCGCCGAACATCGTTCGGTGACTCCGCCGGAGAGCGTCGATTCGATCTCGCGCTGCCAGCCCTCGCAGTAGGTACTCTCGATCTCGATCCGCACGTCGCCACTTCCCGCCGACCGGCGGTCGCCCCGGCCGACGCGTGTCGGCGATTCCGACCGACTCACGACGCCGTCGATGGCGTTCCCTCGAGTCCGCGTCTCGACGAACCGAACGACGGGGAACCACAGCGACCCGTCCCGATACTCGAGCGGCGGCGCGGAGACGGCGACGGTCCCATCCCCGTCGGACCGCCACACGCCGCCGCCCTGGGACGCGATCTCGGTGTCGCCGTTGGCGTACGTGACCGCTCCGAGCGGTTCGTCGTACAACACCTCGGTCCCCGACCCGTCCTCGCGGACGATCCGCACGCGGCCGGCGTCCGCTCGCGTCTCGAGCGTTCCGCGATCGAGCCCCTCGATCGTCACCGGCACCCGATCGCCGCCCGCTTCGGTCGCGGTCCGGGTCGCGTGCGTGAACTCGACCAGCGAGCGCTCGGCGTGTTCGATCTCGACGGCCGATTCGGATGCCTCGAGGCCGGAACCGCCGAACAACAGGACCGCTCCGGATCCGACGACGACGATACCGACGAGCAACACGTAGCCGAGCAGGTGTGTCTGTCCTCGATCCAGATCCGTCGGGACGCCGCCGGACGACGTTTCGGCGTCCCGCTCGATCCTCGGTACTCCCCCGCTCCGCGGCGCGTCGAACTCCCCCCGCATACGGGAATCGATCCCTGACTGTCACGGATAGTTATCAGTCGAGTTCCGACCCGTAATCGGCGGCCTACCAGGTGGTAGACGGTCGTTACGGCGGTTCGATTCGACGAACTGCCCGGAGAGTTCGACTACCTGGCACGCGATATGACGACGGCAAACAGGAACAGCAGGTACGTCACTAGCGTTCCGATCCCCGCCGAGAGGACTGCCGTCGGTGCGAACGCGACGCCGAGCCCGACGATACCGAACGACAGCGCGAGCGCCGCGAGCTGGACCGGCCTGCGCTCCCAGTACGCCCGGACCGTCCCGTAGTACTGGAACGCGACCAGCTCGAAACCGATCGTCCCGACACAGCCGAGTACAAAACAGGAAATCGAGAGCGGGGAGCCGACGTGAGCGAACGCGATCACGAACCCGGCCAGTGAGATCGACGCAAGTACCGCGTCGGTTCGGGTACCCATCGCCGAGCTACGAGCCGTCCCGGTACAGCGTCGCCCCCTCGCTGACGGTCGTCTGGTAGGCCCGGCTCTCGACGCCGGCGGCGTCGAAGGCGTCGACCATCGCCGAGGCGATCGCCCGCTGATTCTGCCGATGACAGACCGCCAGAATCCCGGGGCCGGCTCCGCTGACGGTGACGCCGGTCGCGCCCGCCTCGAGGGCGGCCTCCCGAACCCGGTCGTAGCCGTCGATGAGTTTGGTGCGCTCGGGCGTGACGACCGTGTCGGCCATCCCCGTGCCGACGAGATCGGGATCGTTCCGGCTCATGCCGACGGCTAGCGTGGCGGCGTTGCCGACGGTATCGACGAGTTCGTCCATCGTCGCCGACTCGGGGACCACGCCGCGCGCATCGCGCGTGGAGACGGAGATATCGGGGAGGCAGACGACGACGGGGACCGAGGCGTCGACCTGCGTGACCCCGTCGTCGGTGACGACGGTAAACCCGCCCAGTAGCGAGGGTGCGACGTTGTCCGCGTGGGCCTCGCCGGAGACGAGCGCCTCGCCCTCGGCGGCGATCGGCACGAGTTCCTCCCGGGTGCGACCGCGGTCGTACAGGGCGTTCAGGGCGACCGCCGCGGCGGCCGCGCTCGCGGCCGACGACCCCAGCCCCGACGAGGGACGGACCCCCTTGTCGATTCGGATGCGAGCGGGGGCGTCGAGCGCCTTCGCAACCGCACCGACGGTGTTCTTCTCGGGGTCTTCGGGGATGTACTCGCTGCCGGCACCGGTGACCGAGATCGTCGTCTCCGGTGCGCGTTCGACCCGGACGACGTCGGCGGGCGTCCCGAGAGCGACGCCGAAGACGTCGAAGCCGCTCCCGAGGTTCGCACTCGTCGCGGGGGCCCGCACGGTGAGCATGCCGATTCCTTTCCAGACTGCAGTCAAAAAGGTAGCGAACGACGACGGCAGCCGCGGCGGCTGCCGTCGTCACCTCGAGCGGTCCCGATCGGGAACCGGCTCGGTCGATCGTCGTTACTCGTCGTCGGCCGTGCCGAACGTGAAGACGTCGTCGTCGGCGGCGTCGTCAGCGTCGGTTCCGCCGTCGTCAGCGTCGTCGACCGGCTCGAGCGGTTCGGCGGCCGCATCGTCGCTGTCGGCTTCCTCGTCGACTTCGAATCCGGGACTCTCGTCGGCCGCGGGTTCGCCCTCGGTCGCCGATTCCGTCTCGTCGGCCAGCGGGTCGGCCGGCTCACTGTCGTCGGCCAGCGGATCCGGTTCGTCGGCGTCGGCCAGCGGGTCGTCCGTCTCGCCGTCGTCCGCGAGCGGATCCGTTTCGGTGTCGCCGCCGAGCGGCTCGGCTGACTCGTCGTCGGCCAGCGGATCCACATCGTCGGTCGCGGTCGCTTCGTCGGCGTCCGTCAGCGGCTCCGCCGCCGCTTCGTCCTCGATGCCGAGAATCTCCTCGGCACCGATCTCCTCGGGGGTGTCGGCGTCCTCGACCGCGGTCGCGGGCTCGGCGTCCGTTTCGTCGGCGCTCGATTGCGTCGCCTCGAGGGCGTCCCCGTCGTTGTCGTCGTCCGTCGGCTCGGCGTCGGCCGCGGGCGCGTCGTCGTCACCGATGCCGGGACTTGCCGCCGTCTCGGTGTCGTCGGCGTCGGTATCGAAGGTAATCCCCTGTTCCTGTTCGTCGGCCCCGTCGTCGACCGCGTACTCGGGTTCGGTCTCGCTAAGTTCCGTATCGACGTCGAACGCCGACTCGAGTTCGACGTCCGCGAGGTCGATCTCGGTGTCGAACCGGTCGAGCGCTTCCGAGAGCTGCGAAGCCTGTTCGGAGAGACTCGAGGCGGACTTGGTGACCTCGGTCAGTGCAGTGGTCTGTTCCTCGGCGGCGGCGGCGACGTTTTCGGCCTCGGAGGTCGTCTCCTCGGAGATCGTGGCCGCGTCGTCGACCATCGCGACGACCTCCTGAGTCGAGGCCGCCTGCTCTTCGGTCGCCGCGGAGATCTCCTGGACGCCGACGTTGGTCTCCTTGGCGAGGTCGGCGATCTCCTCGAGTGCGCTGACCGCCTCCTGGACCTGCCGGCTGGCGTTCTCGATGTCGCTACTCGTGCCCTCGACCTCGGCCGCGGACTGCTCGGTCCGATCGCGGATCGCCTCGAGGCGGTCCTCGGCCTCGTTGGCGGCCTCAGCGACGTCTTCCGAGAGTGCCTTGACTTCCTTGGCGACGACGGAGAACCCTTCGTCGTCGCTGCTGCCGCCCGCGGAGCGGGAGGCCTCGATGTTGGCGTTCAGCGCCAGCATGTTGGTCTGGCGGGCGATCTCGGAGATCGTGTTGATCAGCTCGTCGATCTGCTGGACCTCCTCCTCGAGCCGGCGGATCTCGCTGACGGCCGACTCGGACTCGGTCTCGATCTCTTCCATGGCGGCGATCGCCTCTTGGGCGGCTTCCTGCCCTTCCTGTCCGGTGTTGACGGTCCGTTCGGCGATGTCGGCGACCTCGTTCGAGGAGGCGGCGATCTCCTCGGTCGTCGTCGAGAGGCCGCTCATCTCCTGGTTGACCGACTGTAGCGACTCGTTCTGTCGGTCCGCACCGTCGGAAATCTCCTGAATCGATTCGGTGACCTGCTGGGAGGCCGAGCGGACCTCCTCGCTCGAGGCGGTCACCTGTTCGGAGGCAGTCGCGACGTCGGTCGCGAACCGGTTGAGTTCGGCGATGGTCTGCTCGATCTCGTCGAGCATCTCGTTGAAGTCCTCGCCGATCTGTTGCATCTGCTCGTTGTCGCTGTTGGCGTCCGCGCGGGCAGTGAGATCGCCGTCGGCGGCGTCGCCCATGACCGCACAGTACTCGGCGGCCTTGTCCTCTAGGTGGTCGTTGATCTCTTTGACGCGTTCGCGCTCCTGTTCGGCCTCCTCACGGGCGGCTTCGGCCTCGCGGATCTGTTCGCGAAGGGCGTCACGCATCGAGTCGAAGCCGTTGTAGAGCCGGCCGATGTTGTCGATCCGTTTCGTCTCGAGGTCGACGTCGAGGTTGCCCTCCTCCATCTGGCCGGCCTTGTCGGTCAGTCGGTCGATGGAGACGGCGGTGTTCCGGCCGAGGACGGCACCCACCATGCCGATCATGAGGACGCCGAGGATCGTCGCGTAGATCCCGTACTGGTTGACCGCGTTGACGAACCCGAAGGCCTGATCGGCGGGTTCGTGGGTCACGACGACCCAGTCGGTGCCGAACACGCGTGCGGAACTCGTGACGTACTCGTCGTGGCCGTCCGATCCGAACCCGTAGGCATCGTTCTCGAAGGAGAGTGTGGAACTATCGGTCTGCTGGGTCGTCGCACCCTCGGTCCGTGCGGACTCTAACAGGCTACTGTTGCCGGCGTAGGCGGTCCCCAGCGTCGAGTGGTTGCCGCCGTAGTTGGCGTTGTCGAGCATGATCTCGTCGTCGCCGTCGACGACCATCGTCGTGACCTTCTCGTCTTGGAGCTGGTTGGCGTAGGCCTGCAGGTCGGCGGTGTAGACGATCGCCCGATCCTCAGTTTCGGGCGAGTACTGGACGTACGTGATCACCGTCGTCTCCTCGCCGAGTTCGCCCTCGGCGAGGTAGGCGTCGGAGACCCACGGAACGTTCGTGGTCGCCTCCTCGTAGGCGCTCGCGTCGACGTTGTCCATCTCGGTTGCGGTCGTCCCACGAAGCTCCGCGTCGGTGCTTGCCGTGACCGTGTCGTTGCTGGTATCGACGTAGGAGATGTCGAACGTGTCGGCGTCTAGGTGTTCCTCCCAGTCGAGGAACCGCTGTTGGATCGCCTCCGGATCGTCACTGGCGACGACGTCCGATCTGGCGATCGTACTGATCGTATGTTCGTTCTGTTCGTTCCACATCTGCAGGCTCTGTGCTTCCTGTCCCGCTGCAGACGCGTGGTCGTTCTGCACCCGATCCTCCACCTGGTTGGTAATTGCCCCCGTTGCAGCGTATCCGATGAGACCGACGGAGAGTCCGAGAATCAACAGCGCGATTCCGAACTTGACGGCGTACCGCCGTCGGATAGCTGTCGGCACCAGTCGTCGAGCGAAATCCATGGATAGATCACGCGTGATTTCGTCGGTACATAAATTGTCAGGCGTGGTTATCGAAGCTGATAATGGCACCGTTTCACCACATCGTCACACACATAGTCGAAATCCTCTCCCTTGTCCAATCCTTCCGGGCCAATATAGTAAAATAAAGTATTTCGAACCGTATCGGTGGCTGGAACGAATGTCTCTCCTGCCGCTCTCGACGAGTCACAATGCTATACTTTCGAGATCGGTAGCTTCGCAAACGTTAAGAAACGGAGGTCGAAACGACCGTTCAATATGGCTGAAGATAGCTGCGGCCGTCGGAACGGCGGGCGCGCTCCAACCGATACGCCAGCACGTGGGCCGAACCGCCGCCACGTGCTGAAAACGACGGCCGGCGGTGTCGCCGGACTCTCGCTTGCGGGCTGTCTCGAGACCGCCGGATCGATCGTCGGCGATGAGGAGGTCGAGCCGGTTCGGATCGGCGTGCTGGCACCCGACCCGGATAGCAATCCGACGGGGCAATCGATCGTTTCCGGTGCTGCGATCGCCCGCGCGCAACTCAACGACAACGGCGGCATCGACGGGCGGGATGTCGAACTGGTCCTCGGTGACACGAACGGAAGTCCGCTCGAGGCGCGCCGCCAGTACCAGCGACTGATCCTCGATGAGAAGGTAGACGCGACTATCGGTATTGCCACGACCGAGGTGCTGATGGCGTTGATGGACGACATCGCCGAGCAAGCGGTTCCGCACCTCACTGTCGGTTCCGCGACGTCGGGGGCGAGTCAGTTGGTCAACGACCAATACGAGAAGTACAAGTATCACTTCCGTGCCGGCCCGATCAACGACGTCAATCTCGCCGAAACCCAGATCGACTTCCTGGACGATATGGGCGGCGAAATCGGCTGGGACTCCGTTGCGATTCTCGTGGAGGACTACGACTGGACTGAGAGGCTGTGGCGGGTGTACCAGAACCGACTCGGTGACGTGAACGTCGACGTTGCGATGCAACGACGATACCCGCCGGCAACTGACGACTTCTCGGACATCTACGACGAGGTCGAACGATCGGGTGCCGACGCAGCGATCGTTTCGGCGGCCCACACCGGTACCCAGGCCGTCATGGATTGGGGGCCGGCGGAGCGGCCGTTCGCCTTCGGCGGGATTCACGTCCCGATGCAACTCTCCTCGTACTACGAGAAGGTCAATGGTGCGTGCCGTTACGCGGCCGGCTACGCCTTCGCGACACCGACCGCTGAAACCACCGACAAGACCCAGCCGTTCGTTCAGGAATATCAGAACAGAAACGGAGGGGACGCCCCCGTTTACACCGGCTATATCGCGTTCGACGCGATCAAACTCTTCGCCGATGCGGCCGAACGGGCCGGTACGTTCGATTCCGACGACCTGGTTGGTGCGCTCGAATCGACCTCCTTTACCGGAACGACCGGAACGATCGAGTTCCACGACGCGGACCACGAACACGCCCACGACGTCATCTACGGGGAGGATAACGTCCATCCGCTGTACTTCCAGTGGCGGGAAAACGACGACGGCGAGGGCGTTCAGCGGACGATCTGGCCCGACACGTACTCGACGACCGACTACGTCGAACCCGACTGGTTCTGAGGGGGATTCGGCAGGCAACTGCCTATCGCTCTCTCGCGACTGCCGGCGGTACAGCCAGCGTCTCGGTCGTGGCTGTCTGGCACCATCGAAGTCCGTCGGAACCTCGTCCAGCGGCAGCGAAGCGATGCGGACGGCGAGACGAGACAGCAGGGTGTGACCCGGCCACCAGACGTGGTGATTGCCGACTGCAGTCCTCGTTTCGTCCTTGAGCAGTGACTGCGCGGCGAAGGTGGCGGATGATACGAGCCCCACTCGCCAAGTAGCATATCACATAATATGTCCAATATGTTGATTGTAATATTCGAAAACACTAAGAAACAGAGGTTGAAACGATCGTCAGGATGAATGCGTACAAGGGACGTGGTGGGGAATCGAACGACCGAACGACGTCTCGTTCTCGGAGGGTCGACCGCCGACGGTTCTTGAGGGCGACGGGCGGGATCGCCGCTGGTGCATCGCTTGCGGGCTGTCTCGGGACGTATGGCTCGATCGTCGGGAACGACGAGGCCGAGCCGGTTCGGATCGGCGTGCTGGCACCGGATCCGGACAGCGATTCGACCGGCCGCTCGATCGTGCAGGGCGCTCGGATCGCCGTCGACGAACTCAACGAGAACGATGGGCTGCTTGGCCGAGACGTCGAGATGGTCGTCGGCGACACGAACGCGAGTCCGACGGAAGGTCGTCGCCAGTACCAGCGGCTCATCCTCGAGGAGGACGTCGACGTCACCGTCGGCATCTCGACGACCGAGGTCCTCGAGCCGCTGATGGACGATATCGCCGAACAGGAGACCGTCCATCTCACGGCCGGCTCCGCGACGACGACGGCCAGCGAGAACGTCGGCTCGGACTACGACAAGTACAAGTATCACTTCCGAGTCGGGCCGATCAACGGGACCAACCTCGCACAGGCACAGATCGACTTCCTGACCGAGAAAAGCGAGAGCATGGGCTGGGACTCCATCGCCGTTCTCGCGGAAGACTACGACTGGACCGACGGCCTGTGGGCGTTCTACCAGAGCCAGTTCCCGGACACCGACATCGACGTCGCCACGTGGGAGCGGTATCCGCCGGCGACCGAGGACTTCTCGGACATCTACGATGACGTCGAGGCGTCGGGGGCCGACGCGGCGTTCATCTCGACGGCCCACACCGGTACTGCGGCCTTGCAGGACTGGCGACCGGCCGAACGTGAGTTCGCGTTCGGCGGTATCCACGTGCCGATGCAACTCCCCTCGTACTACGAGGAGACCAATGGTGCCTGTGAGTACGCCGTCGGCTACGCCAGTGCAGTGTCCACCGCGGAGATCACGTCCAAAACGCAGGATTTCGTCTCCACGTACCAGTCCAAACACGGCGGGACGAGTCCGGTCTACACCGGCTACATCGCGTACGACGCGGTCAAGGTGTTCGCGGATGCGGCCACGCGCGGCGAGACCGTCGCGTCGACGGATCTGGTCGGGCCGCTCGAGGAGACCTCGTTTACCGGTACCACCGGCACCATCGAGTTCCACGGCCAGGACGGCCCACACCCCCACGACGTCATTTACGGCGAGGGCAACGTCCATCCCGTCTACTTCCAGTGGCAGGAGACCGACGACGGCGAGGGCGAGCAGACGGTCATCTGGCCCGACGAACACGCGGCCGACGGCGACGAGTACGAACAGCCGGACTGGTTGTAACCCGCTCGAGTTTTTCCCGTTTGCCGCCGTTTCGGCGCTGGTTCCATCCGATAGCGGTCGGTCCTCACGACGACTGCCGTCGTTTTCACCGGTCTCGACGAGCAGCGACGGCCCCGTTTGTCGGTCCAACCTGTACCGCCGAGATATCCGTTCGGATGGGAACTCGGACGACCGGTTAGGCCGATGGCTGGCGCTTGGCCACATCGATTGCGTTCGGAGCGTCCGTCCAGCGACAGTACAGCGATACAGGCGGGAAGTAGGCGACGCAGGAGCCGAGATCCGGTCGCCGGATTCGCCCTGGCCAGTCATCGATTCCCGGTCCCGCTCCGAGCGGCGACTGCCCGGTGGTGCGGACCGGCACGAGCTGCTATGCGTATCGACACGTGTCATTCAATAAGTAATATTCTGATTGTAACTATGCGAAAACACTAAGAAACCCAAGGAGAAACGCTTGTCAAGATGAATGGGAGCAAGGGACACGGTACCGAACCGAACGACCACTCGACGTCGCGTTCTCGGGCACTCGACCGCCGACGGCTCTTGAGAGCGACGGGTGGAGTTGCCGCCGGCGCATCGCTTGCGGGCTGTCTCGGCACGTACGAATCGATCGTCGGCGGAAGCGCTACCGAGGGACCGGTCCGGATCGGGTTGCTCGCACCCGATCCGGACAGCGATCAGATCGGCCGGTCGATGGAACGCGGGGCGTCGGTCGCGGTCGACGAACTCAACGACAACGACGGAATCGACGGGCGGGACGTCGAACTGGTCGTCGGCGACACGAACGGGAGTCCGTCCGAGGCCCGGCGGCAGTATCAGCGGCTCATTCTCGAGGAGGGCGTGGACGTGACGATCGGCGTCTTCGCCAGCGAGGCACTGATGAACATCATCGACGACATCGCCGAACAGGAGACGGTTCACCTCACGTCCGGTGCGGCGACGACGGCGGTAAGCCAGCGCATCAGCGAGCAGTACGAGAAGTACAAGTATCATTTCCGGGTTGGGCCGAACAACAATCACGACCTCGGCCAGATGCAGGTCGACTTCCTGACCGACAAGGCCGACGATATCGGCTGGAACTCCGTCGCCGTCCTCGTCGAGGACTACGACTGGACCGAGGAGCCGTGGAAGGTCTACCAGAACCAGCTCCCGAACGCGGGCGTCGACGTCGTCATGGAAGAGCAGTATCCGCCCGCGACGGAGGACTTCACGGCGATCTACGACGAGGTCGAGGCCGCCGGGGCGGACGCGGCGTTCATCACGACGGCCCACACCGGCACCGACGCGCTCCTGGACTGGGTCACGCCCCAACCGCGCCCGTTCGCGTTCGGCGGCATCCACGTGCCGATGCAACTCCCCTCGTACTACGAGGCGACGAACGAGGCCTGTCGGTTCGGGGTCGGTCAGAGCAGCGCGACGGCACAGAGTGAGCGAACCGACAAGACGGAGCCGTTCGTGAACGCGTATCAGGACACCTACAACGGCTCGAGCCCGGTGTACACCGGCTATCACACGTACGACGCGGTCGCCCTGTTCGCCGACGCCGTCGAGAATACGGGGACGTTCGACGCCGACGAACTCGTCTCGTATATGGAAGAGGTTTCGTTTACCGGCACCGCCGGGACGGTCGAGTTCTACGGTCGGGACCATCAATACACGCACGATCTCCGGTACAACAGCTCCGATCCGGACCCGGTCTACTTCCAGTGGCAGGAAAACGAGGACGGCGAGGGATCACAGGAGATCATCTGGCCGGAGGACCGAGCGACGGCGGAGTACCAGACGCCCACCTGGCTCGCGTAATCTTCCGCTCGAGCAAGCGGCGGCGACCGCGTTTCTCCCCGTCCTGCGTGGGAGCCCAGTGTCGGCTACTCCTTCGCCCCGGCGGGGCGTTCGGCCCCGGTGAAACGACCGAGACCGGCGAGCAGCGCCACCGAGAGGCCGGCCCCGGCGAGGGCGAAGGTCGCGATCACGCCGAAAAATGCCGCCAGCGACGCCTCGCCGAGGACGAACCCGCCGACGGCGATGCTCGCAGCACCGATCCCGAACTCCCCGAGGTAGGTATAGCCGTAGGAGAGCCCCCGGGTGTCCGGCGGCGTGTACACCGCGACGGCGTTCTGGTAGAACGGCTGGATCGCGAAGAGGAAGAACCCGAACACGCCACAGAGCGCGACGACGGGGAGCAGTCCCAGTCCGGTCACGGGAACGAACGCCAGCGCCAGCGCCGCGAGGACGCCGAAAATCGCCAGCAGACCGCGGGCCGGCTCGAGCCGATCGGTCAGTTTCCCGCCGGCGTACTGGCCGCCCATCCCGACGACCAACAGGCCGACGTAGATGTAGTCCGCGGGCTCGATCCCCTCGAGGCCGGCGGGGACGACCAGTCCCTCGATTGCCGGCAGCCCGTGGAGAATCTCCGGGAGGTAGGTGAGCATCCCCCGGTAGTACAGCCCCTCGACGGCAACGATGGCGAAGATCAATGCGAAGGCGCTGGCGAACAGCGCCCGCGAGTCCGCGAGGAACTCCGAGAGCGACAGCGCGTCGTCGGGGCTGGCGTCGACGCCCTCGGCGACGGCCGCGGTGGGATCGAACTCCGCACTGAGTCCGTACAGCACCGCGAGGACGCCCGGCACGGCCAGGAGGGCGGCGACGAGTTGCCACTCGAGGACGATCAGCAGGGTCGCGGCGACGAAGGGGCCGAGCGCGATGCCGGTGTTGCCCGCGATCCCGTGCCAGGCGAAGACGGTGCCCCGTTCCTCGACGCCGGTGCTGATCAGCGCGAGGCCGGCGGGGTGGTAGACGCTGGCGGCGACGCCCCACAGGACGAGGCCGACGGCGATCGCGTAGATCGACGTCGCCAGCGAGAGGACGAGGAAGGCGGCGCTCATCCCAGCCAGACAGGCGACGATGAGCCGCTTCGTGCCGTATCGGTCCGCGAGGACACCGCCGGGCAACGCGCCGAGCCCGAAGGGGGCATAGCCCAGCGCGACGACGACCCCGAACAGGCTCACGCCCGCGTCGAACTCGGCCAGCCAGACGACCAGAAAGATCGGAATCGAGGTTTCGAACCAGTGAACCAGCGCGTGGCCGGCCATGGTAAACGCCGCGATCGATCGGTCGTTGCCCTCGAGTGCCATGATCGAGCCGTTGCTCGAACCGGAACGCTCCGGCTACTTAGCCGTGTGGGAACCGGCTGCCGCCGACCGGGAGAAGCACACGAACAGCGTCGACGCCCCTCTCAGTCCTCGTCCGTGACGACCTGTGAGACGTCGACGTCCTCGGGTTCGTCCTGCCCCCCGACGATCAGCTCGCCGTCGTCGGTCTCGACGTAGACGTCGTCGGCGAACCCGCCCTCGGCGTGTGGGTGATCGGGATCGTCGAGCCGTTCGGGGGTCGACGGTGCCTCGGGCAGTCCCTCCGGCGGGGCGAACTGGCCCAGCGGCTCGTCGATGGTCACGTCCCAGCGCTCGAAGAACTCGCCGTAGCGGTCGTAATGGGCCTCGAGTTCGTCGGCCGGGAACTCCATCATCTCGGTCCAGCCGTGGTTGTAGAAGTCGAAGTTGGCCTGGATATGGGTGATCTCGCGGGCCTCGGCCTCGGAGTACCCCTCCTGGAGCGCCCGCAGGTAGGTGTCCATCGTCGCGTCGAAGAGACCGTCGAGGTGGGCTTTCCGTTCCTCGGCGCGGGCCGGGTCGGCCTTCCCGGTGAAGATCTTGGTGTGGAGCCTGACCAGCCCCGAGTTGGCGACCGAGCGAATCCCGGGCGTCTCGAGGGCCTTGCGATAGGCGAAGTGTTTCGCGTTCTGTCGCAGTTTCATGCCCGACGATTGGGGGGATATCCTAAAGAACGGTTCGGACAACACTGTTAGGGACCGCGATCGTCGGCGATGCCAGCAATCGTTGCATGCTCGAGAAATGGTGCCGGATGGCTCGAGATCGGTAAACTCTGGTGAATATATTCGGCGTTCAGTTTACGCTCGTAGTGTCAAACACTGTCGTCCGGCAAAATAGACGAGATAGCAACCCACTTTAACCCGGATTACGAACCATCGGGATATGACTCAGTACGTCATCATCGGTGACGGGATCTCGGGCAGTTCGGCCGCCGAGACCCTCCGGGAAGAGGACCCGGACGCGAAGATTACCGTCATCACCGATGAGGGGGAGCCACTGTATAACCGGATTCTCATCAAGGAACACGCGAAGGGCAAACTCCCCGAAGCCCCGATCTCGATCCACGACGAGGACTGGTACGAGGACCGCGACATCGACCTCTCGCTCAATACCCACGTCACGAGCGTCGACACGGAGGGGAAGGTCGTCCACACTCACGACAGCGGGGAGATCCCCTACGACAAGCTGCTCGTGGCGACCGGCGGAACGCCGACCCAACTGCCCGTCGAGAACAGCGACGCCGACGGAATCCATCACTTCTGGACCTTCGAGGACGCTCGCGGGATCCGCAACCACGCCGACGAGGCCGACAGGGGCGTCATCGTCGGCGCGGGCCTGCTCGGAATCGACTTCGCCGCGGTCTGTGGCGCACAGGGGATCGACGCCGACTACCTGATGCGCGGTGATCGCTGGTGGCGCTACGCCCTCTCGGCCGAGGGTGCCGAGATCATGCACGAGGGCATGCGCAGCGTCGGTGTCGAGCCGGTCTTCGATAGCGGCGTCGACCACTTCGAGGTCGACGACGACGGCCGCGTCACCGCCGCGGTCGACCCCAACGGCGACCGCTACGAGTGTGACTTCGCCGGCGTCGCTATCGGCCTGTCGTTCAACACCGAGTTCCTCCGCGGGGCCGGCATCGAGCAGGACAACGGGATCGTCGTCGACGAGTACATGCAGACCAACGTCGACGACGTCTATGCGGCCGGCGACCTCACGCAGTTCCACGACGTCCTGCTGGGCGAGCAGGCCCAGAACGGCTCGTGGGGCTCGGCCAAGGAACAGGGTCGGGTCGCCGCCATCAACATGGCCGCCGACGCCGAGGAAGAGGGCTTCCAGTGGGTTTCGTCGTACTCCATTACGCACTTCGACTTCCCGTTCCTCTCTTTCGGTCATCCGACACGCGGCGACGAACACGCCGAGCGCAAATACAGCGACACCGAGTGGCGACGCATCGCCTTCAAGGACGGCAAGATCGTCGGCGGCGTCCTCATCGGCGACCTCTCGCCCCAGAGCAAGTTCAAACAGCTGATGCGCGAACAGCGCGTCGTCGCCGATCAGGCCGAGGTCCTCTTAGAGCAGTCCGTCGACCTCGACGAACTCGCCCCCACGCAGGAGCAGTAGCGGCCACCTCCGTTTTCCGATCCGTTCGCGGCGCTTTTCCGACGAATCGAACCGAGAGACCGGCGTCTCCGCGACGACGAACTGTTCTCCCGTCTCGCCGCCGCCACTGCCGGAAGCGGAACGCTTAACACAGATGGGTACATTTGGTAACAATGAACATGGCGACCAGTGAACTCCAGTCCCGATCAGTACGTCCCGAGTCCGCTGCTGTGCGACTCGAGCGAGTCCCGTCCGTGCCGGCGGACGCGACAGTCCGTCACGTCGATCAGTTCGAGACGGAGACGCTGGACGCCATCTATCGCGCCGTCACCGAGGACCGCCCCGTTTCGGCCGCCGAGACCGACCTCGAGCCGGGCGAGGTGATCGTCTTCACGGACTACTTCCGCGTCGAACGGGTCTGAGCCGCCGGGGCTCCGTCTCCTTCCCGGGGGCGGTATCGAAGTCGTTTTCCCGTGTGCGCGCTTTCGATGACGCATGAACGGCGACAGCGACATGACACTGGCGTTCGAACTCGAGGCGCTCAAGGAACTCGCCTCGCCCGAGCGCGTGTTCGAAGACGCCAGAGGGTGGACCGAGTACATCGGCGTCGTCTCCGAGAAACCGACCTACGTCGTCACGAACTTCACCCGAAAGAACCGCATCCGACAGGACTTCTTCTCCGGGCCCCGGGGCAAAGCCGAGAGCCTCGAGGGCGTCAAAGACCAGTTCGACACCGGACGCTACGTCTACGTCGGAGCCAGCGAGGAGGACGAACAGTTGGCCGAGGAGGTCGACTGGGAGTATCTGGCGGTCGAAGACGCCGCCGACGCGGCCGACTGGATCATCGCCTCGAGCGCCGACGACGAGGACGACGACGCCGAAGAGGTCCGCGACGACTGGCCCTGAGACCGTCGCAGCGACGGCCGGTCCCGTTCCGGGGGAGCCGCGCCGTCCCTGTGTAACCGCATTCGGGACCGACCGCGGCCCCGGCGCACGTGCCCCGTGCCGTGAGTTGCCGTCGTAGCCGACTCCGCGGAAAGACGCTAATCCTTATCGTAGTGGCCGTCCACGAAGCCGTATGCAGACTGTACAACCGCGATCCCTCGGTCCGTCGGCGGTCGGGAGGCTCGGTCATGGCCGCGATTGAACTCGAGGGACTGACCAAGCGGTACGGGGACGTCGTCGCCGTCGACGGACTCGATCTGACCGTCGAGGAGGGCGAAATCTTCGGCTTTCTCGGCCCGAACGGCGCGGGAAAGTCGACGACGATCGACATCCTGCTCGACTTCACTCGACCGACCGGCGGGACCGCGTCCGTGCTGGGTCACGACGCCCAGTCGGAGGGGTTGGCCGTCCGGCAGCGAACCGGTGTGCTTCCGGACGCCTACCACGTCTACGACCGACTCAGCGGTCGCCGGCACGTCGAGTTCGCGATCGAGATGAAAGGCGTCGACGACGATCCCGACGCCCTGCTCGAGCGGGTCCGGGTCGCTGACGCGGCCGATCGTCCCGCCGGCGGCTACTCCAAGGGGATGCGCCAGCGGCTGGTGTTGGCGATGGCGCTGGCCGGCGATCCCGACCTGCTCGTCCTCGACGAGCCGTCGACCGGGCTCGACCCGAACGGCGCTCGGGAAATGCGCGAGATCATCCGCGAGGAGAACGCCCGCGGCACGACCGTCTTCTTCTCGAGTCACATCATGGAACAGGTCGAAGCGGTCTGTGACCGCGTCGCCATCATCGATCGGGGCCGGCTCGTCGCCGTCGACACCATCGACGGCCTCCGGGACGCGACCGAGACCGGCGAGACGCTGTACGTGTACGTCACGGCGCTCGATGAGGGTGTTCTCGAGCGCGTGCGTGGCCTCGATGGCGTCGGGCGAGCGGCGATCGACGAAGGCCGGTTGCGGGTGACCGTCGACGGCGTCTCGAAGTTCGCCGTGTTGCACGCGATCGACGAGATCGCGCCGGTACAAGACTTCTCGGTCGTCGAGTCGTCGCTCGAGGACCTGTTCGTCCGATACACGACCGAGAAACAGGAGGTCGAGGCGTGAGCTGGGTCGCAGTCGCGAAGAAGGACTTCCGGGACGCCGTCCAGTCGCGCGCGCTGTGGGCGCTCGTGGCCGCCTTCGTGGTCCTGTCGATCGTCTCGACGTACGCCTACGTCGAAGCGCCCGCGTTGCTTGGCTCGACGACGGCGGCGACGTTCGGCGGCTTGCTGCTCTTCACGGTCGGTCTCGTCGGCCTCTTCGTCCCGTTGGCCGCGATCGTCGTCTGCTACAAGTCCCTCGCCGGGGAGCGCGAACTCGGGAGCATCAAGCTCTTGCTTTCCCTGCCGACCACGCGTCGGCGGGTCTTCGCCGGGAAGGTCGTCGGCCGTGCCGCCGTCCTCGCGTTCGGGCTGGGCGTCGGCCTCCTCGTCGGTCTCGGGGTCGGTGCGGCACTGCTCGGTGACCTCGACGCCGCCGCGGCACTGCTTTTCGTCCTCATCACGCTGGCGTTCGCGGCCGTCTACGCGACGATCGTCGTCGGCATCTCGGCGGCGACCGGCTCGACGTCCCGGGCGACGACGCTGGCACTTGGCTTCTTCGTCGTCTTCGAACTGCTCTGGGACGTGATCCCGATGGGGATCCTCTACGTCCTCGAGGGCTTTACGATCCCGTCGACGATGCCGGACTGGCTGTACCCCCTGTTGCAGCTGTCGCCCTCGTCGGCGTATCTCTCGACCGTCGTCGCCTTGCTGCCCGACCTCGCGGACGCGTCGGGCACCGAGCCGACTCAGGCGGGAGCCGGCGTCGAAGTCGCGGCCGACGCGGCCGAGCCGTTCTACGCGAGCCCCGAGATCGGCGTCTTCGTTTTGCTCGCGTGGGTCCTCCTATCGCTGGTAATCGGTCTCGTCCTGTTCGACGGGACCGACCTCTGATCGGGACGACTCGCCGCCGCTCGAGGCGAGCCGTCCGTCGTCGCGTTTCCCGGTGCTGGTGTGCGATCCGGCTGGCGTTGCCGCGCCGATCGAGGGTACGAGTCGTCGCCCTTAAGCCCGCTGCGGGCCAACGGCGGGCAATGGCAGGCCCCGGCGCTGCAGGTGCGGACGGCGGCGATCGGCTCGAGTTACCCTGCGGGACCCACCTCGACCCCCACGAGATCGATCTGGGGATGCGCGAGTACGACTGTCCTTGCGGTGACAGCCACGCGGTCGTCACGGACGTCCACCCGCCCTCTCGGTTCTTTCCCGAATCGCTGGTGACGGTCCTGCGGGAGACGATCGACACCGACGACGAGTTCGAGGAGTTCGGCACCCCCCACCTGCTGGGGGTCGTCCTGGAGGAGTTCCCCGAGGCGGTCGTCGTCCACGACGCCAGCGACGACGGTGCGGTCGGCTACACACTCGTCTGGGTCACCGACTTCGACGCCCGCCGACTCCACGAGGTCGTCGTCGAACTCGTCGTCGAACTCATGGAACACGCGATCAGCCACGCCGACGACGACGCCGCCGTCTCCGAGTTCGAGTCCCAGATGCTCGAGTTCGACGTCGAGGCCTTCGTCGAGCAGTACCGGCAGGAACGGGAGTTCGAGAGCGAACACGACCGCGCGCTGTAGGCCGCCCGCCTTGGCGTCTACTCCTCGAACGAAACGGCCAGCCGGAGCCCGCCCGCGTCGCTTTCCTCGACCGCGATCGACCAGCCGTGGGCCTCGATCGCCTCGGAGACGATCGCCAGCCCGAAGCCGGTCCCCTCCGGATCGGTACTGTAGCCGGACTCGAGGATGTCCGTACGTTCGGCTGGCGGGACGCCGGGACCGTCGTCGGCGATCGCGAACCCGTCGGCAGTCCGCTCGACCGTGACCGTCACGTCCTCGCCGACGTGTTCGCGGGCGTTGCGGAAGGCGTTCTCGAAGCAGACGAGCAGCCGCTCCGGATCGGCCTCGACCGTCGGGAGCGAGTCCGCGTGGACGAGGTCGAGGTCGGGATCGACGGTCCGGTGTGCCCGCTCGACGATCTCGTCGAGATCGACCGCGTCCGTCTCCGTCAGGTGCTGGCCGCTCCGGGCCAGTGTGAGAACGTTCTCGATGAGCGTGTTCATCCGCTCGAGCGCCCAGTCGATCTCCTCGCGGTAGCGTTCGCCCTCGCTATCGACGTGGGCCTCGAGGTTCTCGAGGTGGCCCGCCGCGAGGGTCAGCGGGTTCCGCAGGTCGTGGGAGACGGTGCTGGCGAAGGCGTCCAGGCGATCGTTCTGGCGCTCGAGTTCGGCCGTCCGCGCGGCGAGTTCGGCCTCGCGATGGGCCCGCTCGAGGGCGGCCTCGACGTTGGCCGCGAGGATGCGCGCGAGGGTGACCGTCTCGGCGTCGAAATCGTTGGGCGTCGTCGAACCGGCGATGAAGATCCCCGCGTCGCCCAGCGGGATGTGGATCTCGCTCCGCATCGACGTCTCGGGGTTGCGAACGTTATCGGCACGGCGGACGTCGCCGTGGACGAGCGTTTCCCCGGCCGTGAAGGCGTCCCAGGCGATGCTGTCGGGGCCGAGTGCTGGCACCGTCCCGAGCAACTCTTCGGTCCGGTTGGTCGTCGCCGCCGGAACGAGGACGCCGTGTTCGTCCCGTCGTTCGCTGGGGCGGCCGGTCCCTGCGCTCGCGTCGGTAGCCGACGTGGACCGGATCGTCGGCCGCTCCTCGTACAGGTGGACGGCGTTGAGTTCGAGCGACAGCGCGTCGCGGGCGATCTCGGTCGCGACGCGAGCGACCTCGTCGGTGCGTTCGGCCGCCATCAGGCGACGGGTACCCTCGTGGAGGCGGTGGATGCGTCGCTCGCGTTCCTTGCGATCGCTGATGTCGCGGATCACGCCGACGCTGCCGGTGAACGTCCCGTCTTCGTCGACCAGCGGCGCGACGTTGTTCTCGACGAGCAACGGGTCGCCGTCGACGGGCTCGAACTGCATCTCGTAGGTCTCCCACGTCCGATCCTCGTCGGCAAGGATCTCACGGAGGGTCGCTTTCGCCCGTTCGACGTCCTCGTCGGGCATGTAGGCGCTCGGGTGATCCCCGACGAGGTCGGCACGCGTTGTTCCGAGGACGGCTGCCATCGCTTCGTTGACCATCTCGATCCGCCCGTCCGCGTCGAGGACGAACATCGGATCGCCGACGGTATCGACGAGCGTTCGGTACCGCTCGAGGTCACGCTCCCGGCGCTTCTGTGCGGCGATGTCGGTGTAGATCGCATACTCGTGGATCTCGTCGCCGAGATCGACGGCGAACACGCGAAGCAGGAACTCCCGGGGCCCCTCCGCCGTCACCCGCTCGTCGATGGTGGTCACGCTCCCGCCGGGACCCCTTTCCCCGTAGGCGTCGATCGGCTCCGAGCCGTCGGGGACGAGCCGATCCTCGATCGTCGTTCCAACCAGCGTCTCCCGGTCGTACCCGAACATCTCCTCGAACGCCGGATTGACATCGAGAATTCGATTGCCGTCGTCACGAACCGTCAACACGACCGGATCGGGGATGTTCTCGAACAGCGAGCGAAACCGGCCCCGCTCGGTTTCGACGGCCCCGTCCGACCGGGGATCGATCGCCGTCTCGTCGCGTCCCGCCTCCTCGACGGCCCGTCGGATCTGTGCGAGCAATCGCTCGAGTGAATCCTCGCGACCTCTCGGAACGTAGCCGGCCAGTCCGGCCCCGATGGCGTCGCTCGCGAGCAGTTCGTCGCCGTCGCCGGTGTAGAGGACGAACGGGACGGGCGGCTCCTCGCCGGCCGTGACCCGGTCGTACAGCGTCACCGCGCTCGTCCCGCCGAGGTCGCGTTCGGTGACGACACAGGTGCGATCGGACGCCCCTGCGAGCGCGTCGCGGAGCGCGGTCGGCGTCGCAACGGGGACGACCGTGAGTGTGTTCGCTGCCGACTCGAGGGCGTCGACCGTCCGCTGTCGGCGTTCGGTGGATGGATCGGCGTAGATAACGGTCGTCGGTCGAGAGAACTGATCCGAGCCGGGCCTAACCATCTGATTGCTCCGAAGCAAGGAAACGGGCCGTGATAAGAAATTCGGCCGACATATGTGGGTATGACCGCCGATAACGGGAACGGCACGGGGGATCGAATTACGCACGTAATTCATGCTTAACCGGCGGAGATCGGTCGTCGAAACCCGAAACCGGTGTCTCCGGTACCCGTCCGACGCCGTGGGTTCGAATTTCGAAAATCGATTTCGAGATTCGTACTGTATCGTGGGGCTTATTACGATGTGCGAACTCCGATTCGACAAGACAAATGAGTACGGACACCGCCACCGACGCCGAGACGGGCGACGGCCGCACGATCCTGTTGATCGGCAGCGGCCCGATCCAGATCGGACAGGCCGCCGAATTCGACTACTCGGGCGCACAGGCCTGCCGGGCGCTCCAGGAAGAGGGCGCTCGCGTCGTCCTCGTCAACTCGAATCCGGCGACGATCATGACCGACCCGGAGATGGCCGACGAAGTCTACATCGAGCCGATCACCACCGACGCCATCGCCGAGATCATCCGCAAGGAAAACCCCGACGGCGTCATCGCCGGGCTGGGCGGCCAGACCGGTCTGAACGTCACCGCCGAACTCGCCGAGGAGGGCGTCTTAGAGGAGTACGACGTCGAGATCATGGGGACGCCGCTGGATACGATCTACGCGACCGAAGACCGCGACCTCTTCCGCCAGCGCATGGAGAAGATCGGCCAGCCGGTCCCCGCCTCGACGACCATCTCGCTCGAGGAGGGCGAAGAGGTCTCGGAGATGACCGAGGAGGGCCTGAAAGAACGCGTGCAGGCCGCCGTCGACGAGGTCGGCGGGCTGCCGGTCATCGCCCGCACGACCTACACGCTGGGGGGCTCCGGCTCCGGCGTCGTCCACGAGATGGACGAACTGCTGCGCCGCGTCCGCAAGGGCCTGCGCCTCTCCCGGAACAGCGAGGTCCTCATCACCGAGTCCATCGCCGGCTGGGTCGAGTACGAGTACGAAGTGATGCGCGACGCCGACGACTCCTGTATCATCATCTGTAATATGGAGAACATCGACCCGATGGGCATCCACACCGGGGAGTCGACGGTCGTCACGCCGTCCCAGATCGTCCCCGACGAGGGCCACCAGGAGATGCGCTCGGCGGCGCTCGACGTCATCCGCGAACTCGGTATCCAAGGTGGGTGTAACATCCAGTTCGCCTGGCACGACGACGGTACCCCCGGCGGCGAGTATCGCGTCGTCGAGGTCAACCCCCGTGTCTCCCGTTCCTCCGCACTCGCGTCGAAGGCGACCGGCTACCCGATCGCCCGCGTCACCGCGAAGGTCGCCCTGGGCAAGCGCCTCCATGAAATCGACAACGAGATCACCGGCGAAACGACGGCGGCGTTCGAGCCCGCGATCGACTACGTCGTCACCAAGGTGCCACGGTGGCCCAAAGACAAGTTCGACGACGTCGACTTCGAGCTGACGACGGCGATGAAGTCGACTGGCGAGGCGATGGCCATCGGCCGCAGCTTCGAGGAGAGCCTCCTGAAGGCGCTTCGCTCCTCGGAGTACGAACCCGACGTCGACTGGGCCGAGGTCAGCGACGCGGAACTCGAGGAACAGTACCTCGAACGGCCGTCGCCCGACCGCCCCTACGCCATGTTCGAGGCGTTCGAACGCGGCTACACCGTCGACGAGGTCGTCGACCTGACGGGCATCTTCGAGTGGTACACCGAACGCTACAAGAACATCGCCGACTCGACGCTGGCGGCCCAGGAGGGCGACTTCACCGAGGCCGCCATCGCCGGCCACACCAACGCGACGATCGCCTCGGCCGCCGGTGCGGACATCGATACCGTCGAAACCGAGGTCCCCGGCCGCACCTACAAACAGGTCGACACCTGCGCCGGCGAGTTCGAGGCCGAGACGCCGTACTACTACTCCGCGCGCAAGTCCGAGTTCGAGTCCGGCCCGCTGCTGGGCGACGCCGCCGCGGGCGAACTCGAGGTCGATCGCGACATCGAGAGCGTGATCGTCGTCGGCGGCGGCCCGATCCGCATCGGACAGGGCGTCGAGTTCGACTACTGTTCGGTCCACGCCGTCCGCGCCCTGCGCGAACTCGGCATCGACGCCTACGTCGTCAACAACAACCCCGAGACGGTCTCGACCGACTACGACACCTCCGACGGGCTGTTCTTCGAGCCCATCACCGCCGAAGAGGTCGCCGACGTCGCCGAGGCGACCGGTGCCGACGGCGTGATGGTCCAGTTCGGCGGCCAGACCTCCGTCAACATCGGCGAACCCCTCGAGGACGAACTCAACCGTCGCGATCTCGACTGCGAGGTCATGGGCACCTCCGTCGAGGCGATGGACCTCGCGGAGGACCGCGACCGCTTCAACCTCCTGATGGAGGAGATGGGTATCTCCCAGCCCGACGGTGGCACCGCCTTCTCGGAGGAGGAGGCGCTGGAACTGGCCCACGACATCGGCTACCCCGTCCTCGTGCGCCCCTCCTACGTGCTGGGCGGCCGCGCGATGGATGTCGTCTACAACGACGACGAACTCGAGACCTACATCGAGGAGGCGGTCCGTGTCGCACCCGACAAGCCGATCCTCGTGGACGACTTCCTCGAGGACGCGGTCGAACTCGACGTCGACGCCGTCTCGGACGGCCGCAACGCCATCATCGGCGGCATCATGGAACACGTCGAGAGCGCCGGGGTCCACTCCGGCGACTCCGCGTGTATGATCCCGCCCCGCTCGCTCGAGGAAGACACGCTCGAGCGCGTCCGCGAGGTCACCGAGGACATCGCCGAGGCGCTCAAGACCAAAGGCCTGCTGAACGTCCAGCTCGCGGTTCGTGACGGCGAAGTCTACGTGCTGGAAGCGAACCCGCGCTCCTCGCGTACCGTGCCCTTCGTCTCGAAGGCGACCGGCGTCCCGATCGCCAAACTCGCCGCGAAGGTCATGGCCGGCGAGACGCTCTCGAGCCTCGAGGCCGACGAGCAGATCCCCGAACACACCTCGATCAAGGAGGTCGTCCTGCCGTTCGACCGCCTGCCGGGCTCGGACCCGCGTCTCGGCCCGGAGATGAAATCCACCGGCGAGGTCATGGGCACGGCAAGCGACTTCGGCACGGCCTACTGGAAGTCCCAGCAGGCGGCCGGCAACGCCGTCAGCGAGGGGACCGCCGTCGTCGACTTAGACGTCGACGGCTTCGAGACCCACTTCGACGTCGCCGAGTTCGACGACGTGCCCGCGGCCATCCGCGAGGGCGACGTCGACTTCGTCGTCAGCCGCGATCGCGACTCGCTCGAGATGGCCGTCGAGGAGGAGATCCCCTACCTCTCGACGGTCGCCAGCGCCGAGGCCTACGTCGAAGCGCTCGACGAGTTCGATGGGGACCTCGAGGTCGCGTCGGTCACCGAGCGGCCGAAGCGCACCGCGAAGTGGGGCGTGTCGGAGTAAGACCGCTCGCCGACGGCGTCTATTCTCGAAGCCGTTCCGCCGTTTCGCCGGTACAGGCGAGTATCAACCGCGCCGCCTCGTCGGGGGCGTCCCAGTGGGGGTAGTGCCCGGCGTCCTCGAACCAGTACACCCGCGCGTTGGGGAACCGCTCCGCGGCTCGTTTCGCCTGCCGTGGGAGCGTGACGCGGTCCTTGCGCCCCCAGCCGAGGACGACCGGTCCCGGCGTGTCGTCGGCGCCCGGTTGGCCGGGTCCGAAGGCCAACCCAGACAGGAGTTCGTCGAACGACGGCGAGTCCGCGAAGGTCCGCATCTCCGTGAGCGCCACGTCGGGAGGCAACGCCCAGGGTCGCGCCGAGAGCTGGGCCAACAGGGCGGTGCGACCCGCGGCGCTGTTCATCAGTCGCCCCATCACGGGCTGGAGCAACCGAACGAGCCGGATCGACGGGGCCAGCGTCGCGTAGAAGAAGTACCGCTCCCAGCCCTCCCAGAACCCGCCGGGGTCGAGCGCGACCGTCGCGCCGATATCGCCCCGCCGCGCCAGTTCGAGGACGAGCCGCCCGCCCATCGAGTTGCCGACGGCGTCGACCCCCTCGAGGTCGTTCGCCGTCAGGAACGAGCCGACGGCGTCGGCGAGCGTGTCGACGGACGATTCGCCGGGCAGCGGCGGCGTCTCGCCGTGGCCGGGGAGGTCGACGGCGATCACCTCGCGCTCGGCGGCCAGCGACTCGAGGATCGGCGTCCACGTTCTCCAGCTCCCGCCCAGCCCGTGAACGAGCAGTAACGGCTCGCCGCTCCCGCGGCGCACGGTATTCATTCGCATGCGCTCCCCATGTGCGCCGACCGTGTAGAACCCCTGCATGATGGCAGATTACGGACACCGGCGCGGTGACACGACGGAGAGCGGGAATCGGCTACTCGAAGTCGTACCAGTCGAACCGCTCGACGCCGTAGCGGTAGGAAAGCGGCGGTGCGAGCAGGCCGGCGACCAGCACGATCCAGGCCCCGATCGTGATCGCGCGGGCCGAGACCTCGACATCGGGCAGCGGCGTCCACGCGGCCGCGGCCCGGAGCAGGCCGGCGATCGTCTCGGGGGCCTCGAGGTAGAGGACGGCGGCCGCGATCGCCGGCAGCGCGATCGCCAGCGTGTAGACGAGGAACGCGGTCTTGCTCGGCATCACCGCCTCGCGGTTGTTGGTCACGCTGACGCTGCCAAACCGGGGGAACGCCGAGCCGATCCCCGACGCCAGCGCCGGCGTGGCGATCGCCCCGACGACGGTCCCGGCGACGAGGACGCCGGTCCGCTCGAGCGAGAGGGGACTGACGACCCCGAGGACGAGCGGAACGACCACCGCGAACGGGACGGCGACGAGGGCAGCGGCGACGATCCGGCCGCGGATCGCCTGCCGGCCGGTGAGCGTCGACGTGACGACGGCGGGTAGGGCCGGGCCGAGGTCGCCGAGCGGATTGAGCGTGAACAGCGCCCCGGCCGCCCAGACGACGTACAGACAGAACAGCGCGACCATGAACGACGGGACGGTCCCGGACTCGATGATCTGCTGGACGAACCCGATGGCACCGAGCAGCGGGTAGCCGACGTACGCGAGTCGGATCGGCGAGCGTTTCGTCCGTCGGATCGCCGTCACGGCTACGGTTCGGACCGGCCGTGTGAGGACACCCGAGAGGGCACCCGTGAGCCGGTCGTCGCCCCGTTCGACGGTCGGGTCGGGCTCGTCCTCGGTTCGGGCCGCATCGGCGAACCAGTGGGTCCGTGCGCCGGCCGTCCCGACGACGAGGGCGACACCGACGACGAGCAGCGAGCCGACCGCCGCACCACCGATCGCGACCATCGACGAATCGATGATGGGGACGCCGACCAATAGCAAATGGCCGGGCCAGCCCAGCGGGCTGGCCTGCAGGTGCCGAAAGAGTGTCGCCGCGATCTCGTTGATCCCCCCGGTCATGATCACACCGAAGTACGCGACCCAGAAGGCGGCAAACAGCAGCGTCCGGTACTTGGCGATCGGTTCGTAGGCGGTGATCAGGTGACGAACCCAGACGCCGACGGCGAACCCGACCGGGACGGCGGTCGCGATGATCACCACTAGGAAAAGCGGCGCGACTAGGACGGGTACTACAGTTCCCGCACCGGAGGCAAACGCCGCGGCGAACACCACCGCCGGCAGCAGTACCCAGGTCAGAAAACGGGCGATCTCCGCACCGACGAGGCCGACGACGGCGTTGCGGACCGACGTCGACAACAGGAGAAAGGCCGGCTTATCGACGTCAGCGGTCGTCGTGACCGCCCGCATGACGCCCATGACGACCAGAAACAGCCAGAGGAGCGCCGTTCCACCGGTGACAAACTCCGTGATCGTTGTGGTGCCGGACGCCGACAGCGAGCCGGCGGCGGCACGTTCGCCCAATTCCGGCAGGAAGAGGACACCGACTGCCGTAATCGGGCCGAGCGCGATCAGCAGGGCGATCGCGATCAGAAACAACCGCGTCCGGTTGCCCGCGATAGCGCGAGCGGTCCGCCGGAACTCCGTTTCGGTAATCGTACGGGCGATAGCGGCTTGTCCCATCAGCGATCACCTCGAGTCGATCGCAGCGTGCGGGGATGGACAGGGCTCATAGTCGGGCCTGCGTAACGCATTCAGTAAAATATTCGGTTTTTGTCATCACTGCGGCGTCGCTCGGTCGGCCGAATCGGCTCCGACTCGAGGCGGTCGCCCGTGGCCGTTGACGGCCGACACTTATGACACACATTTAACTATAGCGGTACGAAAAGACGCCTATGAGCCCTGTCGACGCCCTCGCTATCGAAACCGATGGCCTGACGAAACGGTACGGCAACACGACGGCGGTCGACGATCTGACGATGCAAGTCGAGCGCGGGACTGTCTATGGCTTTCTCGGCCCCAACGGCGCGGGGAAGACGACCACGATGCGGATACTGACGACGCTGACGAAGCCGACCGCAGGAACGGCGAGCGTCGCCGGCCACTCGATCGTCGACCGCGAGTCGGTCACTCCCCACATCGGCTACCTGCCCGAGGAGCCGCCGGTCTACGACGAACTCACCGGCCGGGAACAGCTCGAGTACGCCGCCGGGCTGCGCGATCTGCCCGACGACGAGGCCAGCGAGCGCATCGAGTCGCTGCTCGAGCGGTTCGACCTGCTCGACGACGCGAACAAGCGCATCGAGGACTATTCGAAGGGGATGCGCCAGAAGGTCGGCGTCATCCAGGCGGTATTGCACGAGCCCGACGTCGCCTTCCTCGACGAGCCGACGAGCGGGCTCGACCCCCGCGCGGCCCGAACGATGCGCGACACCATCGCCGACCTCGCCGACCACGAGATGACCATCTTCCTCTCGACGCACATCCTCCCGGTCGTCGACGAGCTGGCCGATACGATCGGCGTCCTCCACGACGGCGAACTCGTCGCCGAGGACGACCCCGAACGGCTCAAGACCCGCGCCGAAACCGGCGACGCCCGCAGTCTCGAGGACGCCTTCCTCGAGATCACCCGCGATCATGACGAGACGGCGGCCGAGCCCCGCGCCGAGTGACCGGCCGTTCGACCCCCCGATCCCTCGAGACGGCTTTTCGCGCCGAAACCGCGTTAGATGCACGGAAAGACTCGTATCGGCGAGCTACGGCGTTCGATTCCCCATAGTTTTTAGTAAGTCGCGATCGTACGCTCGTCCGGAGGTGAGAATCGATGGTAGGGAGAGACATCACTGGCCTCGATACGGTTGCTCGCATCGCCGACCGCCTCTCGACGATCGACCGATACGATTGCCTGCTCGGACTGATTCCGACGGCGCTGACGGTCGCGGCGCTCGTCGGACAGGTCCTCGATCTCCCCACCGAGGCGGCCCTCCTCGGTGGCGTTGCCATCGCCTTACTGGCCCTGCTCGATGGACTGTTCTTCCGCCCGCCGACCGGGCTGCAGGGCGCGTGAACCGTCCGTCGCCGCCTCGAGTCCGGACCGGAGTCGAGTCGCCGTCACGACGACGGCCGCGCTACGGATCGAAGACGCCGCGTCGCAACCCCTCGCGGACGGGGTCGTGTTCGGCGTCGGTCGGCGGCGGGCTCGTGACCAGCAGGGCCTCGAGCCGTTCGTCCTCGCTCGCTCGAATTCCCCGGTCGACGTCGGCTTCCACGACGACGATGTCGTCGGGTTCGACCGCGTGTTCGGTCTCGCCCTCGCGGACGACGCCCGTGCCCGACCGGACACAGATCGTCACGTCGCTGCCCGGCGCGTGGACCGGGATGAACTGTCCGGGCTCGAAGTAGCCACAGACGACCTTGATCCGGTCGTTTTTGAACACCGGCTGTGCGCTGAACTGGTCCTCGTCGTACGCCCGTTCGGCGTCGAAATCGGTTGCTGGCATGGCTGAATTGTCGACGGATCTAGGTCCGCCTAATTCCGTACCGGAGGAGAGACGGGCCGACGGGGTCGGTCTTCCCCCGAACATATTGGCCCGTCCTGGGGAGCGCACGGGCAGCCGGGAACGGCCGCCTCGAGGCGACGCGAGCGGTCCGCGAACGGAATACTCTAAAACGACCGGGTGCTGTGGTTTCGTATGGAGTATCACGAGGCGGCGGACTTCTTATTCGATCTGCGTCGGTTCCGCCCGAAGCCGGGCACCGAGTCGACGGCCCGGCTACTCGCCCACCTCGGGACCCCCCACGACGACGTCGACTGCGTCCAGATCGCCGGCTCCAACGGGAAGGGAAGCACGGCCCGAATGGTCGAGCGCACGCTGCGGGAGGCCGGCTACTCCGTCGGCCTCTACACCTCGCCACACCTCGAGGACCTCCGCGAACGCGTCCGTATCGACGGCCGGAAGATGCCCCGGTCGGCCGTCTGCGAGTTCGTCGAAACCGCTCGCGAGTACGTGACGACCCGCGGTGCCGACGGCGAGTCGCCGACCTTCTTCGAGACGATGACCGCCATGGCGCTGTGGCAGTTCGGCCGCGAGGACGTCGACGTCGCCGTCCTCGAGGTCGGTATCGGCGGCAAGTACGACGCCACCAGCGTCGTCGATCCGGTCGCCAGCGCGGTCACGAGCGTTACGCTGGAACACACGGGGATCCTCGGCGACACCGTCACGGAGATCGCCCGCGACAAGGCCCACGTCGCGCCGAGCGAGGCCCCGCTCGTGACCGGCACGACCGGGGACGCGCTCGCGGCGGTCCGCGAGGTCGCCGGCGACGTGGTCACCGTCGGCCCCTCACCCGCGGGGGAGTCGGACCCCACCGCGCCGGACGTCCACGTCGCCTACGACGGCCGGACCAACCACACCGAAGCCGCCGTCTCGATCGACGCCGACGACTGGGGTCTCGAGACCGAAATTCCGCTGCTGGGCGAGCATCAGGCCGTCAACGCCGGTATCGCGGCCGCCCTCTCCCGTCAGATCGGTGACGTCTCCGAAACCGACCTCGCCCGCGGCCTGCGCAGCGCCCACTGGCCGGGCCGGTTCGAGGTGATGGACACCGAGCCGCTGGTTGTCCTCGACGGCGCGCACAACCCCGGTGCCTGCGAGGGGCTCGCGACGACGCTCGAGACGTACGACTACGACGACCTCCACCTCGTCTTCGGTGCGATGCACGACAAGGACCACCGCGAGATGGCCGCCGCCCTGCCGACGCCGGACTCGGTCGTGACGACCGAGCCGACGCTGGACCGGGCCGAGGAGCCGGCGGTCCTCGCCGAGGCGTTCGCCGACGCCGGTGCCGGCCGCGTCCGGACCGAGGCTGCCGTTCAGGACGCGCTGGCGACCGCGCTGGCCGACGCCGACGCCGACGACTGCGTCCTCGTGACCGGCTCGCTGTTCGCGGTCGCGGAGGCCCGCTCCCGGTGGACTCGCACCGACGTCCCCAAACGGATTCGGGACCGCTCGGACGCCCGCGACGCCCTCGCGGAGGCCAACGTCGCGGCGGGCGACGTCGAGCGACTGGACGGCGACGCCGTCCACCGGGTCGTCAGGACGGCCCTGCGGGACCGACAGGCGTCGGTCCTCAAGGAGGAACTGCTACGGCTGGGCGGCGAGTGTGCCCTGTCGGGCCTCGAGCGCGACGACGAGGCCGTCGACGCCGTCCTGATGGGAACCGTGGCCCAGTTCGAGTCCCTCGTCGAGGCCCTCGAGGCCCGCTCGCGACCCCACGGGCTGGCCGACGTGGCCCGCGAACTGCGGGCGAGCCTCGAGATCGACGCCGACGACGAGTCCGGTGCCGGAGCGGGGGCTCGGTCCGCCGACCGGCCGCGATCGGTCCCCAGCGCCGACGGCGCGAGTCCGTACCCCTGGGCCGACCGGACGGCCGTCATGGGCATCCTGAACGTCACGCCCGACAGCTTCCACGACGGCGGCGAGTACGACGCCCTCGAGGACGCCGTCGCCCGCGCCGAAACGATGGTCGCGAACGACGTCGATATCATCGACATCGGCGGCGAGTCGACCCGCCCCGGTGCGGACCCCGTGTCGGTCGACGAGGAACTCGAGCGCGTGGTGCCCGTCATCGAGCGGATCGCCGATCTCGACGCGCAGATATCCGTCGACACGCGCCGTGCGGAGGTCGCCGACGCCGCGCTCGAGGCCGGGGCGGACATCGTCAACGACGTGTCGGGGCTCGAGGACCCCGAGATGCGGTTCGTCGCCGCCGACCACGACGCGGGGCTAGTCGTGATGCACAGCATCGACGCGCCGGTCGTCCCCGACCGCGACGTCGACTACGACGACGTGGTCGCGGACGTGATCGACCAACTCTCCGAGCGCGTGTTGCTCGCCGAAAAGGCCGGCCTCGACCGCGAGCAGATCATCGTCGATCCCGGCATCGGCTTCGGCAAGTCCGCCGCCGAGAACTTCGAACTCCTCGACCGGATCGACGAATTCCGGGCGCTTGGCTGTCCCGTCCTCTTCGGGCACTCCCACAAGTCCATGTTCGCCAAAGTCGGTCGCGAGGGCGGCGAGCGACTCGAGGCGACCGTCGCGGCGACGGCGCTCGCGGCGGATCGCGGGGCCGACATCGTCCGGGTCCACGACGTAACCGAGAACGTCGCCGCGGTCCGGACGGCGCTGGCCGCGCACGATCCGGAACGGTTCGACTGGCGGTCGTAGGAGCTACTTTTTCCGCCCGTCCGAGCCTCAGTCGTCGTCCGAAACACCCGTATCCGGCGTCCACTCGTCCGGTCCACAGCCCAGCGACCGGTGCGGACAGTGTCGGCAGTGGTCGCCCGGTGTCGTCTCCGTGAACGAGGGCTCGTCGACCGCCGCGAGCGTCTCGAGGACCGACTCCCAGGCCGGCAGTTCGTCGGGGCCGAACAGGTCGACGCGGGGGTCGTCGATGTCGCCGACGTAGACGTAGCCGACCGCGGCGATCGGGTCGTCGAACCGCTGCTTGCAGGCCCGCAGATATAGTGCCAACTGGACGGCGTCCGCGGGCGCGATCCGCTCGGCGGTGGCCTTGTAGTCCAGCACGGCCAGCCCGCCGTCGGGGAGCCGACGGACCGAGTCGACGTAGCCGACCACGTCCCCGCTCACGTCCGCGACGTCCTCGAGCGAAAACGGGAGTTCCGCGGCCAGGGGTTCCCAGTCGGCGACCGGCCGGTCGTATGCGGGCGCAGTCGCCGCGAAGTACCGATCGATGCAGGCGAGGACGGGCTCGCGGTGTTCGAGCAGGTCCCGCGCGGTGAGCTGGCGGACGGCGGCCTCGCGCCAGGCCTCGCGGCCGTCGTACTCGCGGTGGAACGCCTCCTCGGCGACGTCGTGGAAGACGGTGCCGACGAGCCGAGAGGCCGCGTCGTCGGTTTCCGTCGCGGTCCCCTCCGTGTCGTCTACTGTCCTGTCCGCCGGCTCCGCCGTCGCCGGCGGATCGTCGAACGCCCGAACGACGTGATCGAGATAGTGCTTTCGCGGACAGGTCTCGTGGGTGTCCATCGCGGAGTAGCTGTGTCGCATCGCGACGGGCAGTTCGGCCGCAGTCCCGAGCGTCTCGACGGGGAAGCGGACGGTGTCGGTCGTCAGCGCCGACGGGCGGCGGCCGCTCGGTACCACCTGGCCGTCCGCGTCCGCCTCGAGGCCGCCGTGGCTCGCGGCGTCGGCGGCGGGCAGCAGCGAGCCGTCCCGGAGCTGTCGGCCCAGTCGGTGGACCGTCTCGATCGCCTCGCGGGTCTCGAGGGGTTCGATGGGGCGGTCGCCGTAGCCGGCGTAGTAGGTGATCGTGCCGGGGGTCTCGCCGGCCGAGGCGGCGATCTCGTCGGTGCGGTCGACCACGGTTTCGGGGTAGGTCTCTCGGACCTGCTCGACGCTCTCGGTCAGCGACGTCCAGAGGTCCATCCGCCGGCCGGTCACCGACCACGCGATCTCGTCGGCCAGACAGGCGTCGGCGGTCTCGGCCGCGAGCCCGTCGGCCGGGTCGTACTCGTACTCGGCCCCGAAGAGAAACAGGTGGTTGGCCGCGCGGGTGAGTGCGACGTGGAGGACCCGCCACTCCTCGGCGACCGAGTCGGCGGCCAGATCGGCCGTCAGCGGCGAGTCGACGTCGTCATCGAGCGTCGCCGCCAGCAGGCGGTCCCGGGCGCGGTCGGCGTAGTCGCCCTCGACGCACCACTCCTCGTCCGAGAGGTAGGGGACGAGGACGGTGTCGAACTCCAGTCCCTTGGCCTGATGGACCGTCATCACGTCGACGCAGTCCGCCGAGTGGCTCCCCCGGGTACGGTCGCCCCCGCCGCTTCGCAGCGTCGCCGCGAGCGCGTCCACGAACTCCCCCGAGAGCGACTGGACGACCCCATCGGATTCGTAGGCCTCGACGAACCGCTCGATGCGGTCGAACTCCGATCGCTCCTCGCCCGTACAGAACCACTCGAGCCGGGTCAGGTCCCTGAACCGCCGCACGAACCCCGACAGCGGATAGACGTCGCGGTACTCCTCGAGGATCGCGAGGTGGTCTCGGACCGTCTCGAGTCGGTCGGGTGCCTCGAGATCGAGCGCCGATGGCTCGGCGGCGGTCACGGCGTCGTACAGCGAGCCGTCCCGTCGCTGGAGCGTCGCCAGATCGCTCTCGGAGAACCGGTACCGATAGAGTAACACGCGCCGGAGGTGGGCGTCCGCGCCCGGGTCGACCAGCACCCGGAGGTACGACAGCGCCGTCTGCAGGCCGGGCGAGACCTCGCCCCGCGGCGAGCCCGACACTTCGTAGGGGATTCGCAGCGACCGGAGTTCGTCGGCCACCGCCTGCGCGTGGCGGTTCGTCCGGACGATGACCGCGAGATCGCCCAGCGATCGCTGCGGGACGTTTTCCGCCTCGCCGTTGAGGAGCCGCGAGACCGTCGTCGCGACCTGTTCCGGCGTCGACTGGGGAATCTCGTCGCTCTCGATTTTGACGACGCGATCCGGCGGGTCGGCCTCGTCGTAGGTCCCCTCGGTCCGGCCGTGTTCGCGCAGCGTCTTCGAGGACTGGTGGGCGTAGTCACAGGCGTTGGTCAGCGCGAGGATCTCCTGGCGCGAGCGGAAGTTGAGTTCGAGTTCGATCCCGCGGTGGTCGGCCGCGGTCGTCGCCAGGCGGTCGAGCCCCTCGCGGTCGGTGCCGCGCCAGCCGTAGATGGCCTGGTCCTTGTCGCCGATCGCGAGCAGGTCCGGCCGGTCGGGGCCGTCGGTGAGTTCGGTCAGTAACGAAAACTGGGTCGCGTCGGTATCTTGGAACTCGTCACAGTAGACCTGCGTCCACTGGCCGGTGATCGCCGGGGCGACGGCGTCATCGTCCAGCAGGTCCGTCGCCGTCCGCACCAGTTCGTCGAAGTCCAGCGCCCGCTCGGCCTCGAGGTGGTCGTGGTAGTCCGCGTAGACGTCGGTGTAGTGGCGGGCCAGCCGGAGGAACTCGACGTAGTGTTTAAGCCGGCCGAAGGGGGTTTGCTCGAGCCGTTCCGTGGTCGACCCCCAGATCTCGTTGCCGAACAGCGCCCGCGGGAGGTGTTTCGTGGTCGGCTCCGCGAGGTCGAGCGCCTCGATCGCGTTCGTCACGCAGGTCTGGAGCGCCCGCAGATAGCCGTCGATGTCCCGAACCACGTCCTCCGCCCGGAAGGCGTCCGGCGCTTCGGCGATCTTCTCGCGGCAGTACTCGATGAGCTTGCCGTAGTCGACCAGCGACTCGCGGGCGGTCTCGAGGTGGGCCTCGTCGTTGAACCACCGCAGCGCCTCGTTGTCGAAGGACAGCTCCGCGTCGGCGGTCCGCTCGAGCCAGAGGACGAACTCGTTGCACAACTCGAGGGTCCGGACCGCCGGCAGCGCCGACCGGAGCCGCTCGGGGGTGATCCCCTCCCGACTCATCGCGGCGATAAAGTCGTCGACCGCGTCGGCGAGATCGGCCGTCCCCTCGTCCGGGCGGGCCGAGGCGGCCGCGAAGTCGTAGTCGTTGCTCGCGAGCAGGCGGCCGACGATCCGGCGGCGCTTGCGCTCAGTGACGACCTCGAAGTCGGGCGCATAGCCGAGGTAGTAGGCGTACTCGCGGACGAGCCGGTAACAGAACGAGTGGTAGGTGTAGACGTCGATCGCCGCGGCGGCGTCGGGTGAGAGCCGCTCGGCGACCGCGTCGCGGATGCTCGCGGCGGCCTCGTTGGCGAAGGTCAACACGAGGACGTCCTCGGGGTCGACGTCGCCGCGCTCGATGGCGCGTTCGATCCGCAACAGCATGGTCGTCGTCTTTCCGGTGCCAGCCCCCGCGTCGACGGAGGTACAGGCCGCGTCGCTCTCGATGACCGCCCGCTGGTTGCCCTTGGGGTCGACGCCGGCCGCGAACGCGTGGCCGGGCGCGTCGCCGGCGTCGGCTCGGCTCGTTCCGCGGTCGGCCCCGGCCTTGAGCCCGTCCGTCAGATCGCGGTCGGGGCCGCTGCTGCGGTCCTCAGCCATCGAATCCCACCTCCCGGGCGATGTAGTCCTGACAACAGACGGTGTACTCACACGTCGGGCAGGCGTGGTCCTCGATCGCCGCCCACCGCGCCGTGGGGTCGTACGGCCCCGAAACCAGCTCGGTGGCGACCGCCGCGAGGCGGTCGTCGACGGTCTCGTTGCGATGCTCGTGGGTCATCCCGAAGGTGTGGTGATCGACGTAGCCGTCGGTCAGGTCGACGATCTCGAGGCTCGTCTCGACGTCGTCGCGGACCCAGTTTACCGCCGTCCCCGACCGATCGGCGAGTGGAATCTGCACGTAGCGACAGGTCCGATCGCCCAGTCCGAGCCGGTCGCGGAGCCCGCGGAGGCCGTCGAGGACGACGGCCGTCTCGAGGAGCGCGCCGACGGGAGCAGGGTCGAACGCGGCCGACTCGGGGTCGAAGTGGTCGGTAAAGAGGGCAGCGACGTCGCCCTCCCAGTCCGATCGGTATCGGAGGAGGCCAAGCGGCGCGACCGTCGGTACGAACCGGACGCCGACGAGCGACGAGCCGTCGACGGTGACGTAGTCGACCGTCGCGTCGATCCGTACCGCGTCGGTCTCGAGACTCGGCTCGGACAGTTCAAGCGTACTCGAGAGCGGGAGCCCCGGTCCGACGAGTTCGCCACCGATCGCTTCGGCCTCGAGTCGCTCGATCCCCGCGGCGTGGTCGATGCCGACGGCCTCGACGTACGCGGCGGCCGTCGCCTCGAGGACGCGCCGCTCGTGGCGGCGCTGGGTCGCCGAATGAAAGCGCTCGTCGTGGTCGGCCCACAGCGTCGCCAGCCGGTCCGCGGCGATCGACTCGAGGGCCTCGCGGTCCGCATCGGCGCTCCGGAGCGCGTCACAGAGGGCGGTCCGCAGCAAGTCGACCCGGTCGTCGCCGGCCGCCGGCTCGCCCTCGAGTTCGTGGACGTGGGCGAACTCGTACTGGCGGGGACAGCGGAGGCCGGTCCGGAGCCCCTCGACGGAGAGCGTGGGAACGGCGTCGGCGTCACTCATTCCGGACCACCTCGCCCGCGGCGAATTCGAACTGCGACCGGACCGCCTCGGCGAGTTCCGTGTCGATATCGCCGTCGTCGAGGACGACCGCGATCTCCTCGAACAGCGTCTCGGTCTCGCCGAGGTCGGCCTCACCCCCCGTACTCGCCTCCCGGAGGAGCCGCTCGAGTTCACCCCGCGGCTGGGAAAGCAGCGCCTCGACGGCGTCGGTCTCGCCGTGGATCGCCGCCCCGGCCGTCGCGTCGACGGACTCGAGGGCGAGCCCGCGCGTCGCGTCGATCAGTTGCAAGTACCGCGACTCGTCGTGGGTCCGGCGCAGGCCGCCCGACCCCCGCTCGTAGGAACACAGATAGAGGGCGCGTTCGGCGGCTCGAGCCCCGAGTGCGAGCCGGCGTCGGGACCGCTGTGCGTGGTAGGTCTCGAAGCGGTCGCCGACGCCGTCGGCGTCGACGGTGGCGAAGGTGTCGGCGATGGCGTCGACCGACGGGTCGGTGACCGCGGGGTAGCTCGGCATCGATCGGAGCCACGCCCCGGGGAACAGCTGGGTGAGAAACTGCTCGCCCGGATAGGTCTCGTCGGTCAGATCGAGCAGGAACACTGCCCGCCGCGAGTCGTATTTGAGGTCGCCGACGGCACAGACGGTAACGCCGCCGGTCGGCGGCCGCGTCTCGACCGAATGCACGTACGGCGCGTCGTACTGGATCGTCCGCCGGAGCATCCGGCGCAGTCCCTGCCAGTCCGGCCCCACGAGGTCCGTCTCCTCGACGAACGCGGCGATCTCGAGAACCCGGCGGACACCCTCGTAGCCCTCGCGGGCGTCGACCCACGCTTCCTCGCGGGCGATCCGCCCTTTGAGGTCCGTCCGCCGGATCCAGCGCTCGAGCGAACGCCGGACGCTCGAGCCGGCGGTCTCGGCGAGCAAATCAGGCGAGAACGCCGGCACCCGGGCCCGGAGCCGATCCAACGACGTAGTCAGGGAATCGGGCCGGTCCCGGTCGGGGTCGACGGGATCGGCGTCGGCCCGCTCGAGTGCGTCGCCGTCCCGTTCCCGCTCGCACTGACAGGTAACGACCGCGTAGAGTTCGTTGACGGCGGGGTCTTCGGCCAGCGAGGGAGTGCCGATCGTCGCCGTCGGGACGCCGGCCTCGCGGAGCCGCCGTCTGGTCTCGGGAACGCGCTCGATCCGCGGGACGGCGACGGCGAACTCGTCGAACGGCCAGCCGTGGCGGTCGCGCAACGACTGGATCTCGGTAGCGACCGCCCGGACCTGTTCACGAGCGGTCTCGGTCCGGAGCCGTCGGGCCCGACCGACCGGCTCCGACTCCGCGCTCCCCGGCACCTCGCCGGTCGCGAGGAACCGCGTGATCGCCCGGTGTGGCGGCCCGTCGGCGTTCGGTCTCGGGGGCTCGAGCGACTCGACCTCGAGGCCGGCTTCGGTCGCGATGTCGGCGACTCTTCCGGGCTCGACCCGCGTCCGTTCGACGCTGGCGTGGCGTTCACCGAGACAGACGAGATCGGCGTCCGCCGACAGCGCGGCGAGATAGTGGCGGTCGAGCCGGCGGTACTCCTCGAACTCGATGGCCAACACGGCGTCGAAGGCGGCCGTCACGCGGGATCGCAGGCCGTCCGCGTCGGCCTCGAGCAGGTCGACCGCCCGCGGGATCACGTCCGCCCGCTCGACGTAGCCCCGCGCGGCGAGTTCGTCGTGGAATCGGTCGTTCATCGCGTAGAGGAAAGCCAGACAGTCGTGAGGGTCGTCGAGATTGGCGAGCCTGATCCGCTGGCGGGTCGCCTCGAGCAGGAACTGGCCCACGTCGCGGGAAAACCCCTCGTGGTCGGCGGCGCGCTCGAGGTAGTCGGGGACGGAGCGGCTCGCGCCGTCGATCACCAGCGAGATGAGTTCGATGCGTTCCTCGTACTCGAGGCGGTCGAGGGTCGGGTCGTACGCCTCGATGGTCTTGGAGGCGTGTTCCGGCAGCGACTCGACGCGGGGCGAGCGGGGGCCATCGGCGCGCTCGAGGGGCGCATCGGCCAGCGCCTCGGTCAGCGATGCCAGGCCCGCCGGATGCCGTTTCAGCACCAGCACGTTCCGCGGGCCGTGATCGGCGGCGAGGGCGGCGTACTCGTCGGCGGCGGCCGCGAGGAGAGCGTCGCTGGGCGCGGGTTCGGGGAGGAGTTTGCACGTTCCCTCGAGGGTTGGCGAGGACGGCATGACACGTCACCCTGTATGGCCGATTTCGTATTTAAATGTGCGCCACTCACCCGTCCGGTCGCTCGGAGACGGCTCGGCCCCCCCTCCGTCCGCCTTCCGCAGTCCGACAATTCTTATATTGTCTACCGAATACCGTACGGTATGGAAGACATTTTCGTCGCGCGAGTCATGTCAACGGATGTCTATACGGTCGCGCCGGATACGCTCGTCGAGGACGCCGCGGGCGAGATGCTCGACAACGGAATCGGGTCGGTCGTCGTCGTCGACGACGACAACCGGCTCGAGGGGATCCTGACGACGACGGACTTCGTTCGGATCGTCGCCGAGCGAAAGCCCAAGGACCGGACCCCGGTTTCGACCTACATGAGTACGGACGTCGTCACTGTCGGGGCACAGGACAGCATCCGCGACGCCGCCGACGTGATGGTCGAACGCGGCTTCCACCATATCCCCGTCGTCGACGAGGACGAGGGCGTCATCGGAATGGTCACGACATCGGACTTGGCCGGCTACATCTCGCGGGTACAGGAGCCGAGTCCCGAGTAGCCCCCCGGTTCGGGCTCCGACGGACTCTCCGGTCGTCGCTCCCGATGCGTCGCTCCGGCGTACAGCTTTTCATACCACTCGTAGCCGTCATTCGCCGACCAGTCATACGACTGCCGGTCGGCGGTCCATGCCCGACGGGCGAGCCGAGTCCCGTGTCCGTTACGACGAGTCGACCTCGTCCCCGGGCGCGTCGCCCTCGGTCATCCAGCGGACGACCTCGCCCAGACGTTCCCGCAACCGCCGCGCCTCCGTCGGCGTCAGCTCGACGTCCGCGTGGCCGGTCGCGTGGTCCCCCGCCATCGCGTCGATGCTCAGCACGACTCGGTGGCGGTCCTCCGCTTCGGGCCGCACCGAGATATCGGCCCGCTCGGGATACTCCCGCGGCGGCCCCATCTCGAGGTCGAGTTCGCCCCGCGTGACGCCGATCCGGACCCGCTCGGCGTCCTCGAGGTCGAACGAGTCCGTCCGCGCCTCCTCGGTCGCCGGCGGTTCGTCAGTGTGTGTCTCGTTCTCTCCCATGTCCTGGGGTTGACCGTCCGTCCCCTTGGCTGTACGCCCGGTCGTCACTCCGAAAGTTGCGCCACGAAGGACCGACGGCGACGACGGCATCGTGAACGGGCAGGCCCGAGACCGACAGCCGGTACGACCCGCCGCTGTGGCTCTCCCGTCACTCGACCGCGAAGATCTCCGCGTCCAACAGCCGCCCGCCGGTCCAGCACTCGCGGGCGAACCAGCCGAAATACCCCACCGCGAAGACGGTTAGTGCGGCCGTGAGCAGCCACGGCACGCTTCCGACGGCGAACGCGCCGAGTTGGGTGAGGCCGAACCCGCCACAGCCCACGGCGAGCAGACAGATGCCGACCGCGGCCACGCGGGGCCAGCCGACGGTGCGTCCGGCAATCGCGAGTCGCTCTCGCGTCCCTGCAAGGAGGAGCGTGACGCCGACGGCACCGAGCCACCCGGCCGGAACCAGCGTCGAGACTGCGCTCGGCTCGCCACCGACGACGAACAGTCCGGCCAACAACAGGGTCGCGACGCCGCCGCCGGTGAACCCGCGGCGAACGACGGTCTTCAATCGACTCATCGCTCGAGCGGTTCCGACGGAACGCAGTTATACTGTTCGCTGTCGAGTGCCGAGCGAGCGGTCCTCGTGTCGGCCCGGTGGCCGACACCGCTCGTCGCCGTCAGTCGTCGTCCATCGGCGCGGTCACGGGCTCGACCCGCTCGCCGCGAGGCCCCTCGAGGTCGATCTTCGGCAGGAGATCGCGCAGATAGCGGCCGGTGTGGGAGTCGTCCAGACGCGCGACTTCCTCGGGGGTTCCGGTCGCGACGATCTCGCCGCCGTTCTCGCCGCCCTCGGGGCCGAGGTCGATGATGTGGTCGGCGTTTTTCACGAGGTCGAGTTCGTGTTCGATGACGACGACGGTGTTGCCGTCATCGGTCAGTCGGTGGAGGACGTCGATGAGTTTGCGCTCGTCCTCGCTGTGGAGTCCGGTCGTGGGTTCGTCGAGCAGGTACAGCGTCTCGCCCGAGTCTTTCTTCCCCAACTCCTCCGCCAGCTTGATCCGCTGGGCCTCACCACCGGAGAGCGTCGTCGATGGCTGGCCGAGTTTCATGTAGTCCAGCCCGACGTCTTTCAGCAGCTTCAGCCGGCGGCGGATCCGGCTCGAGGACTCGAAGAAGTCGTAGGCCTCCTCGACGGACAGCTCGAGGACGTCGGCGATCGTCTTCCCCTTGTAGGTCACGTCGAGCGTGGCGTCGTTGTACTGCGCGCCGTCACACTCCTCGCAGGGGACGTGGACGTCCGAGAGGAAGTTCATCTCGATCTTGACGGTTCCCTGCCCGCCACACTCCTCACAGCGGCCGCCCTTGACGTTGAAGGAGAACCGCCCCTTCTCGTAGCCACGCTGTTTCGACAGTTTCGTCTGGGCGAACAGCTCGCGGATGTAGTCGAAGACGCCGGTGTAGGTCGCGGGGTTCGACCGGGGCGTGCGACCGATCGGCGACTGGTCGATCAGCCGGACCGTCTCGATTTCCTCGAGGCCTTCCAAGCTGTCGTGGTCGCCCGGGATCACGCTCGTGTTGTCGTTCATCTGGCGGGCCAGCCCCTTGTAGAGGACCTCGTGCATGAGCGTGGATTTGCCCGAACCCGAGACGCCCGTAATTGCAGTAAAGCAGCCCAGCGGGATGTCGACGTCGAGGTCCGTCAGGTTGTGCTGGCGCGCCCCGAGGACGGTCAGCGCCCCCTCCGGGTCGCGTCGCTCGTCGGGCACCGGGATCTGCTTGCGGCCCGAGAGGTAATCGCCGGTGATCGACTCCTCGGTCGCTTTGACCTCCTCGACGGTGCCGTTGGCGACGACCTCGCCGCCGCGCTTGCCGGGGCCGGGCCCCATGTCGATGACGTTGTCCGCCCGCCGCATCGTCTCCTCGTCGTGTTCGACGACCAGCAGGGTGTTACCGAGATCGCGCAGTTCCTCGAGCGTGTCGAGCAGGCGGTCGTTGTCCCGCTGGTGGAGCCCGATCGAGGGCTCGTCGAGGACGTACAACACGCCGACGAGGCCGGAGCCGATCTGGGTCGCGAGTCGGATGCGCTGGCTCTCCCCGCCCGAGAGGGTGGCGGCCTCCCGATCGAGCGTGAGATACTCGAGTCCGACCTCGACCATGAAGCTCAGCCGCGCGCGGATCTCCTTTAAGATCTCCTCGGCGATGACCTTCTCGCGCTCGGTGAGGTCGGCTTCCATCGACTCGAAGTGATCGAGGGCGTCGCCGATGCTCATCGCGTTGATCTCCGTGATTGCGGTGTCGTCGACCAACACGGCGCGACTGGCGGGCTTGAGCCGCGTACCGTCACAGGCCGGACACTCCGTGACCGACATGTAGTCCTCGATGTGGTCCCGCGTCGAGTCGGAGTCGGTCTCGATGTAGCGGCGCTCGAGGTTCGGGATGACCCCCTCGAAGCGCTTCCGTTTCCGGCGGGTGCCGTTCTTGGTGCTTCGCTTGAACACCACTTCCTCGTCCGTCCCGTAGAGGAAGGCCTGCTGGATCGATTCCTCGAGGTCCTCGAACGGCGTCGACAGGGAGACGCCGAAGTGTTCGGCGACGGCGTCGAGCCGGGTTTGGTAGTACGACCGGTTGTAGCTCCAGGCCTCGAAGACGTGCTTGAGCGGCTTGGACTCGTCTTGGACGACGAGGTCTTCGTCGACCTCCTTGGTCTCGCCCAGTCCCTCGCACTCCGGACACGCGCCGTGGGGCGAGTTGAACGAGAACGAACGCGTCTCGATCTCGGGGACGTCGATCCCGCAGTGGGTGCAGGCGAGGTCCTTCGAGAACTCGACGACGAAGCGGTCGTCCTCCTCGCGTTCCTCGCCCAGCGCGCCGGTTCGGCGGGCTTCCTCGCCGAGGTCGGCGGCGACCTCCTCGGATGCATCCGGGAGGATGACCTTCAGGACGCCTTCGGCCTCGGCAAGCGCCGTCTCGACGCTGTCGATGATCCGCGGCCGGTCCTCGGTACTGACCTTCACGCGGTCGACGATCACGTCGACGGTGTGATCGAAGTTCTCGTCGAGATCCGGATCGTCCATCGTGAGGTCGTACTCCTCCCCGTCGATCTCGACGCGGGCATAGCCCTCCGAGACGAGTTCCTCGAAGAGGTCCTCGAAGGCCCCCTTCTGGTCGCGGACGACCGGTGCCGCGAGCTTGGCCTTGGTCCCCTCGGGCAACTCGAGGATGCGCTCGACCATGTTTTGCGCACTCTGCTCGCCGACTTCGCGGCCACAGTCGGGACAGTGGGGCGTGCCGACGCGTGCGTAGAGGAGCCGGAGATAGTCGTGGAGTTCCGTCACCGTCCCGACCGTCGAACGGGGGTTGTTCGCGGCGTTTTTCTGGTCGATCGAGATCGCCGGGGAGAGTCCTTCAACGGTCTCGACCTGCGGTTTGTCCATCTGGCCCAGGAAGTTCCGGGCGTAGGCCGAGAGGCTCTCGATGTACCGCCGTTGCCCTTCGGCGTAGACCGTCTCGAACGCCAGCGAGGACTTGCCCGACCCCGAGAGGCCGGTGACGACGGTAAACTCCTCGCGGGGGATCGTCACGTCGAGGTCCTTGAGGTTGTGTTCTTCCGCACCGCGGACGTCGATAGTGTCCTTGCTCATCGTTCGCTCGCAAATCGGGACTGTTCGGGTCGGCGATACGGTGTCGAATTCATTGTACTGAGTCAGTGGCCGGAAGAACTTAACGAGTCTGAAAGCCCAATGCCGTGGTGTGCGTTGACATTCAGAATCGGTCCGTGAGGCCGTCCCCTCGAACCGCATAGCCGTCCGAGGTCGCGAGTCGCGACTTTCGCCCGTCTTTATGCCGCCGGGGTCGAAACGGGACGTATGGACGAGATCGATCTCGAGGAACTCGCGGCATCGCTGACGCTGCGCGAGGAGAACCAGGCGATCAAGAGCTACCAGAACACGGTCGCGGTCGCCTGCCCGGCCTGTGACGAGCAGTTCGACGACCTCGTCGTCTGCAAGGAGAACCCGACGAGTCTGAACCTCTCGAAACAGCTGGACCTCTGTGTCGGCTCGGCCGACGGCAAGGGCGTCATCTTCACCCACAAAAAATAGCGATCCGACACGTCGACCGCTCCGTCGTCGCTCGAGTCGGGACCGCCGTTCATACGGTCTACTGTAAGTCATTGCCGCTGGGACCGCGACCGTCCTGCGGTCCCACCGGTACATCGTTACAGTAAACCGTATCAGACCGAGGGCAGATCGCGATTCCATCCGGGGTCGTGGCCGGTCTGCTCGATGAGATCGGACCGACACGCCGGACAGTAGTCGGGGGTGGCGGATTTGCCTCGAGGGACGTACACCGCGTTGCCGCATTCCACGCACGCGTCCGCGACGATGGTTACACAGTCCGCACAGACGTTGAAGTCGTCGACCGTGAGGTCGCGCAGGGGTTCGAGTTGTTTATCCAGGAGATACTCGTCGATGACCGCCTGACAGCTGTGACACGGTTTCATAGCGATGCTTGTAGGCCCATGTTACCATGGCGTAAATACTTGTCTCCGTGAGCGATGGCCGCACCGTCGCGCCCGCTCTCTCCGGACGGCCGCATCGCTGGCATACGGACGAGTACGCCGGACTAACGACCGATTCCGACGGCGAGCCGTGACGGCGGGTCTTTCGGAAGTGTTATCCCCGAGTCGGGACTACGAGTGGTTGTAATGGCAAACGGTAAGGTTGACTTCTTCAACGACACGGGCGGCTACGGTTTTATTTCGACTGACAGCGACGAAGTAGACGACGACGAGGACGTGTTCTTCCACATGGAAGACGTCGGCGGTCCGGACCTCGAAGAGGGACAGGAAGTCGAGTTCGACATCGAATCATCCCCCAAGGGACCCCGCGCGACGAACCTCGTCCGCAAGTAATACCGACCGCCCGCTGTCGCTCATCGCGACGAACGGCGATCGCGTTTTTTCACAGCGCTACACACGATAGCGATAGTAGCCGCTGAAACGAGTTACACACTGATCGCAACGCTGTCGTGCGATCAGGTATGCAATGACTTTCAGCGGCTACGATACTGCCACCGCCCCGTTCCGGGCAGAGTCCCTCCGTCTCCCAACGGCTTGCTCTCCGCTCTCTCCCCCTACGGTCGGTCGACGCTTCGGAGAGACCGCCGTCAGTTTACGGACTCGCGCTCGTCTCCGCTCGCTTCGATACCCCGCTTCCACCGGTAGTAGAGCGACCGCGTGGTTCGATCAGCGTCTCGAGCCACGAGGACGGTTGTCCCGTGCAGTTCCGAAAGCGTCTGCTGAACCGATTCGAAGACTAACTGTTCCAATCGGGATCGCTGCTCCGGGGCCCCTATCGATGTCAGATCGTGTGTCTTCGCTTCCCGTACGATCTCGTCGGCCGTCTCGGGGGCCTCTCTAAGTTCCACTTCGGACGTCACGTCGGAGCCAAGGACGTATTCGGCGAATTTCAGTAGCTCTGTCCCCTCAGCCGCCGTCTGGGCGGGTGCATCAGGGGGAATCACGTGGAGGACGGTGACTGACGCATCGACAGCGCGTGCCAGCGCGCGTGCTGCTTCCGCAGCGAGGGCGGCGTGTGGGCCCCCTCCGACGGGCAACAGTATCGAGTCGATCGGCGTCGCTTCGGCTTCCGCGAGCGAAGCGACAGTGTGGTCCTCGACGTCCGGGACGTACAGCGGGGTCTCTTCCCCTCGCACGCTCGGCGTTTCGACGAACACGTCACACTCGGCGTCAGCCAGGTTCGAATCAATCCTCCCCACGCTGCGTCGCCCGTCCGCACCGAACCCGGTGTCCCGGAGCAACAGAACCGCCGTTTCACTCCCGTCATCGATGACGGCACGAATCCCGTCCGTGGCATCGCTCACGACCCGAACGACCGGCCGAATCGGGACGCTCGGCTCGAGGTCTCGAGCCCGCTCAGCTATTCGGGCGACGTGCTTGCGTCGCTTTTCGACGGTCTCAGGTACTTCCGCGTCGGAGTCGGCCGATCGTTCCCGTCGGAGATACCGTCGAACCGTCTCGAGTGACGCGTCGTTCGGCACGGTCTCGAGGCCGAGCAACAGTACCCGGCCGTCGTTGTCCGCTGCGAGTGCAACTGCTGTCCGGAGGAGCCGCCGGACGTTGCTCCGCGTCTCGGTATCGAGCAATACGTCGGTCACGGGGACGACGACGGTATACTCCGGCGTCCGGATGAGCGGTCCGCTACGGAGGGACGAATCCACATCCGAATCGACGGACCGGCGTGGGACGGTGATGCGAACGGCCGTTCGCTCGGAACCGTCGACCATGGTTACGACCCCGTGAACGCATCCGTGACCCGGTTCGTTGCCCCGTTTCTTGCGAAGATCGTGACAACGTCATCCGCTCGGATCTCGGTCTCTCCCTGTGGAATGACCAGGTCGTCGTCCCGTACGATCGCCACGATAATCGTCTCTTCGGGCAGCAGGCCGTCCCTGTCAGCATCGATCAGGCTGCGGCCGTCGATCGGCGCGCCCGCATCGACCGTGACTTCGAAGATTTCCGCTCCACCCGCTATCGGCATAAAGTCCTGGATCGCGGGGTGTTGGACCGCGCGATAGAGATACTGGCCGTTGAGTCGGTGGGGACTCTCGACGATACTCACACCGAGGTCCTCGAACAGTTCCATGTGGGCGGGGTCGTTGATCGAACTCACGAGCGTCTCGACCCCGTACTGCTTGCCGAACATGGTAATCATGAGATTGACCGAATCGCTCTCCGTTGTCGAAATGAGCGCGTCCGCCTCTTCGATGCCGGCTTCGAGCAGGATCTCTTTCGATGCCGCATCCGCATTGAGGACCAGACAGTCGTAGGTCGTACTCACTGCTTCGGCTAGTTCCGTATCGCGTTCGATGACGACCACCTCGTGGTCGTCCCGCGTTGCGAGGTCGATGACAGTGTTTCCGGTGCGGCCCGCGCCGATGATGATTACGTACATTGTGATGGTGTCTGACGGCGATAGTCGACGAGCGATACGACCGCGGGATCACGACCGGTCGGCGGGCCGGGCACGTCGAGGACGGGCGTACTGGATTCGGTCCGGTTGAACATCCACGTCACCTCCTGAAGAGACTGTTAAGCAGGACGAGGACGGGGATGATCTCGAGGCGCCCCATCCACATCTGACCGATGAACAGTAGCTCCGCGATAACCGGCATGTCCGGGCCAGTGATCCCCGACGAGAGTCCGACGGTACCCTGTGCAGTCGCCACTTCGAAGATCCCGTCGGCGAGCGTGAAGTCCGATGGGAGAACCGCCAACAGCACGAACAGCGAGACGGCCAGTACGATGAGATAGATGAACGCAAAGGTCGTTGCGGCCCGTATCTCGTCGTTGGCTTCATCGGCCGTAACTCTCCGTTGTCCGATGCGGAGATCATCGATCGCGTGCTTCGGGAGGAACACGCGGGATATCTCCCACCGAATCCCACGCGCGATGATGTGGCCGCGGATGATTTTGATTCCGCCGACCGTCGCACCTGCGGACCCGCCGAGCAACATGGCACCGAGGACGATGACCATGACTGCGCCGCCGTTCCAGTCGCCGATCGCGGACGTCTGCCAGCCGGTGGTCGTCTGGGCACTGATAAACTGGAAGAGCCCGTCACGGAGCGCCTGACTCGTCACCACGTTACCGAGGTACGCTATCGGATCTCCGGTATAGGGAACGCCGACCCAGCGAGCGAGGAACGCTGTCAGCCCGACCACACCGACGATGAACATTGCACAGAGTCCCCTGACCTGCGGATCTCGAGTGAACTCCCGGACGTCACGCTCGGAAAGCACCCCGTAGTAGACCGGGATCGAGATCGCGCCGGTAATCATCGCGGGGATGTGGACGAGTTCCATCGCGTAGGAATCGTAGCCGGCGATGGAGTCGTCGAGCGTGCTGAACCCGCCGGTGGACTGCCCGGTCATCGCGTGATTGATCGCGTCGAAGATCGTATTCTCGATGCCGTAATTCGGGGCGATGAGGAACGTCGCCGCTGCGAGGTACACGGCGACCAGAGCGGTAACACCGACGTAAATTTTCCAGATCGCACGCGCCGTACCGGCGATACTGGGCCGTAACTTCTCGTTTCGTCCTTCCGACTGATAGAGCGAGATGCCTGCGACCCCGTGGGGCTGTCTGAGAATCGCCAACGAGAGGACGATCATCCCCGCGCCACCGATCCACTGCATCTGTGACCGATACCAGAGGAACCCGTGCCCGACCGAGGGTTCATGCACGCTCATCGTCAGCCCCGTCGTCGTATACCCGCTCATACTCTCGAAGAAGGCATGGAGAGGGTTCCGAAAGTAGCGGAGACTCGAGCGGTAACTCTCCCCCGCCGGGACGAACGATTCGAGTACGGCCGGTGGCGTGATGTGGGCGGCAACGATGAACGGGAGGGCACCGAACGCCGCAGTGACGAACCACCCGAGCGCCGCAACGATCATCGCGTGATGGCGTTTCGGTTCGGGAGCGTCTTCGCATATTTTATACACGGTTGCGCCACCGAGGGCGGTTATCATCCCCGCAATCAGAAACGCAACTGCGCTATACCATTCCTGATAGAGGAGCGATACGAGTAGCGGTACAGACATCAGTCCCCCGATGAGGACCTGGAGGGCACCGATGTCCCTACTGACCGTTTTCGATGCAGCCACGAACCCGGAGCGACCGACTGTCGAATGTGACATGTGAGTTACACCAATTGGTCTTCGTAATGGCCGAAGATGTCCGTGAGTTCTGGATCAGCGCCGGTCGCGGAATAGACCGTCAGCAGGTCGTTCGCCCGGATTCGGGTGTCTCCTCGTGGCGTCTGTGGCTGGTCTTCGCCCTCCCGTTCGATAGCGACGATCAGGGTATCGTCCGGTAGGAGCTGCCCCTCGCCTGCTTCAGTGAGGGTCTTGCCGGCGATCGGTGCCTCCGCTGTGACCCTGATTTCGAAGACTTCCGCCTCCTCCCCGATTCGCATGTAATCGACGATAGCCGGCCTGGCCACCGCCCGATAGAGGGAGCCCGCGATGAGCTGTTGCGGGTTTTCGATCGTGTTCACCCCCGCCTGACGGAAGAGGTTCATGTGGCTCGTATCGTGAACCACGGACGTGATCGCGGGAACGCCAAACTCCTTTGCGAGTAAACAGACCATGACGTTCGTTGCGTCCCAGTCCGTCGTCGAGATGACTGCATCCGCTCGGTCGGCACCGGCTTCACTCAGCGTTTCTTTTATCGTCGCATCCGCATTCAGCACCAGGCAGTCGTACGTGCCGGCGATCTCGTCGGCTTTCGCTCCGTCTTTCTCGATCACTACGACCTCGTTTCCGGAGCGAGTAGCGATGTCGATCAGTGGCGATCCGATATCTCCCGCTCCGACGATGATTATATACATATGTGTGTTGTCTTATATTTTAGCAGCTAGTCTCGAGCGTTCCGTCTGATCTCACTTGCGCTTCGCTCACCGTTCGGCCGGGGGAGAACGAGAACGGGGATATCACTGTCTTCGATGAGGTTGTGAGAGACGTCTCCGGTCAACAGTTTCCGCCAGCGACTGCCCCCTCGTGGTGTGAACGCGATCGCACTCGCGTCACTGTCGTGGGCCGCGACGATGATGGCCGTCGCAATGTCGGTTCCGTAGCGAAGATCCGTTTCAATCGATATTCGGGAATCGTCGAACTCGTCGGTAACGATGGCGAAGACGTCTTCCGCATACCGCTTGCGTTGCTCAACCGACGCCTTATCCGGTGCGCCACTACTCTTCTCGATAACGTGGACGACGATTACGGTACGATCCGTCCCCGCAACGTGCGGGCGGAGTGCGGTAGCGGTCGCTGTCGCGTCGTCGCGGTTTGCGATCGGAACGACGATCCGTCGGAAAAGTGGCTCAGTCATCTCGGTCCCCCTCGACTCCGCCGTAGACTCTTCCGAGGTAGTGCCACCGGTACGTTCCCCCTTCGTCGTTGATGTGGGGTTCCCACCTGACACGGTAGGCGAACGGTCCTCGTGCCTCGCCCGTCTCGTCCGGGCGTTCGACGACGACGTTCGTGTATGCGTCGTACTCCGCTATGCGAACGAGTTCTTCCCCGTTTCGTGCTTCGATTGTATCAGTGAGGGGCGGCTGCTCTCGGAGGCATCGTTGCGCGTAGTTGATTATCTCCCTGAGCTGACTATCACTGCTGTCTTCGAGGACAGCAGCGATCTCTTCGGGGACGGTCTCCGGGGGATCGGCATCAGTCGTTGTCATACTTTGAGTTGGATCTCCGCCGTTTCCGTTCGGCTACGGACTACGACGGCCGGTCATGCGGTCCGCGAACGATACGTTAGCTGTCACGACACGTTCCTGCTCTGATCCAAATTTCTCCTACACCATAAATATGCCTGGTTCTATTTCGGTATAGCGAATCTAAAGCCAGGAAAATTTTTGTATGCGGAAATAGTGGCACCAGTATGATCGGTAGCAAGTGTCGGATCGCGTCAGACTCCGACCCCGCCGACTCCGATTCACCCGCCCGACAACGACGCGGACGGGTCGTCGTTACGAATCGGTTGAATCGCTTCACTCAAACGGAGACGAATACCGCGTGTGCGGGTCTGCGGGAGTTTCGGCGCCAGCATCGCTGGACGAACGCGGGAGTTCAGAGAAGACATTTATGAGCCCTGAACGTAGTTTCCCTATGACCCAGCGCGTCGATGAAATCGACAAACGCATCCTCTATTATTTGGCACTGGATGCACGGAACACGGCAACATCGGATATCGCCGAAGAAATGGAGGTGACGCCGGCAACGATCCGAAACCGGATCGCACAACTCGAGGAGCAGGGGATCCTTCGCGGGTATCTCGCTGATATCGATTACAAGTCCATCGACGGGTACGTCACCTATCATTTCAGGTGTACGGCCCCCATTCCGGATCGTGCCCGGCTGGCCCAGTCGGCCCTGGAAATTTCGGGCGTCATAACGGTCCAGGAGTTGATGGCCGGATCCGCGAACTTGGGGATCACGGTCGTCGGAGCGGACACGAACGAGATTAACAAAATCGCGGGCGAACTCTCCGATCTCGGGTTGGAGATCGAAGACGAGAGCGTTATCGAAGGCGAGTATCACACGCCGTACAACCCGTTCGGCCCGGAAAACGTGCCCAAGGGACCGTCGTTAACCGACTTCATGAGTCTGGCCGGAGACGCGGAAGTCGTCGAATTTACCGTCTCGGAAGGGGCCGAGATCGCGGACACGACTATCGAAGAGGCGGTCGATGAAGAACTGCTGGCCGACGAAATGCTTGTCGTCGGGATCGAACGGGACGGAGACGTCCTCACGCCGAAAGGCGAGACCGTTATTCAAACGGGCGACGTCGTCTCCCTCTTCTCGAAGGCCCCGTTGGAAACGGACTCTCTGGAAGTGTTCGGGACGCAGTGAAATCCGGACCGAGTGCGGAGCGGACGCTTCGGAGTCGAACGGTCGTCCGGCCCCACCGTCGGGACCAAAGTGACTTCGGCCGGCAGCCCCAAGGGAGACTATGAGCGACGACGCCGCGGACCCACTCGCGGTCGACGACCTCGTCGAGTACTGTCGTACGCAGGCCGGCCTGCTCTCGGGCAGCGTCGAGACGATGGCCGCGGAAGCCGACGACCTCCTCGACGAGATCGACGCCGAGATGGCCGAGATCCGCTCGCGCCTCGAGGCCCTGCCCGACGAGGTACCGGCGACCGAAACCCCCTCGACCGCCGATGTCCCCGACGCCGGCGAGGTCGACGTCGCGGCGATCGAGGAGTTACAGGCGGAACTCGAGGAGAAACAGCTCCTCGTCGAGGCCAAACAGGCACGGATGCAGGCGTTTCAGGATCTGGCGGCCGACTATACCGATCTTGCCGAGGAGTTGGCTACGGATGTCGAGGACGGCCAGACGGCCCTGACCCGGGTCATCGAGTTCGAGGCCGACGCCGACGCGCCGGCCTACTTCGACGAGCGGGAGACGATGCTCGAGACGGCCGCCGCGTCGGCCGATTCGGCCGCCGAGTAGCGGTTCGGAAACGGATGGCTGCGGCGTCCCAGACCGCCGGATACCGGTTCGGCCGACTGCTCTCGTTCCCGACGACAGTCGGTGAAACCGACCGGAACGTTGATTATGGTATCTGTTGTCGTGGCCCACATGACAATCGACTATAGCGATCGCGAGACGTCGTACGAACTCTATCGGAAGGGCAAACGGGAGGGGACGTGGGACCCCGACGAGTACGACCTCGAGCGGGATCGGGAGGACTGGGCGTCGTTCACCGAGGCGGAACAACACCGGTTCCTCGCGACGTGTTCGGGCTTCTACGACGGCGAGGAGGACGTCACCCGGACGCTCGCGCCGTACATGATGGCGCTGGACGCCCTGCCCAACGAGGAGATGCCCTTCGACACCGTCCAAGAGGAGATGTACCTGGCCCAGCAGGTCTACGAGGAGGCCAAACACACCGACCTCTTCAGCCGGTACTTCGAGGAGGTCTTCGGCACGCAGGAGACGGCCCCCTACCGCGAGGGCGGCTATCAGGAGCAGGGGTACAGCACGGACGACCTCTACGACACCGCGGACGACCTCCTCGCGGCGATCAACGGCGGTGACCGGACCGAACTCGTCTACACCCTCGGGGAAGCCTACCTGAACTACATGGGGATCGTCGAGGCGCAACTCGCCCGCGGCGGCTACCTCAGCTTCGATCAGATGATCGAACTGAAAGCCGAGGCAATGGGGCGGGACATCGTCCTCGAGTCGTTCCAGGAAGCCATCGGTAAGGTCCGACAGGACGAGACCCGCCACATCGAGAACGGCCGCTGGGTCTTACAGCAGTTGGCCGTGGCCGAACCGGACATCGTCACCGACGTCTACGAGCCCCGCATCGAGGAGTACGTCGAGAATCGACTGCTCGCCGACCCGATCTACGACGAGCAGCCCTTCGACGGCTACGACCAGCAACAGATCGGCAAACAGCTCGCCCAGTACCTGCAAGACACCGTCGACTACATCGGTGCCGATCGGTTCGAGCGGTACGGCGACGTTAGATCCGCCCTCGAGGAGCGACAGGCCGCCGACTGACTTCCGCCGGTCCGGTTTCGCGAATCGCTACAGTGCCTCGAGCAGCGTCCGCGTCGGCCGCGCTGTTGAACGCGTGGATCGACGCCCGGATCGCGTCGGGCGTCGATAGCGGTCGGGCGACGATCCCCCGCTCGGTGACGCCGGCCCCACAGTTACAGTAGACGCTCGACTCGAGGACGGGCACCGCCTCGCGTAACTCGATCGGATCCATCGGCCGACCGTTCGTGCCGTCCCGTGTTCGCTCTGGCGGCCTCCCCGACGGTCGAGCGGGCCTTCTCGTATCGGGAAATCGAGGACTCGACGTCAGCTGTCGATTTCTCCCCCGTCTCGATCCGCCTGAAACCTCTCTTTTCGGTCGAATCAATTCGGTATTCGATTCGCCACTTAAACACCCACGATATATCGGGAACGGTCAATTCTCTTACCACTGCTCGAGAATCGTCGATGCCCCTGTACGTATATCCCCGATACGACCACGTGAGGAGAAGACCAATGACCCAATCCAATCTCACCCGACGACGGGCGATGCAGGCGATCGGAGCGACCGGCGCGTTGGCAGTCGCCGGCTGCCTCGGTGGCGACACGCAGACCGACAGCGGCAACGGCGACCAGTCGGCGGCTGAGGACGAGGGGCTGCCAGCGGCCAAAGCCGTCGACGTCGACCGCATCGCGCGGGACCCGACGGACATTCCGGACCCGGTCGACTGGAACAAGCCCCGCGAACACGACGTCACGATCCGGACCGAGCGGGTCACGGCCGAGATCGAGCCCGGGGTCACCTTCGACTACATGACATTCGAGGGGCAGGTGCCCGGGCCGATGCTCCGAGTGCGCCGCGGCGACCGGGTGAACCTCACCTTCGACGTCCCCGACGACCTGAACGTGGCCGCCCACAACATGGACTTCCACGCGGTCTACGGCCCCGGCGGCGGTGCCGACGCGACCACGATCGCGCCCGGCGACGACCCCACCCAGATCAGCTTCACCGCCGATTACGCCGGCGTGTTCATCTACCACTGCGCGATCCCGAACATGGACCAGCACATCAGCGCGGGCATGTTCGGTTCGATCCTCGTCGAGCCCGAGGACGGCCTCCCCGAGGTCGACAACGAGTTCTACCTCGGCCAGCACGAGATCTACACGGACGGCGACCTCGGCGAGGAAGGCCACCACGGCTTCGACTTCGATGCGATGCTCAAGGAAGAGCCCACCTACGTCGTGTTCAACGGCCAGGCCTACGGCTTCACCCCCGACGGCGGCGTTCCCATGGAAGCCAACACCGGCGAAACTGCGCGGGTGTACTTCGCCAACGGTGGCCCGAACCTGCTGAGTTCGTGGCACGCGATCGGCAACGTCTGGAGTCGCTTCTACCGCGACGGCGACCTCCTGACCGACCCCGATCTGAACGTCGAAACCGCACCCGTCGCACCCGGGACCACCGCTGCGGCCGAGATGGAGTTCCCGGTGCCGGGACCGGTCAAGATCGTCGACCACGCCCTGACTCGCGCCGCCCGCCGCGGCGCCCTCGGCGTCGTCGACGTCACCGGCGAGCCCACCCGCGACATCTACGACGAGGACCCGTGAGCGGAGACTCGGCCGCTGATTCCTTTCTCGCCGCCTCGGAATTCGTTTGACCGCGTCTGGACCGACGGCCGTCGCCTCGAGCGGGGCGACCGCGGTCGCCGAACCGACTCGTCACTGGTCGGTACGTCAGACGCTGGGGCAGACGACCCGCGGTCGCCCGCGACGGCTTCCCGAGCGGCGGAAACAGGGATACATACTTATACTGGCGCGGCTGTCACGTTCATCCGATGGTGTTCGCCCCTATTTCGTCGATCACGTTCGATGCCAGCGATCCGGCCACGACGGTCGCGATCGGACGGCTGTTCGCGTACCTCGCGATGGGCGTCGCAGCTGTCGTATTGCTCTATTATGCTATTATCTACGTGCGAGAGGTGCTGGCCGTCGAAGCCACCACCGAACAGTGGTATCTGTTGATCGGCATCGGCGCGGCGATCGTCTACGCCGTCTCAGGCGTCGCCTCGCTGTTGCTCGAGCCCGAGTGGATCGGCCGGTTCGTCGACGGCGCGATCCTCTTTTTCTTCCTCTTTATCGCGTTGGCGATCCGTGCGATGTACCACGACCAGCCGGCTGCGGGCGACCGGTCCCGGCTGTTGCCGGCGTGGGCGGATTACGTCGTCATCGCCGGCTTCGTCGCCGCGTGGTGGGGGGCCTTCCTCGCACAGACCGCCTCGACCCGGCTGGTGGTCGCGGTCGGCTGGATCGTCACCTCCGCGTGGGCGGTGTTGTACGGCGTCCGCGCCGTGCGGGTCCACGAGGGGACGACATTCGCCGCCCTGACGCGACACCTGCTGCCGGCGATCGTCTGTGTCACTGCCGTCGTCTTCGTCGATCTGGTGACGAACCACCTCGCAGGCTACGGGGCACTCGCCGACGCCGCGTGGCTCGTCGGGACCTCGCTGGTCGCCGCGTTCCTGTTCAACACCGCCGTGGCAATCCGCCAGCAGGGCGGCGAACTCGAGCGGATGTACGACTGGACGACCTGGCGCGAACAGTCGCTGGACGACGGGTCGTTCGAGTGACGCTGTCGGCCGGTGCGAACGCAGCGACTAGAGTTCGCCCCGCAGGACGACCTCGTTGTCGACGCGGCGAAGCATGTCCTCGGTAACGACGTAGTCCTCGTCGTCTTCGCCCTCCCAGCCGACCGAGGCGAGGACCTGTTCGGTCAGACTGGGATCGGGATCGACGTACGCGCTGCCGTTCTCGACGTTCGCGACGATGCCCAGTTCCTTGCCTTCGACGTCGACGACGGTCTTGCCGACCGCGTCGTCGGTCAGTGGTGCTGTCACGGGGAGCGGATACGAGGGGGATCGGGGTAAACGACCGGCCGTCCCGTGCCGGCGGGGGACGGCCGCAGGCGAGAATCGGCCGGCATCCGGCCGATTTCGGCTGTGTGTCCCCGGACTATTTGCCGCTGGGTGCAGACCGTACGGCTGACGGAACGCGGACCGGCCGCACCACACGTACCCATGACACAGACACTCGAGATCGGCGACGATCTGGCGGAGCGACTCGAAAGCCACTGCGAGGAGGGCCAATCGCCCGAGGAACTCATCGAGGAACTGGTCTCGATGTACGAGACCGAGGGAGCGTTCTTACAGGAGGGCTACTCCGAGTAACGGGGATGGGCCTCGAGTACCCCTTCTTCCTGGTCAATTTCAAGACCGCCGAGGGGACGGCCGGCGACGACGGCCTCGCGTTCGCGGAGACGATCGACCGCGTCGCCGACGAAACGGGGCGTCGGTTCGCCGTCGCTCCGCAGCCCCCCGACCTCCGGCGCGTCGCCGAGCGAACCGACCTGCTCGTCGTCGCGCAGGCGGGTACCCCACGGGCGGAGTGTGGCGTGGGCGACCTCTCCCTCGAGGCGGTCGCGGCCGCGGGGGCCGACGCCGTCTTCGTCTCGCATCCCGAGAACGAGGTCGCGTTCACGGCCCTCGAGCGTGCGTAGACCGGTGTCGCGAACTGGGCCTCGACTCGATCGTCGCCGTCGAGAGTCGGGCGACGACCCGGATGGCGCTGGCCGCCGAGCCGGACTGTCTGCTCTTCGAGCGGCCGACGGATATCGGCAGCGACGCGGGGCTGATCCGGAGCGACCCCGAGCGGATCGCGGCGTTCGTTGAGACGGTCGCCGACGAACGCCCGGCGACGAGGACGTTCGTCGGCGGCGGGGTCCGCACCGCCGCGGACGTCGCCCGCGCGTTCGAGTGTGGCGTCGACGCGACGGGGGCCGCCTCCGCGGCCCTCAAGGCCGCGGATCGGGAGTCGTGGCTGCGATCGATCGCGACGGCCGTCCCACCGGCCGGATCGGCTGAGTGACTGCAGCCTGAGTCGATTCGCTCGCGGCAACTCGGTTTGCGGGACAGTCAGTCGTCACTAGGTGTGAGGGAGCCTGACACTCAAGTGGGTGGTCGGCGTACGGTCCGGTATGCACCAACTGGTCGCGCTCGATGACTCGGAACCGGGGTGGGCGGCCCTCGAGTTCGCCTGCCGGGAGCATCCCGACGACGACCTCACCGTCGTCCACGCGGTCGATCCGACCGATAGCGGCTACGGCGAGATGGCGCATCTGGGCCCGGAGGGACTGCTCGAGCGCCAGCGGGAGGCCGCCGAGGAGTTGCTCGTCGAGGCCGAAGAGCGCGCGGCCGAGTACGACTGTGCGCTCGAGACGGAGACGATCGTCGGCCAACCGGCCGAGACGATCGTCGACTTCGCCGTCGAGAACGGCGTCGACCGGATCGTCGTCGGGAGTCACGGCCGGACCGGGTTCTCGCGGGTACTGCTCGGCAGCGTCGCCGAACGGATCGCCCGACAGGCGCCCGTCCCCGTGACGATCGTTCGGTAGCGACCCGTCGTCTCGTGTACTCGCCTTTCGGTTTCTGCATCCGACTGTCTGCAGATGTCCAAGAGCGTCCGCCTCTCCGGGGACGCGTACGAACCCCTCGAGGCGCACAAACGGGCGGACGAGACCGTCTCCGAGGTATGGGTCTCGAGGCGCGCGTAGACGACCGCCTCGAGCGGCGTCTCGTCGTGGACGGCCTCGAAGAACTCTCTGTTCTATGGCAACTATGCCCACGGCGTTACGTTCGAGACGGCAATTCGTTCCGCCGGACCTGTTCGATTGGCGGAGTATCTCCCGGTATCGATGCTGTACGACCGGTCTATCGGTTCTCCCGAGTCAGGCCCGGTACTCAAGGGATTCCACTACGTACCGCCCATCGTAACTGGACAAACTAATTAAGGTCCGCCACAGTCCCGATTACATGAACGACCGCTACGACGTAGTCATCGCCGGTGCCGGTCCCGCCGGCGCACAGTGTGCCCGCGATATCGCTGCCAGGGGGTACGACGTCGTCGTCCTCGAGACCGAAGCGGAGGACGAGTTCCCGCGCCAGAGCAACAAGTCCACTGCGGGAACCTTCCACTCGATGATGGCCGCGTTCGGTATCCCCGACGACGTAGTGATGCAGTACACCGACAGCGTCGTCCTCGAGTCCCCGACCGAACACTACGTCCGGGACCAGCCCGGTGCGGTACTGGAGTTCGCGGACTTCAAGCGGTACCTCGTTGAAGACGGGCGCGAAACGGGTGCGGAGTACCGGTTCGACGCCCGCGTGACCGCGCCGATCATGGAGGGCGGCGAGATCGCCGGCGTCAGATACAACGGCGACAAAGAGGTGTACGGCGACATCGTCGTCGACGCGACGGGGCCGAGCGCCCCCCTCGCGAAGCAACTCGACGTCGTCGACCTCAAACGCGAGAACCACGCCATCGGCATCGAGTACGAGTTCGAGGGGATCGATATCGACCGCCCCGGCTTCGCCGACCTGCGTGACGCGATGATGCTCCGGCTCGACCACGAGATCGCGCCCGGCGGCTACTCGTGGATCTTCCACACCGGCGAGGACACCGCCAAGGTCGGCCTCTGTTACATCCAGAACGAACACCACAGCCGCTACGCCAAGGACGGCCACACCATCGACGACTACATGGAACACTGGCTCGAGACCGACCCTCGATTCAGCGAGGCCGAAAAGATCGCCGGCAAGCAACACCGCGGCTCGGCCCACATCCAAAAGCCCGGACAGCTCCACACCGACCGGTTCATGGCCATCGGCGACACGGTCCCGACCGTCGACCCGCTCTGGGGCGAGGGGATCAACAAGTGCATGCAGTCGGGCCGGGTGGCCGCCATGGCCGCCGACAGCTGTCTCAAACACGACGACATCGAGCCCACCGCCGAGAACCTCGCGGTCTATGACACCCTCTGGCACCGCGACGTCGCGCCCAACGTCGACAACCGGCTGCTGATGACTCGCCTCCTCTATCTCGCACCCAACGAGCGCTACGACAAGCTCATGCGGGACCTCGAGCGCCTCGACGACGACACGCTGGCCAAGGCGAACAAGGGGAACTTCCGTGCCATCGCGCGCCTGCTCGAACTCGAGGACGCGCCGATGCTCGCCCAACTCGCGAAACAGCACTTCGATCTGGACCTCCGATCGCTAGTATAGGCGGCGGCCGCCGGCCCGCGATACCGAACTGACCCGCGACGACCGAACCGCGTGCCGCGTTCTCAGTCGAGAAACAGCGTCTCGAACGAGCGGACGCTCTCGTCCGTCCCGGCGATGACGACCTCGTCGCCCGCCTCGAAGACGAACGCGGCCGGATCGAACTCGGTGATCGTCTCGCCGTCTCGAACCGCAGCGAGGACGGTACAACCGGTCCGGGAGCGGACGTCGGCGTCGACGACCGTTCGCCCGGCCAACTCGCCGGCGGGGAGTCTCACGACGTCGACCTGTCTGTCGACGGCCAGGACCTCCTCGTCCTCGAGGACGGTCGAGGCGAGCATCCGCCCGCTGACGGTCGCCAGCGACTGGACGTAATCCGCACCCGCACGGTACAGTTTCTGGACGTTCTCCGCGTCGTTGGCCCGAACGATGATGTCGACTGATGGGTCCAGGTCCCGGACGACCAGCGTGGCAAAGATGGCGCTCGTGTCGTCGTCCAGCGTGATGATCACGGCCGACGCACCGTCGATCCCGACCTCGTCGATCGTCGCCGGATCGCGCGCGTCTCCGACGATATCGACGCCGTCCTTGTCGTCGCTGTCGAGGACGGTCACCCGGGTGTTCGTCGCCGCGAGCGCCTCGCCGGCCGCCATACCGGCCTCGCCGTAGCCGGCGATCACGACACGCCGTGCCGCGAAGGGATGGACCGTCGACGCGGCCTCGGCCCGCAACTCGTCGATCCGGTCGGGCTCGCCCGCTACGAGCAGTCGCGTCCCCGTCTCGAGGTCGCGATCGGGCGGAATCGGGCTCTCGAAGTCCCCGTTGAACCAGGCACCGATCCCGTCGACGCCGAACCGGTTCCGGAGCCCGACCGCGTCGGCGGTCTGCCCGCAGAGGTCGCTTCCCTCGGCGATCGAGAGTTCGACGAGTTCCAGATCGTTCCCGATCTCGACCCCTTCGTCGACCGCGGTCGTGACGGCCGTCGGTACCCGGTGGGCGAAGCTCTCGCCGAGCAACTGCCGGGGTGAGAGGACCTCGTCGGCCCCCGCGATCCGGTGATACTCCCCGAGGCGCTGATCCTCGACCAGCGTCACGACCCTGATCTCGGGGTTTGCCTCCTGCGCCGAGAGAACGATGCTCGCGTTCGTGTCGTCCGCCGCGTCGGCCACGACCGCCCGCGCCCGTTCGATCCCCGCGTCCTCGAGAACGTCGATGGATTCGGGATCACCGTGAACCACCCGCCGATCGGTCTCGTGGAGTTCCCTCGCCGCTCCTTCGTCGGACTCGACGACGACGTACTCCTGTCCGCGGGACTCGAGTTCCTCGATGAACGCCTCGCCGCGGGGCGAGTACTCGCAGACGATGACGTGGTCCTCGAGGTCGGATGCGGTCGTCGGGGGCGTCGTCGCGAGCGCCGACCGGAGCCACGGGACGGCAAAGATGTCGACACCCGTGAGGATCAGCCCGATTCCCGTCAGTTGGAGCCCGATCATCAGGAAGTTCATCTGGGGCGTCGACCAGGGCGCATCCTCGCCGTAGCCGGTCGTCGTAAAGGTCTGGAAGACGACCTCGAGCGACCGGTAGAGCGGCTGGGGATCGTTCTCCAAGGTCGCCATCCCGTAGTTGTACAGTAGCGTTGCGGCGACAGTGGTTCCGGCCACCAGCGCGAGGTAGGAGCCGGCCCGACGCGATCGCCACAGTGACATACACGTGCCATTCGACGGGTGGCTGTTGACGGTATCGGTCGGCGATCTCGGAGCGACCGTCCCCGCTTCCCACCGTATGAGGGGACGACCCGTCGATAACACGGTTACGAACGCCGCTTTCGCCGCCGATTTATACGTTTATCACCGATATCCGGCAGATGGTTGCTCTGGAGAACCTCGTACTGGTGTTTATCGCCGGCCTGATCACGGCGCTGGCGACTGGCCTCGGCGCGCTCCCGTTTTTCTTCTTCGATGGCATTAGCGATCGGCGTAACGTCGTTCTCTGGGGCCTGTCCTCGGGGATCATGGTGTCGGCGTCGCTGTTCGGACTGGTCGAGGAGGGGCTGGCCGAGGGGACACCCCTCGAGATCGCGATCGGAATGGTCGCCGGCGTCGCGCTGGTCGTCATCGCACACGATGTCCTGATGGACACCGAGATCGATCCGCGGGAGTACGAGCAGGCCGACTTCAAGAAACTCGTCCTCATCCTCGGGATCCTGACGGTTCACAGCTTCCCCGAGGGGGTCGCCATCGGCGTCTCCTTCGCGGACCTCGGTCTCGAGGGCGGCGCGCAGTTCCTCGGCTTTACCGTCCCCGTACTGGCGATCTTCATGACGATCGCGATTTCGATCCACAACGTACCCGAGGGGACCGCGATCTCGATCCCGCTGCGTTCGATGGGCGTCTCCGAATGGAAGATGGTCTGGTGGGCCGTCTTCTCGAGTCTCCCCCAGCCGATCGGGGCGGTGCTGGCGTTCGGCTTCGTCCGCTACGCTCGGGAGTTCCTTCCCTACGGCTTCGGCTTCGCCGCGGGCGCGATGATCTACCTCGTCCTCACCGAGTTCATCCCCGAGGCGCTTGACGTCGGCGAGGGACTCCCTCGCGGCGGCAAGCGGGAACTACTCGCCGGGATCGCCGTCGGCGTGGCCGTGATGGTGCCGCTGGCGTTCGTTTAATCCGTCGGCCCCGATCGAAGTCACGTTCCGGTAGGAATTTCACCGCGCCTGTCGTACGACCGAGAAATGTTTGACACGATCGTGCTTCCGACGGACGGGAGCGACCACGCCGAGGTCGCCGCCGAGACCGGTATCGAACTTGCGACCGCCCACGACGCGGCGGTACACGTCGTCAGCGTCGCCGACACCGGTCTGCTCGGCGGTCTCCGCCTCCCGGGCGAGGCCGCCAGCGCCGAAGACGCGATGCGGGGTCGAGCGCAAGAATCCGTCGATGCGGTCGTCGAGGCCGCCGAGGCCGCCGGCCTCGAGCCCACCGGGGCGGTCCTCGACGGACCGCCGGCGGAGGCGATCCTCGAGTACGCCCGCGACGTCGACGCCGACCTCATCGTCATGGGGACCCGCGGACGGGGCGGCGTCCACCGGATGGCGATGGGCAGCGTCACGGATCACGTCGTCCGGTTCGGTGACGTGCCGGTCTTCGTCGCCAACTCCGAATCGAGCGTCGAGTGAGCCGGGCCCGACCGGACGAGCAGCCGGCGGGACTAGCGGACGATCTCGTTGATCGCTTCCGTCCGGCGGCCGATCGACCAGCCGATCAGTGCGAGGCCGGCATAGATGCCAAGCGCCGGCAGGGCATAGACCGGCGCGGTCGCTTCGGACGCGAGTCCGACGGCATCGAGCGCCAGCGCGATCACCAGCGAGACCAACAGGAGCGCGATACCGATGTCGGCAAACCGCATGTTCGGCAACTCCCGGGGAGCGGACTGGAGTCGTCCGATCGCGTAACATAGCAACGTCACGCTCGCCCAGCCGGCTATCAGCGCTAGTCCGGCCGACACCGGTTCGTTCGGGAGATATCGCGGGAGCAGCCAGAGATGAACGAGTCCCGCCATGGCCAGCGCACTCCCCAGTAACACGACCACGAACGGTCGTCGATCGTCACTCATTGGTCTCCCTGACTGTCTCCCGTTCTATTACTGTTTTGTCATCGGTACGGTCGGCGACCCCCGTCCGATTTCCCGGTGCGATCGCGACCAGTCCGCACGTCGCGTCGTCCGCGGGATCAGGAATCGACGGCGAGCAACTCGTCGGTGCATGCGATCTCGGCGAACTCGCCCTCGAGGTGGGCCAGCGCGGTTCGGTGGACCGTTTCGGGATCGAACGAGTCGCCGTCGAACGTCCGCCCGAACGTCGCGGTCGCGTCGGCGACGACGATCGGCTCGAAGCCGAGGTTCTCCGCCATCCGGGTCGTGGTCGAGACGCAGTGGTCGGTCGTGAGCCCGACGAGGACGAGCGTCTCGATCTCCCGCTCGCGGAGTCGCTCCTCGAGGTCCGTCCCGACGAACGCGCTGTTGACCGACTTGACGAGCGTCGGCTCGCCGTCGGCCGGCGCGGTCTCGGGCTTGAACGCGAACCCCTCCCCGTCGCGCCGGAGCGGCGAGTCGGGCTCCGTCGAGTCGTGCCGGACATGGACGACCGGGCGATCGGCCTCGCGCCAGCGCTCGAGCAGGGCCGCGGCGTTGGCTTCGGCGTCGGGGTTGTTCCGCTCACCCCACGATGGGTGGTCGAACCCTCGCTGGAGGTCGACGAGGACGAGCGCGGCGTTCTCGAGCCGGTCGCCGATCGCGACCCCGTCCGCCGTCATGGCAGTCGCGCGGCGGGTTTCGGGTGCGTTCGCGTGATCGTGATCGGACACGTCGACGGGGCCTGTTCCTCGTCCGACGAGAGCATGTACTGGGGCCACTCCCGGTCGCCATCGACGCCCCAGTCGCCGATGTCGGCGTGGGGACAGACGCCGTCGTACTCCTCGAGGCGGTCCTGGATCACGTCGCGGGCGCGCTGGCCGGCCTCGGTGTCGGCAGTGACGTCGAGGGACTCGAACAGCGCCCGCGGCTGGAACGTGATCTCGAGGCCGATCGGGCAGTACCGGCTCTTGCGCCGATCATAGAAGGGTGCCCGGCAGGTCGGGAACATGGGGTCGCCGCCGAGACAGAACTCCCAGTAGGGGTCGTCGGGATCGGTCGGGATGTCCGCGGGCCAGGGCTCGGGGTCGTGACAGTGCAGCGTCTGCAGAACGTGCCAGAGCGCGTCGTGGTACTCCCGCTCCGACAGCGGCTCCGAAGGCGGTTTGAAAAAGGTCACCAGCGACGCCCGGTCGGAGTGGTCCTCGTAGACCTCGAGGTACTCGAGGAGCCGATCGCGCAGCGTCAACAGCGCGTCGGCGTCGCTCATCGAGGGCACTGCGGTGTAGATCGGCTCGCCGTCCCGGACCGATTCGGCTCCGAAGAAACACGGAAACGACGTGTCGTTTCGCTCGCCCAGCAGCCCCTCGCGAAACGAGTGCCAGTGGTCGGCGACCCACTCGGGGGCTTCGCCGGTGCGAACGCGCCGGTCGAGCGTCTCCTGGTCCATCAGCGACTGGATGCCAGGTTCGTTCATCGTACGTGGCCGTTCGGGCTCACGAACATGTAGGTTCCGCTCTTTCCGGTCGACCGGTAACTACTGGGGCTCGAGGTCGTCGCCGACGCACGCGGCGACGCCGGACGTTCGGCTCGAGAGAGCGGTCAGAGGCGCGTTCGACTGCCCCGCGGTCGACTCACTCCCACCGCCGATTCCGCGAGGACGCGATGTCGACGCCGCGGCTGTAGTAACAGACCGGCGTCCCGGCGGGCGCGTCGAACCCGTTGGCCTCGAACAGCGTGTTCCGCTCGATCTCGGCCGTCGCCGCACGGAGCGCCCATGGCTCGTGGTCGATGTCGGCGTAGCGAAGCGTCCCGTCTCGAGCCGTCGTGTAGTAGCGGTAGTGTTCGGTGAGAAACGCCGCGAGCGAGCCGGGCTCGGGCGCGAACGCGTCTCCGACCGGTTCGTAGGTGCCGACGAACTCGGCCGGTGCGGCGCCCGGGTGCCGGCGCTCGCTCGCGAAGGCGATCCCGCGCTCGGTCCCGGTGATCTCGATGTCGGCGTAGTAGTACGGCAGCCGGTGGAACAGTCGCGCGCCGAGGACACCGAGGGCCCCCTCGGCGTCGAGGCTGAAGAAGTAGACGCCGGGCTCGCCGTCCCGGCTGACGTAGGTCCGGAGGTTGAGTTCGGGCAGATCGACGCCGGCGGCCGCGGGCACGCCCCGCGGACGGACGTCGACGTTGAGATACGGTACAACCGAGAGCCACGCCCGGCCGTCGTAGGTCTCGACCTCGAGTCCGTCCGGCAGTCGGGCCGCGACGATCCCAGGATCGACCGCCCAGTTGGCAAAGAGCAGGTGCCGCCACCCCATCGCGATCGGGAGACTCATACTCTGGTTAGCGTCCGAGCGCGTGAAAGGACGGCCCCAAACGTTGTCAACCCCGGCCCCTCGGTCCTGTCGGGCCCGTACGAGGGCCACTTCAGGTCCGATCGGATCACACCGTCTCGGGCAACCAGCCGCCGTCGACCTCGAGGTTCTACACCCACCTTTTTACTGCGTCGGGGTCTCTCACGCCGTTCGAGACCCACTCCTTGCAAAAATCTGGACCAAAAACTATCCGCGGCACATCACGCCGCGGGTCGATCGGATTACACCGTCTCGGGCAACCAGCCACCGTCGACCTCTATGTTCTCGCCGCTGACGTACCCGCTGTCGGGATCGAGGAAGAAATACAGCGGCGCGATCAGGTCCTCGAAGCTCGCGGGCCGGTCCCGCGGGAGGTCCGCGGGGAACTCGTCGGAGTTCTCAACGACGTACGGCGAGACGGCGTTGACCGTGATCCCGTCGTCGGCCGTGTCGGCCGCAAGCATCCGCGTAAACATCAGCACCCCCGTCTTCGCGACGAAATAGGGGAAGTTCTTCGGGCTCACCATGGCCCGCTCGCTCGAGGCGTACCCGATATTGACGATCCGACCGTACTCGTTCTCGCGCATCGCCGGCAGCGCCCGCTTCGAGCAGAGGTAGGTCCCGTTGAGGTTCGTCTCGAGGACGCGGTTCCAGGTCTCGAACGCGAGGGACTCCCAGTGGGCGGGCGCGAAGTCGCCGACGTTGTTCACCAGTACGTCGACATCCCCGAGTTCGGCTTCGACGGTTTCGAAGAGATCGTCGACGCTGTCGGGGTCGGTCACGTCGGCCTGTACCGTCGTCGCCGCCTCGGCACCGCGCTCGCGGGCGTCGGCGGCCGTCTCGCGAGCGGCGTCGGCACTCGTGTGGTAGTGGACCGCCGTCTTCGCGCCGCAGTCTGCCGTCGCCAACAGGAGTTCGCGGCCGACGCCGCGGCCGGCACCGGTGACGAGTACCGTCTGCCCCGTGAGGTCTGGTCCGTCCATGTCTTCCCCGTCGGCGAGAACGTGGAAAAATCGCCCGGGACGGGGCCGTCACCGTCCGCTTCCGTGACCCTCGGATTTACGTCGCTGCGCGAGCAATCCCTGTCCATGCTAGAGACAGTATTGCTTGCTGTCGGTCCCGGTGATTCCGACCGAAGCGGACTGCTGGCCGAGGCTGCCCTCGAGGTAGCGAACCCCGCCGACGCGACGGTCGTTCTCGCGCACGTGTTCACCAGCAGCGAGTACGACGACGTCCTCGACCGCCTCGAGTTCGATCCGACCGTCAACGAGATCGACCCCGACGAGGTGGCCTCGCGTCACGCCACGATCCACGACATCCGGGACGTCCTCGAGAACCACGACGTCGACTACGAGATTCGGGGTGCGGTCGGCGAACACGGCCCGTCGATCGTCGAACTGGCTGAGAGCGCCGGTGCCGATCGGGTCATCGTCGGTGGTCGCCGGCGGTCGCCGACGGGGAAGGCGATCTTCGGCTCGACGGCCCAGGAAGTGATGCTGTCGGCCCCCTGTCCCGTCACGTTCGTCCGCAGCGACGGGTTCGAGGAGTAGTCCCGCCACGACCCGTCCGCGCCTGGGTCCCGTCGGGTATTTCTGGAATACTGCAACGACGAGAATACTTAAGCGGGTGGCCCAACCACTGTGACGGTATGGCAATCGATACAGTACTCCTTGCGGTCGGACCGATGGACACAGTACGCGCTCCGGAACTCGCCGAGACCGTTCTCGAGATCGCCGATCCACTCGACGCGACGGTCGTGATCGGCCACGCCTTCACCGAAGACGAGTACGAGGACATCCACGAGGAACTGGGCTTCGACGCTCGCGCCGAGGACGTCGACCCCGACGCAGTCGCCGCCGAGCGCGCGCCGGTGCCCCAACTCGCGGAGCGCTTCGAGGACGCCGGCGTCGACTACGAGATCAGGGGCGCGCTCGGCGAGGTCAGTAGCGAGGTCGTCGACATGGCGGTCGACGTCGACGCCGATCGCATGGTCGTCGGCGGCCGCCGGCGCTCGCCCGCCGAAAAGGCCGTTCTCGGCTCCGTTTCGCAGGAGATCATCCTGCAGGCCCCCTGCCCGGTCACCTACTTCCGCGACCTCGACGTGATGGAGTAGGCCACGATCCGCCGTCTCGCTTTCGCCCGATTCCGTGTCCCGGCGGCGACGCGACAGACGCCCACTCACGAACGGCGTTCGGCGACCGACAGCATCGGTTATCACTTCTCCGCCCGTCGCTTCCACTCCCGTTCCTGTCGGCGTTCGCGGACGTGTCGTTTCCCGTCGGCCAACTCGCGCCGGACCCGGCGCTCGAGCGATCGGGTCTCCGCGAGCAGCGTGGTCTGGAAGTTCTCGAGGACGTCGTAGGACCAGCGGTCCTCGTCGACGACACCGTGGGGGAGCAGTTCGGTTCGGATCGCGTCCGCGAGGTCGTCGTTACCGGCCTCCCTGAGCAACTCCTCGCTCCGGGCGAGGTGGTCCATCCCGTGGCCCGTTGCGTGGTGGAACTCGAGCAGACAGCCCTGGGCCCGCTGGATCCACTCGAGTCCGAGTTCGACCTCGTGGAGGGCCTCGAGTTCGGCGTCGGACGGCACCGCGGCCGGGTCGGCGTCGCGGTCGGGGTGTGGCTCGTCGGTAGCCATACTATGGCTATGTCATAGAGTAACATACGAGTGTCGCCGACGGCGGGACGCCCCGATCACGGACCGGACGGCGGGCAACGCCGGCCGTGACGTATCGAGATCGCAACTCATCGGCGAGTACAATCTGGGTAGTTAAGTAGGGTCGCGGTCGTCCCTAGGACAGCATGGTCTACTATGCGGGCGTCGATCTCGGTGCGACCAACGTCCGGGCGGTCGTCGCCGAGGCCGACGGGACGAGGATCGGTGCGAGCCGCCGATCGACGCCGCGCGGGCCGACTGGTATCGATGTGACGGAGGGCGTGCTGCGAACGCTTCGGGGGGCGTGTGCGGAGGCAGGGATCGACCCTCAGCGGATCGCCGCGACCGGAATCGGGTCGATCGGACCGTTCGACCTCGCCGAAGGGGCGGTGATCGACCCAGCGAACCTCCCCGATTCGATCGATCGGATCCCGCTGACCGGGCCGATTTCGGAACTGATCGGCAGCGACGACGTCTTCCTCCACAACGACACCACCGCCGGCGTCATCGGCGAGCGCTTTCACGCCGATCGCAACCCCGACGACATGGTCTACGTGACTATCTCCTCGGGGATCGGTGCCGGCGTCTGCTGTGACGGCGAGGTCGTGGGCGGCTGGGACGGCAACGCCGGCGAGGTCGGCCACTACGTCGTCGACCCGCGCGGCCGACTGACCTGTGGCTGCGGTCACGAGGGTCACTGGGAGGCCTACTGCTCGGGCAACGCCATCCCCGACTACGCCCGCCTGCTGGCCGAGGACGACCCGACGATTTCGACGAGCCTCCCGCTCGAGGGCCCCGACTTCACCGCGAAGGACGTCTTCGAACTCGCGGGCGAGGACGAACTGGCCGATTACGTCATCGAGCAACTGGCCCACTGGAACGCGATCGGCGTCACGAACGTGATCCACGCCTTCGCCCCGCTCGTGGTCTCCTTTGGCGGCGCGGTCGCCCTGTACAACGAGGAGTTGGTCGTCGATCCGATCCGCGAGCGCGTCTCGGAGATGGTGATGACCAACGTCCCCGAGATTCGCGTCACCGATCAGGGTGACGACGTCGTCGTCGAGGGGGCGCTGGCGAGTGCGCTCACCGAGGGCACCGGCGACCGGCGGCGACTGCGGGAGTGATCGCCCGCCATCCGTTCGCGACCGACCGCGGCCCGCGTTCCGTGACCGCACTGCCCGCTCCGCTCGAGTAGGACCTTCTATGTAGCTGGACGAGAGCGAACACGTATGGAGCGACGAGCCTTCCTCCGGGCCAGTGCTGCCGGGTTGTCGCTGGCAGGCGCGACCACGATCTCGGCGGTCCAAGCGGCGCCGGCGGCCGCACGGCAGGCGTCGTACGAACCGCTCGGTCGGGTCACCGTCGAGGCCGCCGCCGAGGCCGTCGTCGGCGACGACGGCGAGACGGCGTACCTCGCGACCACGACCGGGTTCGCGACCGTCGACGTGAGCGACCCCACCAACCCGACGGTCCTCGCCGAACATGATGTCGAGATCGGTGGCGAGTCCCTGCGCAATATCCTCGACGTGAGTGTCGACGGCGACCGATTGGTCGTCGCAGGGCCTGCCAACCCCGACTACGAGCCGATGGGGGTTCGCTGCTACGACGTGAGCGACCCCGCCGACCCGACCGCCGTCGACGAGTACGCGACCACCTTCCACATCCACAACTGTACGCTCGAGGGGGACCTGCTGTTCGTCGCCGAGAACGAGTCCGAGACGGACACGAACGCGCTCGCGATCTTCGATGTCGACGGCGAAATTACGCGGATCGGCTCGTGGTCCCTCCTGGATCACGAGCCGGGCTGGCGTGACCGTCCGTTTCTCGGGCGATATCTCCACGACGTTTCCGTCCAGGACGACATCGCCGCCCTTCCCTACTGGAACGCCGGCACCTATCTGGTCGACGTGAGCGACCCGACCAACCCCGCGTACATCACCCACGTCGCCGACACCACTCTCGAGGCCCAACGAGGGATCGGTTACGAGGACGCCGTCTACGGGTTGCCTGGCAACGACCACTACGCAGCCGTCGACGATACCGGCGAGCTTCTGGCGGTCGGCCGGGAGGCCTGGGCGACCGACGGCGAGCCCGACCGGCCGGGTGGAATCGACCTCTACGACGTGAGCGATCCCGCGGCCCCCGTCCACCGAAGCTCGATCGACCCGCCCCGGACCGACGACGAGAGCCACGGTGGCGGGCGCTGGACTACCTCACACAACTTCGATCTCCGCGGCGACCGGCTCTTCTCGTCGTGGTATCAGGGCGGGGTGAAGATCCACGACATCTCCGATCCGAGTGACCCCGAACGGCTCGCGTGGTGGCGCGATCCCGACGAGACCGGGTTCTGGACGGCCCGCGTCGCCGACCCCGGCGAGACGTTCATCGCTTCGAGTACGGAAGCGATTCCCAACACCGCGCTCGAGGGGGCACTCTACACCTTCCCGATCGAGTCCGGCGAACAGGCCGATCCGCCGTCGCTGCGAGAGTCCGGTCCGTCCAACGGGTCCGACAGGAACGGGGCGGGGGACGATGCCGCGAGCGACGATTCGATTCCCGGGTTTACCGGACTCGCCACCCTCGCCGGGGGCGCGGCCGGCCTCGAGTGGTGCCGCCGACGCGGGAACGGAAACGTTCAGGATTAATTCGGCTGTTTTCGCGGTCGTGACCCAACTTATACCACGCTCGAGCGCCTAGCATGGCACATGACCAACTCCGAGGACGAGCCGTCACTGCAGGAACGCGTCGAGCAGTGGATGGCCCGAGAGATGCCGATCATTCAGATGCACGGCGGGACCAGCGCGGTGCGGGCGGCCGACCCCGAGACGGGCGAGGTGATCATCGAACTCGGCGGCGGCTGTAAGGGGTGTTCGGTCAGCGACGTGACGACCGGCAACATCGAGGCCGAACTCATCACGTGGCCGGAGATCGACGAGGTCACCGTCCGTGTCCCCGACGCTCGAGATAGCCTCGGCGGCCCCGACCAACCCGAGTCGATCATGGGCGTCGACCGGACCGAGGGCGGCCGCGGCGACTGGGGCTCGTCGAACCCCGGGAAGGACCACCTCTGACGGCTCGGATACTGGGTCACGCTTCGTCTTCCCCCTGTGTCCCACGTTGACAGGGCCGGACAGTTTTGGCAAGTCCTATATCCTTTTACGCGCCCGTTACGGACATCAGATATCATGACGAGTAGACGCCTGCAGGCAGGAGGTGTCGGCGATGGGTGACGCGCCCGATTCCGGCGAGGACGAGCCCGACGCCGAGACCGACGGCGGCGTCCGCGCGTACACCGTCCGGCTCGAGCTGGTCGACGAACCCGGCGAGTTGCTTCGCGCGCTCGCCCCGATCGCCGACAACGGCGGCAATCTGTTGAGCATTCACCACCAGCGGGGCAACATCACACCGCGTGGGCACATTCCCGTCGAGGTCGACCTCGAGTGTCCGCCCGACCGGTTCGACGACATCGTCGACGCCTTGCGCGGTGCCGGCGTCAACGTCATCCAGGCCGGTGAGGAACACTACGGCGAGGAAGTCAGCGTCGTGCTGGTGGGCAACCTCGTCGAGACCGATCTCTCGAATACCCTCTCGCGGATCGAGGACGAGGCCGACGCCGTCGTTCAGGACCTCTCACTGGCCGCGCCCGAGGGTACCGACGGCATCTCGAGCGCCCGCGCCCGGCTGGCGATCGATTCCGGCCGCTCCGAGGAGGCCCTCGCGGCCATCCGCTCGATCGGCTCGGACAAGGAACTGACCGTCGTCGAACCGCTGCTCGGAGGTGAGGCCTGATGCGACTCGCAATTTTGGGTGCCGGCGACGTAGGCCGTTCGGTGGCCGATCTGGCCGGCGAGTACGGCCACGAGGTCGTCGCGCTGGCCGACTCGACCAGCGCCGCGGTCGATCCCGACGGGATCCCCGTCGAGGCGGCCCTCGAGCGCAAGGCCGGCGACGAGGCCATCGGGCCGGCCGATCCCGAGGACGTCCTCGAGACCGAGTACGACGTCCTCGTCGAGGCGACGCCGACGACGCTGGACGACGCCGAACCCGGCTTCAGTCACGTCCGACGCGCGCTCGAGGCCGACCGCCATGCCGTGCTGGCGAACAAGGGGCCGGTCGCCGAACGCTACGAGGAACTTCGCGCGCTCGAGGCCGACAGCGCGGGCTCGATCCGGTTCGAGGCGACCGTCGGCGGCGCGATCCCGGTGTTGTCGACGATCGAGGACTGCACGCCCCAGTCGGTCACCGCCGTCCGCGGGGTCCTCAACGGCACCGCGAACTTCATCCTCACGCGCATGGCCGCGGAGGGACTCGATTACGAACACGTCCTCGCGGAGGCCCAGGACTTGGGCGTCGCGGAAGCCGATCCGACCTTCGACGTCGACGGCACCGACGCCGCGCTGAAGTTCGTCATCCTCGCGAACGTGCTTGCCGACGGCGGGTTCTCGCTCGCGGACGCGACCGTCGAGGGCATCCAGTCGATCCCCGGCAGCGCGCTCGACCTTGCGGCCGAGGACGGCCGCACGATCCGGCTGATCGGCGAGGCGACCCGCGACGGCGTCCGCGTCGGCCCGCGACTCGTCCCCGAGAACGGCGCGCTCGCGGTCACGGGCACGCGAAACATCGTCCAGATCGAGACCCGCAACGCCGGCTCCTTGCACTCGAGCGGCCGCGGCGCGGGCGGCCCGGAGACGGCGACCGCGGTGCTGTCGGACGTCGGCCGTCTCCCGCCGCTGTAACCCGCTTTCTTCCCCCGTACGCACCGTGTTTCGGCTCTTCCGTTCGAATAGTTCGTCCTCGACGACGTGGGTGTCCGAGCGACCTCTACCCCGGCCGTTCGAACGGTCCGTGTCGTGTGAATGCTAGCCAAACCGCAAGAAGGCGGCGGGATGGACCGAATACGCTTTCGAAATGGTTTTAACCGCAACGAGCCAAAGGGACCGATATAAGCGCCTCTGCGCGTGAGCTACAACAATGAGCGACCAACACCAGAACCTGGCCATCATCGGTCACGTCGACCACGGGAAGAGTACGCTCGTGGGGCGACTCCTCTACGAGACGGGGAGCGTACCCGAGCACGTCATCGAACAGCACCGCGAAGAAGCCGAAGAGAAGGGTAAGGGTGGCTTCGAGTTCGCCTACGTCATGGACAACCTCGCCGAGGAGCGAGAGCGTGGTGTCACCATCGACATCGCCCACCAGGAGTTCTCGACGGACGCCTACGACTTCACAATCGTCGACTGTCCGGGCCACCGAGACTTCGTCAAGAACATGATCACCGGGGCCTCGCAGGCCGACAACGCGGTCCTCGTCGTCGCCGCCGACGACGGTGTCGCGCCCCAGACCCAGGAACACGTCTTCCTGGCCCGCACCCTCGGTATCGACGAACTCATCATCGGCATCAACAAGATGGACATCGTCGACTACGAGGAGTCGACGTTCGACGAGGTCGTCGAGGAAGTCAACCAGCTGCTCAAGCAGGTGCAGTTCCAGACCGACGACGCCTCGTTCATCCCGATCTCGGCGTTCGAAGGCGACAACATCGCCGAGAAGTCCGACAACACGCCGTGGTACGACGGCGAAACCCTGCTCGAGGCCCTGAACGACCTGCCGGAGCCGGAGCCGCCGACGGACGCGCCGCTCCGACTCCCGATCCAGGACGTCTACACGATTTCGGGTATCGGTACCGTCCCCGTCGGACGTATCGAGACCGGCCTCCTCAACACCGGCGACAACGTCTCCTTCCAGCCCAGCGACGTGGGCGGCGAGGTCAAGACGATCGAGATGCACCACGAAGAGGTGCCCAAAGCAGAGCCCGGTGACAACGTCGGCTTCAACGTCCGCGGCATCGGCAAGGACGACATCCGACGTGGTGACGTCTGTGGCCCCGCCGACGACCCGCCAAGCGTCGCCGAGACGTTCCAGGCGCAGGTCGTCGTCATGCAACACCCCAGCGTGATCACGGCCGGCTACACCCCGGTCTTCCACGCTCACACGGCTCAGGTCGCCTGTACGATCGAGTCGATCGACAAGAAGATGGACCCCTCGAGCGGCGAGGTCGCCGAGGAGAACCCCGACTTCATCCAGTCGGGCGACGCCGCGGTCGTCACCATCCGACCGCAAAAGCCCCTCAGCATCGAGCCGTCCAGCGAGATCCCCGAACTCGGGAGCTTCGCCATCCGCGACATGGGTCAGACCATCGCCGCCGGCAAGGTCCTCGAAGTCCACGAGAAAGAATAAATGCAGCAAGCACGCGTTCGACTCGCGGGCACGAGTCCAGACGACTTAGACGACATCTGCGACGATGTCCGCGAGATCGCGAACAACACCGGCGTCAACCTGAGCGGTCCGATCCCGCTGCCGACGAAGACCCTCGAGGTGCCGACCCGGAAATCGCCTGACGGCGAGGGCACTGCGACGTGGGAGCACTGGGAGATGCGCGTCCACAAGCGCCTGATCGATCTGGACGCCGACGAACGCGCACTCCGACAGCTCATGCGCATTCAGGTGCCGAACGACGTCTCGATCGAGATCGTCCTCGAAGACTGACGGTCCGATCGCGACTCGAGAGCGAGTTTCACGTTTTCGCCGTTCCCGTTCGACCAGCGGCCGCCGTCTCGATCGGTATCCGAGAGGGCCCGCGCCGACCGTCGACACCACACCAGTAAGCGCCGGGACTTTTGCCCACCGCCGTCCCAACTCCCTTCATGGCCCGTCCCTCCACGTCCCAATCGACGATCGACCTGCGACCCGACTCCGGGAGCGAGGAGTCGGGACCCCGCTCGAGCAGCGCCGTCCTCGAGGTGCTGGCCGTCTTCGTCCTGGTCTTCGTCGTCCAGGGGCTGACCGCGCTGGTCGGCGTGATGGGAACGTTCTTCGTCCTCAGACCGCCGCTGGCCGCCGACCCGTGGACGATCGTCACGAGCGTCTACGCCCACGACGGCCTCGGCCACCTCGTCTCGAACGGCCTCGCCCTGATCGTCTTCGGCTGGCCGGTCGCGCGGGCGACGACGCGGGCCCGCTTTCACGTCTTCGTCGCCGTGACGGGTGCGATCGCCGGCACTGCCCAGATCGTCCTCACGCGACTGCTGGCGTCGGTACCGCTGATCCCCGTCGCGCCCTCGCCCGGCGTCCTCGGAGCCAGCGGTGCCGTCTTCGCCCTGCTGGGCTATCTCCTCGCGTCGAACCGCCTCTCGAGCGGGCTGGGCTCGCTCGTCGACGTCCCGCCCTGGCTGTCGGCGCTCGTCGTCGTCGGCCTCGCGGTCGCGGTTACCGTCGCGACCGCCTCGCCCGGCGTCGCCCTGCTCGCGCATTTCGTCGGCTTCCTCGTCGGTGCCGTCGCCGGACGGGCGCGCATTCTCGCGGTCGGGTCGAGTGACGGCTCGGACGCCACGAGGATTTGAACTCCGAGCAGGGCCGTCTCCCGGTGACCGACTGTGGATCGCGACGACCGTCGTTTCGTGCCGTCGCACCGAGGGAACCCCCGATCACGACAACCGCATTTCGCGAGCGACGACCCGGCTCGAGCCACGACCGTGGTGGTGTGTCCCGATCCCGCTTCGAAACACAAGCCTCAAATAGAAACCACGGATATGAACGTTCGAGGGCTCGTAGATCAGTGGTAGATCGCTTCCTTCGCAAGGAAGAGGCCCGGGGTTCAAATCCCCGCGAGTCCATTCGACTCTTGTAACGTTTCGAATTACCCGGTTAGTCGCGAGTCTCGCGACTGTTACCGAATTATACGCGGATACCGAACCCGTACAAACCCCCGTAGAAAATCGAGGGACGAACGATGCCGAATTCGGGTCCGCGCTGTCCCGTGATTTCTGCGAAGGAAATCCGGGGTGGTCGGCGTGAGTACCACACTCTCGAGACAGGTAACGCAGTCTACCTGTCTCCATTGTGGTACTCATGTTACGGACCGGTTCCGCCGCGTCTTCGGCGACGACGAGGACCGGGCCCACCGCTGTGGTGACTGCGATACGTACGCGCGTCTGAGCCGCGGGTCCGCCGCTGGTGTCGACGTGGCGGTCCCCGATCCGGAAACCTCCGAGGGTCGGCACGGGGGAGAGGCTGATGCGTAGCGGGTTCGTCCGGGCGAGCGAACTGTACGATGCGGAGAGCCGGACGCCCATCGCCCATCCGGCCCATCAAGCGACCGACGCCGACGTTCGCCGCGCGTTCGGGGACCGAGAGGTTCGGGCCGACGGTGGACGGTCCTCGAGCGGCGGTGATCGGTGCGACACCTGCGGTCTTGAGAAGATCGGCGGTCGGTGCTTAACGCGGTGGTGTGACGACCGCCATCCGACCGTAGACGAGGTTTTCGGGGATCGAACGGACGGTGGTTCGCGATGAGCCGCCTCGTCGAATCCGACGAGTGCGAACGCTGTGGTGACCGCGTCGACGCGCTTCGCCGACTGTGTCCCGAGTGTACGCGTGCGGTTCGGAACGCGCGGGAGGGCCCGCTATGAGTTCTCAGCAGTCCCAACTCGCTGCCTCGAGACAGGCTGGCGATCGGTCCGAATCGGTCGTCCTCGAGTACGTCGATGAACTGCGGTACGTCCCAGATACGGAGTCGCCGCACTACGATGCGATCGCGGAGGCGATCGTCGAGCCAAGCGACGAACTGCCCTTCGTCGGCATCGTCGTCCTCGAGGAGGGAACGTCGGTCGAGATCAAAAGCGTCGCCGTCGTCTACGGCGAGAGACAGCGCCGCGGACGCCTCCAGCTCCGCCGGACGCAACACGAGGAACTACTCGAGCGTGGAGGGGTCTACCTGTTCGCCGTCTGTGCGCCCCACGATCGGGAGTTGATCGCCGCGAAGATCGTCCCGGCGACGCAGATCGACCACCTCATCAGCGCCATTACCGACGGGTGGCGGTCGGCGGGCGAGGGTCGCAGCGAGGAATACGTTCAGTTCAGTTGGGCGCGCGTGTTCGACCCTGCGGAGATCGAGGACGGTGATCGCCCATGACCGTCCGAACGACCTACTTTGGCGGGCTCAACTCGAGCTTCGAGCCCGCGGACGGGGATGCGGTCTTCGGCGTCGTTCGCTATCCCCAGGATTTCGTCGAGCGGATCACGGACCGGAACATCCCCGCGGTCGCACCGCCGGAGGAGCTGCTGAACGCGTACAAGACCGTCGAGGAAGCCGCCGACGAGAACAACGAACCGAACCCGGCCGCGATCGCGTGGGAATCGGTCGACTTCGAGCGCCGGTACCGCGAACATCTCGAGCGGGCGGGTCCCCAAGAGGTAATCGGGGAGCTGGCCGACCGGGCTCGCGAGCGGGACATTTGGCTCGTCTGTTGGGAAAAGGACGCCCGCTGGTGCCACCGGCGGTTGCTCGCGAACGCGGTCGCCGCCCAGCTCGAAGACGTCGAGGTCGTCCATCACCCGGACCCGTCGACGATCCCCATCGACGAGGCTGACGACGACCCTGATTCGGACGACGATCCCGAGGCGACGCTGGCCGACTTCGCCGGACCAGAGGCCGGAGGTGCGTGACCGTGGCCGCCCTGACAGCCTTCGGCCTCGAGCCGCAGGACCCGCCAGCGGACGACGGTGACGACGAGACTGACGAGCCGGGTACGCAGTGGCCCGAGTGTGTCGATTGTGGCTACGATGGGCCGGAGGTCAAGACGCGGTTGAACCAGCCGGTCCCGTTGTGTACGGCTTGCTTCGCCGAACGGGAGGGGTTGCTGTGAGCGCACAGCGGTTCCTCCGGTTCCAGTGCCACGAGTTCGACGGGCACTTTCACCTCGTGGGCGATGGGCTGAAACCGTACTACCAGCTCACGAACGTCCGGAAGGATCACGACTGGGTTGCCGACGGGAAGCCGACCGGCACCTTCGAGGCCGGCGGCGAGACTTGGCGCGTGTGTCTCGACTACGATGACCAGCCGATCGTTCCGTGGGACGATCCCCAGTACCGCCTCGAGACGGCCTATCTCTACCGGATCTACTTCGTCTGTGAGGATTCGACGTACGACGGCGAACGCGCCGATCGGAGTCAGCGGATCAAGGGCGGGACGATCACGTTCCGTCCTCGGTGGCCGGATATGAAGCGCCAGAAGAAGGCCGACGAGGACGGCGACGGTGAATGGACCGGCCCGATCACGGACGTTGACGGGTACATGGACCTCGGTGTGCCGTACCTGGATGCACAGGTACAAGGGTCGAATATCGATTTCGACCGCTATCCTCAGCTCCTTACCGAGGCCGCGGCGACCTTCGGACTCCCGCGCCGGTACTTTCACGAGTTCTACCGCACGTCGAATATCACCGATGCGGCGGTGTACGTGCGTCTGTTGCGGTCGGAGTCCGGCCCGATTTACGCGGCCGACGGGCCGATCGCCCGGATGCACTCACTTCTCGAATCGGACCGCTCGGGGTATCGAAAGCACGTCGAAGACAACCGCGAGCGGCCCGGTGACTACGTCGCCAGCGTCGTCGACGCCCGCCGGGCGGGGAAGGTGATCCGAGGCCACGAGATCGGGAAAGAGGCCAAGCACTACTACATGAAGGATCCGGACAACTACGATCCCGACGAGTTCGGCTGGCATCCGAAACTCGAGATCGGCTACCAGACGAGTGTGACCGATCGCACGGTCTACTGGGAGCGCGACGACGACGAACTCGACCGCCACGATCTCCGGCGTGAACTCGAGGAACTCCTGGTGAACGTCCTTGATTGGGGCGGGCTCGACGTGACCGGTGGCGAACAGTACCAGAAGGACGCGTACTTCAAACCGGACGACCGCGAGCGCCGATCGCTGAAGCTCGTCGACTGCCCACTGCCGGAAATCGAAAGCGAACAGGAACAGACGATCATGCGGCTGTGGGGCGACATGAACCCGTCGGACCGGGCGGTCGTCGACACGTTGCTCACTGACGGCGGCGAGGTATCGCCACAGGACGCGGCCGACGAGACCGGTTTTTGCTACGACACGATCCTCCGGGCTGTCGATCGGCTCGAGGGATTCGTCGAACACGCGTACGGGGAGCTGGCGATCGAGAGCGACTACGCGGCCCAGGCGATGCTGAAACGGGTGCGGTCGGCCGAGGAACAGTTCCGACGGTCGCTCGGGTCGACGGCCATGCAGGTGGCCGACGACGCCCAGGGCGTCGAGACGGACGCGCTCGAGCGATTCGTTCGGAACTACGACGTTGGGGTCGACGAGCGTCGCGACGACTGCCGGGCGCTGTTGAAGCCGCGCTACGTCGCCGCCGACCGAGAGGACGCGAAGAACCTGGCGCGAGAGGCCTACACCGCGGTCTGTGACCGACACGGGACCGCGTACGGGTTCCACATGCGGGTCGAACTCGCGGACGGATCGATCAAGCGGTTCCGCGATCTCAATCAGGGATGGGCCGGAGCCGATTGGGACCGCGACGCGCACCGTCGCAAGCGCGAGCGCCAGCTCGAGGAACAGGCCGACCTGGACGATCGCGACATCGACCCCGAGGAGATCGACCTGGAGGACGCGTGGACGAACTTCGCCGACCGCGATGAGTGGGTCACGTACTCGACGCTCAAGGTGATCGTTTCGTCGGTGACCGACGAGGTCGACCAGGCGCTCGAGTCGCTCCAGGAGCGCGGCGAGATCGTGACCAAACAGGGCCGCGGCTTCGGACTCGCGCCCCGGTAGCGCGGTCCTCGTGAGTGGCAACACTATCCTTCGGACTTATTTTCATCTTTTCGTGACTGTATTGTCGGTCGAACCGGGCTCGCGGCGCGTGCGGCCGGGGCCGATCCTCGCATTCGCTCCGGTCGGCCCCGGCCGCACCCATCCCGGAATCCGACCCTGCGGGTCGAATTCCGGATTAGAGGGTGTGGCTAAGGCCAAGGTCCCAAACTAACCGCCCCGCCTCCGCACCGCGGAGTTGAAACTGAAGGTGTTGGGATCGCGCCAAAGATGGGCACGCGAAAATTGGGAGTCTCCAGTTGCTCCCTACGAAACGGAGGTATCTGCCTACTCGCCGTTGTATTTATTAGATGTTAGTCATTGGTTAGAGTATGGTTGATCCATCTGTACTTGGCCCTCTAGCAGGTGTTTCTGAGAGTGTATCCGAATATTATGAGTTCTGGAAGGAATACAAAGGAGAAGAGATTCTTATCCGTGATCATTCAGTTACACTAGATGATGATGAAAAGGGCAAGATTAAGCAGAACGTCCATGTGATCCGAGGTACAGTAGAGGATGTCACATCATTTCCCCCAGGATTTCTTCTAAAAGACGTTGAGGAGTATATCGAGTTAAGTAATGTTAGTCTTCTATGGGGGGCGAATTCAACGACTCCTCTGGATGCAGTAGGTGGTTCAGAAGGGCGTCAGCCCCTTCGAAAGGTTGACGAGAAATATGTCTCTTTTAGCTCAATAGAGCAGATCGAGCGGGCAGAAGTCGCAGATGATGCTATAGAGCCATTTCGAACTGAAGATGAGTAGTACAGGCAGGACAAATTGCCGGTGCGGAGAGTATGTGCGACGCTTGCGAGAGTTTAAGTTTACCAGAAAAGATGCCACGGTAGAGAGCCATCCGTGATTCATTCTATCGAATACTATTCATACATTAAATAATGAGTCCAGAATCAATACTATTCACATATTTACTTTTGATAAATATATTATTCATTGCCAGTTCATTAGCGTTATTTTGGAGAAGAAAACGCATAAAGGAGAGGTTAGAACCGAATTGGCTAACCTCGCTCCGATCATGGACAGCTCAAGTTCTTGCAGGCCAAATTGCGAGAATTCTCGGCAACCGAACCTCGAGGAATAGCCGTATCGTGAATTGGATCAGGATCTACACTATGAACTCGCTTATTGTACTTTTATCTATAATATTATCGATGCGGATAACACAGTTAGCATACTATCCTCGGCCATTACCCTATTCAGATATAATCCAAGCTATCGGAAGCCTCTTGGTAGCTATAGGCACAATATATCTTGCTCGGACTACATTCTCATCCGAATATTTCCCAAGAATAGAAGATAGCAAGAATAAAAGTAGAATCCGCAAGGAGAAAGAGCTATTTGAATTTATAAAGGGATTCATATTTGTGTTCTGGGGATCCTCGATATTACTGGTAGGTTACACGGTTCCTCTGTGGGAATTTCTTTATCCAGGCTTTAATAGTTGGATTCCCCTATCCGAGATCCACCAAATCGTGATACTTTCTGTAATATTCGTTTTCTTATCAGTCGGTGTGGTAGACACATTGGTGCCTGCAATATCTATGATGAGTACGGTGTTTGGTTTTCTTACCTTCGTTATTGGCATAGTCACTAATTGGTTTGCTCTCTTCGTTGGATTAGCAACACTCATAATATCTATTATATCAACATCTCATGTATATAAAAACATGGAATTTGTAACTGGATCTCATGAAATTAGAGTAGAGGGGGTTTTCGACTCTACTATTCAAACAGATACTCATTCTGATTGCGAAGATTCGAATTAATGTACTAAAATAGCAGCCTCAACCATATTCTGATGCTGTTCTTCTCTACCTTCCACTCCCTTGGGGTCGCACGTCGACAGAATCCGATTCCCGAATATGCACACGAGCCGCGACACCTCGTGTGCATATCTCGAGTCGATCCATCGCTTGAACCGTCGTCCGTCTCCGACTATCCGACAGGTTCCGCCGGTTTTGGGCCGAAATGAGTCGTCCAGTGAGTCGAAAAAACTAGGATTTCGGGGGTCGTGTGTACGAGTATGCGAATCAGGACCGACGGCGACTACGCGTACCGACGGGATGCGATCGAACGCGCGGCCGACTTCTACGACTGCAACAAGACGAAAGCGGTCGTGAGCGCCTGCGACGACGTACCGAAGTTCGTCCAGGCTGCCCGCCAGGTCCTCGAGCGCGACGACCTCACCCTCAAGCAGCGGCGGGAGATCGCCGAGACGCTGTCGACGCGAGCGATGACGTTCGATATCGAAGACGAGATCGTCGTCACTACAGAGTGAATCAGTCCCTCGAGAAACGCCGGCGGAAGCCAGCGTTGAAGCCCCCTTCCGATGATGGGAATCAATCGGAGGGTCTGAGATCGCTGTCAATGTGGCCATTGGCGTCGGAACGATCTCATCGGCGAGGTGCCGCTTGTCTCGGAGTCGGCGGATTCTGTCGGGAACGACTGAATCGTGCCTCGCCGTCCGTGACTTCAAGTTAGACTACAATAGCCCTGTTGGCCATCCGGATTAGAAACAAGCAAACGGTGCCGGTTAGACACTCTCTCCTAAAAGATCGAGTCGATCGAAACTTTCGCCTGTTCGGTCCCGCGGTGATCGCCGCCACCGTGCCAGCGGAGTAGCGGGAGATCGCCCGCGCGGACCATCTTGTCCCGGAGGACCGTACAGCCCGAGCGCCCATGTGGCCGGTAGACGACGAAACAGTACCAGCCGTCGTGCCGCCGGAGTTTCTCGTGATACTCTCGGTAGACCTTCCAGTTGCCGGGCTGGCCGTCTGCGTGTTCGTGCATGGTCGACTTGATTTCGACCGGCGTTCCGTTCCCGAACCGGGCGTCGTGCCAGCTCGCCCGCTCGAGGTCGAACCGGCGCTTCTCGGCCATCCGTTTCTCGACGGCGGTCCCGAAGTGGTTGGCGCGCTTCGATCGGTTCACGGTTCCCTCCGGTCGTCTCGCCAGCGGCGATCCGCTCGAGCGGGCCCGTAGGTGAAGAAACCGGCGAGTAGGAGCGACAGGGCCGCGACCGACCACTCACCCTGCCCGAGCGCGAACACCGCGACGGCGATCGCGACGCCGATCAACCCGAGAGTCTGTCTCGAGAACACCCCACGCTCGAGGTCGCGCCGGAGCTGGTGGGCGAGATCGACGGCGGTGAACCGAGCGACGAACGCGAGGTTCCGGAGGAAGGTCACCGGCACGCCGATCGCCCTCCATGACGTGCGTCGCGATTTCTTCGAACTCGCCCTTCGAAAATATCACTTTTCTGGTGGCTACACACGCGCTCCGCGCGTTGATATATATCCTCCTCCGCTGACTGCAGCGACGGCGGGCCCATCGCTCTCCGTTCGCTCCCGACCGGGAGCGAGCGCGGTGGGCCGTGGGCGGTGGGCCGCTTTCTAAAGGGGGGCAGGTTACGCTTTACAGGTTTCCACCCCGACGCCGTCATGCGATCACCCGCTCAACGGTGTTAACCCACTCGCGCTTCTCACCGCCCTCATCGATGTCGTTCCACCAGTTCGAGACGGTAGCGTGACTGTACGGGACGAACTCGGCGGTTTCGCGGGCGGACATGCCCTGTTGGCGGCACTCTTCCATCGTCCAGGCAGCGACCCGTTTCACCTCGTCCTCGGCGATCGCCGGACCGTCGTCCTCGCTCGAGGGAGCCGACCACGACCAGTCGGCCTCGTCGTTCGTGTGCGGTTCGAAGTCCGCGGGCGGGATACCGGTGAACGGTCGTGGGTCTACATCCTGCAGTTTGCCACCGGAGATCCGGTCGGCGACGATTGCCTTGCCCTTGTTGTTGCGATCGGGCTTCTTGATGATCGTCCCGACGCGCCAGAGCATCGGATGGATTGACGACTCGTCGTGACCGATGTAGATCAGCATCCCGTTGTACTTGCGGATCTTGAACACCAGCGGCCCCATCAGCTTCCGGACCTTCTGGCCGTCTGAACCGGTCCCCGAGGCGTTCGTCGAGAACTCGTCACCGACGAATGCTTTCGGCTGTTGGGGGTTCTCGACCGGGTTACCGTCCTGGCCGACCCACTCCTCGAGCAGCGGGAAGTTGGGAATCCAGCCGTCCTCGACGGTGCCGTCGTCCCGTACCCAGTCGTCGTTTCGCGGAAGCGTCCGGATGTTCGAGCCGACGAGGAGATCGCCGTCGACCCAGCGGTCACGCAGCTGCAGGAGCAGACACGCGAGGTTCGTTTTGCCAGCCCCCATTTCGCCGAGAACGACAATCACGGGCGCGGGCCCGGCGACGATCTCCTGCAAGCGCGTGATCGCCTTGATACCCGAGAGGTCGGCCTGTTGGCTCGGATCACCGATGTAGTGTTTCAGCGTGAGCGTGTCGCCGTTCTCGAGGGCCTGCCGGGCAGTGTGGCCGCCCTCGCCCTTGAGGATGTCGCGGTTCTTCTGTACGTCCATGTAGGTCGCTGCCGCCTTGCCCTCCCAGCGGTCGGGATCGTGGTGGAGCGCACGGACGGTCATCTGGCGGTCGATCTGTTCGTCGCGGACGAAGCCCGAGTGCGGAAGGACCTCGTCGGGATCTTTCGCTTGGTTGCCCTGTTGCCACTCGGCGAAGCCGCCGACCGTGAAATTGTCCTGTTCGTCGCTCATCGATCGGTCCACCTCCACTGGCACGGTTCATGGCCGACGAGTAGCGGAGTGGTGGCTGTTTTCCGCTGTTTCAGTAGTGCCGTCCTGAGCGCGGTATTCGTCCGTCCGGTCCCGGTAGTTGCCAGCTCATCGAAGACGAACACGGTCGGTGGGTCGATCGTCCGGTTCCGTAGTTTCCCGTCGTGGATGTATCTCATCGGTTCGTTCCTCCGTCAGTCGCTGCAGGCTGTTCTGTGGCCGATTCGTCCGCTTCGACCGGTGTTCGATCACCGTGTGTCTCGGTGTAGTCGTCGACGTACTGAGAGACGTCCTTGATCTCGTCTACGTCTCGAGCCTCGGCGTCGTCCTTGGCCGCTTCGAAGCGTTCCTTCACGGCCGTCCGCGGGTTCATCATGCCGCGTTCGTCGGCTTCGGCTTCTTCGTTGACTACGTCGCGCTGGATCTCGAGCCCCATCTTCGAGATCCGACCGCGAAGCCGATTGTACTCGAGGAAGGCGTCGACGAGATCGCCGTGGATGTCCTCGAGCATGGCTTTGATCGTGACGAGTTTGGAGTCGGCGAGTTGGCTGAAGTAACAGCCGCGGACGACGAGCTGGCCGGTGTCCTCGTGGTAGGTAAACTCGCGGACTTCGAAGGCATCGCCGTCGTTGCAGTTGTACGGCGACGGGCCCTCGACGGTCTTCTCGCTCCAGACTTCGGGGGCGACGTAGAGTTTGCGGCGAGTGTCGTCGACGCCGTTGATGTGGTACACATCGACCATCCGGCGGTTGCGGAGCTTCCGGGCCCCGCTGACGAACATCGCGAACAGCGGAGGTCCCAGGAGGATCGCCGCGGCGAACCATCCCACCGCGATCGGCGGGATGCCCGGCACCGACGGACGGATCCATAGGAGCGCGACGCCGACCGAGAACAGGACGGCGAAGACGAGTAACTGCGCCTCGGCGAAGACGTAGGTCACGCGGTCGCGCCAGCTGCCGAACGTACCGCTGGTCTCGAGGCTCACGCTTCGACCACCCCGTCCTCTTCCGAGCGGACGACGTACCAGGCTCCGAGCCCGGCGAAGCCGGAGGTCATCGCGACGCCGGAGAACAGGCCGCTCGTGCCCCCGAAGTTGCTGAACGGGTTGCTTTGGACTGTCCCGGTCGAGACGACCGCGCCGCCGCCGTTCTCGAGGGACTGTTGTGTGGCGATCGCGACGGCCGCGCCCTTGCCGCCCTGCCGCGGCGCGACCATGAACGTGACCGTCTGCGTTCCTTCCTCGAGTTCGTGTTCGGCGTAGTTGAAGCTCTCCGCGTCCTCTTCGAACGACCCTGACTCAGTGAGGCTGATCGTGGTCGGCTCGTCGGCTTCGATCTCGAGGGAGAACCGGCCGGGGCTGTAACTCCAGTCAGTGACTCGCGTCTGGTTGTCGATCGTCCGAAGGGCGTTGTCGCCTTCGGGGTCGACCACCGGCTCTTGGTCGGTCTGGTTCGCTGTTTCGTTGGCTTGCTCTTGCGCGGCGACCGGCCCAAGGCCCATGCCCATGCCCATCGCGACCGCGATCGCGACCATGACGAAAGCGACTGCCCGCTTCATGGTCGCCCTCCCCGTGTGACGATTCCGATGACGGCCAGTACTGCGACACCGATCACCACGAGCCCGACGAACGCGCCCCCGGCTTCTGGGAGGCCGATGGACGGGAACCCGATCCCGCCCTCCTGTTCCTCACTTTCCTGTTTTTGCTGCTCGAGTTCCTCAATCCGCTGGAGAGAGGTGTTCAGGTCACTGACTAGCTGCGCAGTATCGACAGTGTCGTAGTTCTCGGGGAGTTCGTCGGTCGTTGTGTTCTCGACGTTATCTCCGTCGGTATCTACGATCTCGTACAGCGTTACGTTTTCCGAGGCGTTGATAGTGTACTGTTCGCCGGTGTCGGTCGCCATCATCAGCGGCGTCGAGTTCTCGATTTCGTTCGGAGTATAAGTAGTGTTCGCGGACCAGCTACCACTCTCGGGTGACGACGACGACAACAGCATTCCCTCCTGAGTAATCGGGTCGGGATTAGAGCCGGCTTCCGGCGTGAACTCCACGCTCATGTATCCGGTCGAATTTAGGTCGGGTGTCGCCAGCCCCATCGAGGACAGGGCGACGACAACGTCGTCCATCGTTGCATTCTCGCCGACGGCATCTTGCGAGAATCCTTCAAGTTGGGTAAGACGGCTGACTACGTCGTTTGCGTTGATCCGGCCTTCTTCGTAGGCGGACCAAGTGTTAGAGACGAAGCTCTCCGAGTAGTTCAGCATCTCGTCACGCTGATCCGTGATAGTAGATCGTCGGTTCTCGAACTTAGACACGTCCAGATAGACATGCTTCGGATAGGTCGCTGGATCGACTGCGTGCCGCAGGTTGATCTGAGTAAACGACATATCGAAACTCCCTGTCTCAGAACCGTCGGTATCCTCAAACTGTAGAGTGTGCGCATCCGTGGCGTTTAGAAGCGTGAATCGGGCCGTCGAGGTGACATTCACCTTCCCATACGAACTGTGAGTGCCGATCGAGCCCAACGTCGTCTCCATGACCGGCATTTGGACCGTGGTCGAGTTGTCCCCTAACTCAACGGTCGTGCTGCCGACGATCCGAAAGGAGCCAGTGAACGAATAGGAGTACCCCTCAGAACTCGACCCGACAAGACGGGTCGTATTCTTCGGGTCGAAGCCGGAAGTCTCGGTCCGCTGGACCATCCCATCAGCAAGATGGAGGGATGTGTTATAGGTTCGCAGAAGATTCTCCTCTTTGACGGTGTAATACTCCGTAACTGCGGCCCGAGCGTCGCTTGTTGCCTTGATCTCAGAACTACCGTTCTGGTACGCCTGAGAGACAGCTACCTGCATCCGCATCCGTGCAGGAGACCGCGTATCATTCAGGTAATTATCGAAGAACGTGAAGGCGGCCTCGGTCCCCGCCATTCCGTTCAAACCATAATTATAGATGTCGTTCGCATCCTGCAGGTCGTTGATCTCTTGATTCAGGAACGACGTAGGACAGCTACCGACACCGCCGGGGAAACTCAGGAAGTCCGCCGTCGTGCAACCACTCGGGAGCGTCGGACTCGACTGTGCCGCCGCTGGTTGTGTCGCCCCGATCGGAGCGACGGCCGAGCCGACCAGGAGGAACGCGAGCAGGACGGTAAAGGCGCGATGGGCTATGGGCCGATGGGCCGACATCAGGCCACCTCCGTACCAGCTATCGAAGCGGATCTGTACAACTCAGCGTCCGTACTGTCAAAGATTGATGGAATCATTGATGTATCTCTTAGTCGCGAATGGTCCAGAGCGCCGCACCGATTGCGGCGACCCCGATCACCGCGCCTCCGACGAGTATCCCGCCGCCGAGTGAGTCACCGCCGCTCGGCAAGACGCCGCCGAGGTAGCCAGAGCTGTCTTCAACTGATGCACTGTCGATCGCCGACCCGCCCGAAACGACGACTCGGTAATCCGTGTCCAGTTCGAGACCGCTGGCATTCTCGTCGTAGCTGGCCGTCGTCGTGTTCCCAGCGTCGGCCCCGATCGTGTCCTCGAGGGCGATCGTGGCGTTGGCCGGGTCGTTTGCGTATTCGGTTTCGTTGTAGAACGTGACCGACGCCGACGTGTTCGCCGGGTCCGTGACGGATTCGTTCCACGTGACCGAGACGTTGATCGGAGTCGAGTCGTTCGAGACGGTCACCGTCTCGTTGGTGGAGAATTCGGACGACTGTGCAGTGCCGATCGCCACGAAGCCGACGAGCGAGCCGAGGACGACCAGCGCCAGCAGCGCAGTCGCGAGTCTATTCGACATGGATCGCCTCCCGCCGAATTCCGGCGCTCTTCAGCGTCGCGATGATCCGGTCGCGCTCGAGACCCTCGCTGAAGTTCTCGAGGACGATTCGGGGCGTTTCCGCGCTCGAGTCGTTAGTAGTGGTTTCCATCGTTCGGTCCCTCACTTGTAGGCGATCAGGTAGAACCCGGCCCCGTTCAGGAACACCATGAACCAGCCGAGCGGCCACGTCGATGCGACCGCGACCGAGACGGCCGGCACGAGGGCGCTCAGGATGTTCAGGATGAACATCAGGAGCAAGACGACCGTCTCCATGTCCGTGTAGTCGTCCACCGTTGTCTGACCGTTCGTGACCCACGCGACGACGATCGTAATCATGGAGATCAGGAACCCCCACGTGATTTCGGTTCCATTGCTCGAGACCAGAACACCCTCGAAGCCGGTGTTGAACGGCGCGTTCAGGGTGAACGTGCCGACCGCGGCGACCGAGATCGACGCGAGGACGAACAGGGGCGCGAGAACGCTATCAATCAGGTCGATACCATCTTCCCGGCGCACGGCGTCCGGGACTGTACTTGCTGGCAAACTCAGTGCCATACGCTCGGTCGGCAACCCGCCTCTCCGAAAAACCTCGGAATAAAGGGATACTCCCTTGGGGTACCCACTTGGAACCCAGAGAGTCACGAAGTTTTATGAGAGGGCGGGTTGCCCGCCGGATATGGCGCTGAACAAACTGCGAAAGATCGATCGCGATTCGGTCGGCATCACGATGCCGAAAGACGACATGCGAATCGAGGGCCTTCTCGACGAGGACGGCGAGATCGACGGCGACTATCACATGCACATCCGTCACGTCGACGACGGCCAGTGGTCCCTCGAGCTGGTCGAGGAGATCGAGGCATGATGGACGAGTTCCTGGAGGAGGCCAGACGCGAGCAACGGCGAGACCTCGAGCATGCGAAGGAACTCGCCGGGCTCGAGGCCACCGACGCTACGGAGAAATCGGACCAATGAAATGCGAAATTTGCGGAGACAACGGAGCGGAACAGCGAGACGACCACGAACCGGAACCGGCGACCCTCTGCGACGGCTGTTACCAGCGAGACCGAGAGTCGTTCCCCGACGCGTATCCGTCCGACAACGGAGGGGAGGCGGAAGCGTGATTGAGAGCTGTGGAATCGGGTTCTCAGATCCGACCCCACGGGGTTGCGTTCAGATGTATACGGAGATCTCGATGTATGCACCCTGCCGTGGGCTGTGGGCCGTACGAGTGCATAGCATCGGACCCAACCCGGACAGCACCCACCGTGATCACGCCGGGGCACCGACCCCCATTCATAAAGGACCGACCAGTCGCTCACCCGCGAGCGACGCGAACCGACCCCCCGTGCATACCCTCGCTTAAACAATGACCAAGCGCACCAGTCTCAAACTCACCGACGAACGACAACGCAAACTCGAGCGCGTGAGCGAGATCGTGGCCGAAGACGATCTCGACGACCCGCCGATGTCCGTCGTCATCGACGCCGCGCTCACGCACCTGGTTGAGTCCGAGCAGAACATCGACGACGCTCGGGGCGAGTTCGATCCTGAGACGATTCAGGAAATCGCGAATACACCGATGATCGGACTTCGGTATCGCACGAGTGTTGAAAGTCGATGGCGATAGTGATAGACAGATGGCTCTAATTCATATGGAATTAATAAATAAAATTCTATAATATTTAGCGGCTAGATTAGGGACTCCAAGTCGAGACAGTGGTATTACTGCCATCGTAGCTCGCCACGACTGAGATTGATGCTGAATTATCACAGTTCACACTACCTCCTACCTCCCCAATTGCACCGCCTTTACTGGTGGTAGCATCTGGACAGTTAACAGTCACAGTCCCGTCAGTTCGACCATCTTCAATCCAAGTCACTTGTACTGTAGATTCATTTGGAGTGTTATTCTCGAACTCCATGCCTGCAGATGCACTGGCACTCTGACTTTGGCCCATGTCAAGCACGAATGCCGCGATAACGGCTGCGAGAATAACAGTTATAGCTACCATCAGGATGACACCTATAACTGGTGACACTGCACGCTGGTCATCCGATCCGATCAATTTCTGCCGTACCGCTTTCCCGTCTAACATTGATTCTCACCACACCGGCGCGTGAACGGTGAGAAAGCTTATTGCCGACCTCGCCGAAGCGAGATCCGCAGTCAGGGGATTGGAAACCAACCGTCGTCCCCGCTTTCTCGAACCGCCGTCACCGATGCACATCACCGACAGGTAACTGGTATCATATATAGTTACCTGATAGTCCGCTTCCGTTGGGTTTCAAAACTGAGAATCAGCGGGTGCTATCCGGGTTCCAGTGGGTGCTTGAAGCGCTGTAGTCTTGCGATTACCTGCTCGAATGGACGAACCAATACCGCTATACTCGCTCGTCTGTAGGAAGCGTTCATGTCCGAGTCGCTCGTCCCTGAACGCGAGTTCGCGCGCACCTACAACGGCGGGACCTACGATGACGCCTGGGCTGTCGTCCAACAGTTTCGGAGCGCGATCACCTACCACCGTGATCACCCCGACGCCGGGATTGCCGAAATCATGCGCGTTTCGGGAGCCGATCGTGTAGCGACCGTTTCGTGGATCGACGACGGCGCGACCCCGCTGGTCGTGCAAGGACTACACACCGCTTACGGCTACAATATTCTCGGAATTGGCTACGACGAGATCACTCCGCTGAACGTCCTCGTCGCGGCGGCGCTGTCGGCGGGTACGATCGACGCGCACAACCACCAGCCGATGTTCACGGTGGAATCGACCGACAATTCGCTGGTCGTCAATAGCCTCGATCTGATCGGTGTCGGTTCCCGCGACATCGAGAACGGCTCCGGTGACACACCGACTGCTGCGCCAGCTGAGGACGCGGCGGTCCTCGGGCGCGTCCTCGAAGTACTTGGCGTCCCGGTCGGGAGCAAGACCGACGCCGATGAGTTGGCCTTGCCACCGTATCTCGAGGACGCCCCCGCTGCCGTCCGTCGGCAGTTCGTCGATGTCTATCTCGAGAACCGCGGCCAGCCTAAAGCTGACAGTGACGGATTGGCGATCAAAGAGGAGCGGCCGGATACCTACCAGGAGGGGCTCGCGGATCTTATCGAATCGGTTGCGGATGAACCCGTGACAGTCACCGACAGTGGGATCATGGTCTCGGCTGCGGCGGCGCGTGCGCTCGGGTTCGAGCGGGCTGAACCGGCATAATAAAAACTGCAAGTACGGGAATCGACCACTCTCGATAATCAGCGTCGTCGTTTCCACGATTTCTGATCGAATGAGTTATTCACTTTAGTGGAGCCTGCTCTCGATTCATAGTCTGATTTCCCATCAGTAATTAATGGACTGTCCAACAACGATAGTTTATGATTACTGACGCTCGGGCCCTCCGCCCGTCGTACGTCCCAAGCGATCTCCATCACCGGGACGCGAAAATCGAGCAGTTAGCTGACGCGCTCCGGCCCATTGCAGATGGTGATATCGGGGAGAACGCGCTCATCTTCGGTCCGAGCGGGACGGGAAAGACGACGCTCGCACGGTTCGTCGTTCGCGAACTCGAGCGCGAGACGTTCAATCTCCGCTGGGGCTACCACAACTGCATTTCTGGCTCGTCGAAAGCCGAGGTCCTCTACGGTATCATGCGGGACGCAGGTCTCGGTGCGGATCTCAAGAAGATGGGCTCGCCGACGAGCGCGTTCATCGATCGGCTCCGCGAGAGCGATCGGCGCGTCGTCGCGATCGTCGACGAGGTCGACGTACTCGAGGACGACATGACGCTGCAGGCGCTCATCGACATTCCGAACGTGACGATCGTCGCGATCACTATCGACGAAGACGATCTCTTCGCCCACCTCGATTCCCGTGTCCGGAGCCGCCTCCGCAGCGCCCAACCGATCACGTTGGATCGATTCACGCACGGGCAACTGGTCGACATCCTTCAGGCCCGCATTCGGGCCGGGCTGCGTCCGGGAACGATTTCGACCGACGCGATCGGCTACATCGCCGATGTCGCCGCCGGCGACGCTCGCGAAGCGATCGGAATCCTTCGAAGCGCCGCGCGAGCCGTCTCGAGGGACTGCGATCGATCACAGATCACGATCGATATCGTCGACGAGGTTCGGACGGCCGCCCTCGAGGAAATCCACCTCGAGCGCGTCGAGGACCTCGGGACGCACAAGCGACTTCTCTACGATATCATCGAGGCATCGGGAACGATCCCCGGCTCGGAACTGCACGATACCTACGAACAGCGGGCACAGAACCCGAAGGCGAAAAGCACCCGGCGACGGTATCTCTCGAATCTCGAGGAAAAGTACGGGCTGATCGAATCGAACGGAAGCGGGAGAGGGAAAACCTACGCCGTCCCCGAGTTTTGAGATTCCCGCTCATTCCGTTCGGTTTCCGCTCACCGAAATAGAAGCCTTCTACCGGCTGGTATCTGGGCCGAGAGACGATTTCGGCCATTTTCCGTTCACCTCCGCTCTGGACTTATTCACGGCTGTGGCTTTCACTCACCCATGTCCGTTCAATCAGGCCGCTCGAGGCCCGACGAACCACGGTTGCGTAGCGAACTCAAGGACGGTCGGTCCGTCGACGTCGAGGTCACCGGCTCGCCGGATAACAAGAGGCGGATCGATGTTCGCGTCGAGCGTGGGCGACACTGGGTTTTCGCCGTCCAGGACCAGACGGCCGGGTTGATTCTCACGCTGAACGGGAACGGCCAGCGAATCGACGACGAGATCCCCAGCTGGCTCGAGCCGCTGCTCCGACGGATCGGACTCGAGGGGATCAAAGCGTGATGGGATCAGTCTTCCGCCGGCTCGAGATCGTCGGCGTCGAGTTCCCCCGCGAGATACTGTTCGCCGAGGTCGGTGATACTGTAGTAGCCGTCTTCGGGACTGTCAACGAGCCCGTATTCGCGGAGAGTCCGGAGACGATCGCTCACCGTGACGCGGTGTTTCTCGATATTCTTCGCGATCGCCGTCGGCCCCAGCATCAACCCGGTATCGAGTACCTCCAGAATCCGCTCATCGGTGGGATTCTGCATCCAGCTACCGGGCTTTCTCATTACCCGACAGTGGCGGATCGGATTCTTACGTCCATCGATATATCAGAAATAGGCTACGGAATCGAAGTTCTTGAACTACGGTATCGTAGTCAGATTTATTACGATGGGCTCTCGAGTGATCGGCTAACGCGAGTTTCACGTGGACCCGACTGTCCGTTGGGTCCGTACGAAAACTGCGGGCCGGTGTTGGTGGCACCGGGTCCGCGCGGCTCGCGTAGAGACGGTACGCAAGCCATGTACGACGATAATTCGCGGGACCTTGAAAGTCCCGACACGACCGACGCATCAACTGTTTCTGACCAGCGGCTCGTGGCCGACGGCGGCACGATGTGGGGAGATCTCACTGGGTTCCAGCGCGACGCCCTGGAGGCGATCGCTCACCTCGAGCGCGACGACGAGACCTGCTACGGGCTCGCGATCAAGCGCCGGCTCGAGCCCCAGTACGGCAAAGTAAATCACGGACGGCTGTACCCGAACCTCGATACGCTCGTCGAGCGCGGGCTCGTCGAGAAGTCCGCGCTCGACAAGCGGACGAACGAATACGTCCTCACCGACGATGGGCGTGGGCTGCTACGCCAGTGCCTCGAGCGACTCGCCGACGCGTGCGAACTCGAGGTCGCCGCGACCGACGGCTCCGGGGACGGTGATCACGATGAGTGACGAGTTTCTCGCCCTGGAGGCACAGCTCGAAGTCCTCGAGCGTCAGGCCAACGCGGTCGAACGACAGACCGAGGCGCTCGAAGCGATCGCGACGGAGATTCGGTATCAGAACGCGGCGCTGGTCGAGATGATCGCGTGTCTCGACGACCTCTCGGCTCGCGTCGAAGACCATCACTGTCCGGATCACCCGCCGCACGATCGGTCCGGGCCCGCGCTGCAGACGTGGATTCAGGATCGCCTTTTCGAGCGCGACCAGCTGGAGGACGATCGCCCGCAGTTCCGCTGGGGGAGTCCCGAGAACTGGAGCGGTGGTGATCGGAATGAGTGACGACCTGCAACCGCTGTCCCCGGAGGAGGGCGTCGATCGGTTCCTCCGTCACCACCGCCCCAGTGTCCGCGATACGTCGTTCCGGAACGCGAAGCACCGGCTGTCGGTGTTTCTCGAGTGGTGCGACGAGCGGGACATCGAGAACCTGAACGACCTCGACGGTCGCGAACTCGCGGATTTCGTCGATTGGCGACGAGCCGATGTCGCGCCGATCACCCTGCAGAAGCAGCTGAGTAGCGTTCGCCAGGCGCTCCGGTGGTGGGCCGATATCGAGGCCGTCGACAAAGGGCTCGCGGAGAAGCTTCACGCTCCGGACCTCCCCGACGGGGCGAAGTCCAAGGACGTCTTTTTGGACGCCCAGCGGGCGAAGACGGCACTCGAGTACTTCGACCGGCATCACTACGGCTCGCGGGATCACGCGCTGATCGCGCTGCTCTGGCGGACGGGGATGCGCCGAAGTGCCGCACAGTCGATCGACGTAGACGACCTCGAGCCGGACGACCACGCTGTTCGTGTGGAACACCGGCCGGATTCCGGGACGACGCTAAAGAACGGCGACGACGGGAACCGCTGGGTCTATCTCGGGCCGAAGTGGTTCGCCGTTCTCACCGCGTATCGGGATAACCCGGACCGGCCGCGAGTCACCGACGACCACGGTCGTCAGCCGTTATTTACGACCCAACAGGGAACGCGACCGACGGGCGATACCATCTACAAGTGGGTCGTCCGGGCGCTGCACCCCTGCACGTACGGGGAGTGTCCGCACGACGAGACGCCGCGCTCGTGCGACGCTCGAGGGAGTGACGGCCATCCTGCACAGTGCCCGTCGGCGCGATCGCCCCACGCGATCCGCCGGGGAGCGATCACGCACCACCTCAATCAGGAGACGACGCCGGAGATCGTCAGCGAGCGCATGGACGTGTCGCTCGAGGTTCTGTACGAACACTACGACGCCCGCACCGAGCGCGAGAAGATGGAAGTCCGACGAGAGAACCTGCCGTAACCTATCACAATCATGAGAGAGACGAGCCAAACCCTACGACTCGACCGAACCTGTACATCCCCGCGAGTCCATCCCCCCCCCCTGTTTTGATATTTAGAACTACCCGCTGAGTTGCATCGTTAGCGCTCGAGCCATGATATCGTCCTGTTGGCCGTCGTTACTGTCCCCGACCCGGGACGGAATGGAGAGACTACCAAATAGGGTGCCCCGTCTGTCGTCGATCAATGGCACAAGGGACCGGCGGCGAAGCGCGCTCGAGACTCCGTCGCGTCGGGGCGGTGCTGTCCGAACACGTCAGCCCCACGGTCGATGCGGACTCGAGCCTCGAGATCGAAGTCGTCGATTCGGTCGCGGAGGTCGGTCGGGAGCGCTGGAACGGGCTGGTCGAGCGCTCGAGTCGGGGGAGCGTCTTTCATCGCTACGAGTGGCTCGCGGCGATCGAGTCGGGGCTGGGGTATCCGGCCAAACACCTCGTGGTTCGGAAAGACGGGAACGTGATCGGCTGCATGCCGAACGTCGTCGTTGGGATCGAGAAGACGCCGTTCAAGCGGCTTTCGTCGGCCTATCCTGGCTTCGGCGGACCGCTGTTGCCGACGGACACGACGGACGCGCTCGAGCGGGTACTCGATGCGGTGCCGTCGCGCTGTGGCGGACGGACGATCGTCCACCAGATTCGGGGACTGGACGCGGGGTATCTGCGGTACAACGATCCGCTGCAGGAGCGCGGGTACCGACCGTACCGGCGCGAGTGTCGGTTCCTGCTGGACCTGACGCGGGGTCACGACGAGATCCGCGCGGGCATGAGCCGGACCCGACGACGGGGGATCGAACGCGGCGAGGACGCCGACTACGAGATCGTCGCGGAGGACATCACCCGCGGGAACCTCCGGCGGTTCCACCGCGCGTACGAACGGGTCATGGACCGCGTCGGCGCGGAGACCTACCCGTTCTCCTTTTTCGATGCGCTCCGGCCGATGGCCGATCGACTCCTCCTGTTGACGATCCGGATCGACGGCGAGTACGCCGGCGGGATGCTCGAGGTCCTCGACGACGAGCGGGACGCAGTTCATGGCTTTTTCGCGGCTGTGCCGCGGGAGTACTTCGACGATCACGCGTCGGAACTGCTCTACGATCGGGTGTTTCAGTGGGGAATCGACCACGGCTACGAGACCTACGACTTCGGGAGTACGACCGCGGACTTCGAGGATGGCGTCTTCCGGTTCAAGGAGAGTTTTGGCGGCCGGGCTGTCCCGGTCTTCGTCTGGGAGCGGGGCTGTAGTCCCCTCTGGCGACTGGTGAAGATCGGCCGGTCGCTGTACTGGCCGTATTACACCTGAATCGGAGTCCGAAAGCGCACTCGATTCGGTCTGCGGGGGCTCCTATGGACGGGGCGCTTCCCGTCGGTCGTTTAGCCCGCTTGTTTTGTCGTTCAAATAATCCATTCGAACGCATAACTGTTATTTATGACGGGTTCGTAATCCAATAGCATGCGGTACGTGACATACGTTATCACGCCACCACGAGGGTACTTCGATCGGGGTGCGGAGCGTCTCCGGGAACTTGGGGTCACGTTCGATGCCGTTCGGAACGTCGAGCAACTCAACGACGGGACGATCATGACACAGAAAGTGCTGCGGGGGGATCGGGCCGTCGCCGAGCGGGCACTCGAAGAGACGGGGCCGACGGTCGTCGACTACCAGTTGACTGACGCCGGCGATAGGTCGATCCTTCAACTCCACTACGAGCCGAGCGACCTCACGCGGGAGTTACGGGCGATACACGACCGGCACGCGGTGTTGCTCGACTACCCGCTCGAGTACACCGGGCCGGCAAACCGGAGCCTCCGCGTCTCGGAGATCGGCCGCGAGGACGCACTCCGTCGTCTCATCGAGGAGACGCGGGCGATCGTCGACGTCGAAATCGAGCGACTCGGCAGCTACGATCCGTCCGCCGAACGGCCCTTTACCGAACTGACCGATCGCCAGCGGGAGGTGTTACGCGTCGCCGTCGAGGAGGGATACTACGAAGAGCCCCGGCAGGTCACCTACGGGGATATCGCCGCCCGGCTGGACTGTTCTGCGGGAACGGTCGGCCAACACCTCCGCCGGATCGAGGCCCGGCTCATGTCGTCGCTCATCAGCGGCGACGCCGAACGGGCGGCCGAGACCGACGGGCACCCCGATTCTCCGGCGACTGGCCCGTCCCGATAGCCGACCGTCGCGCTCGAGCGGGGACGGTCGTCCGTGGGTCGGTCCGGTTGCCGCAGTCGAGCGCCACCGAACGTGGCCGGCGAGCCGGTCGGCGCGTTGCCGCGTCACCCGCCAGTATCAGCGGGTCTCCCGTCTCGGACGGTGGCCATCGTTACGGCCAGTGTCGAGCCGACGAGAGCCGTACTCAGCGCCGTTCCCACGACCGGAACGAGTCCCAACAGCCACGCCGCGAGGCCGAAACAGACGACGAGCGCGAGCAGCCGCCAGCCGATCCCGCGGGTCGCACGAGCGCTCCGGGCGAGCGCGGTGACCGGCCCCGATCCGGTGACGACGAACGCGGGCGCGGGGAAGAACCGCACGAACGCGGCGAAGAGGGGGACTGCGAGTATCACGCCGACGACGAGCCCGACGTCGCCGATGGAGCCGATCGCCCGCCCGACCGCATCGAACAGGACGATCAGTCCGAGATACGCCAGCCATCGCCGTCCCCACTGTCGCCAGCTCCAGCCGTCGTCGCTCTCGAGCGTTCGCGCGATGGTCGCGGTTCCGGCGGCCGCGACGACAGCCATCGCGAGCGCCTCGAGGCCGACCGCCCAGGCGAGGTAGGGGAGTTTCAGGTCGATGAGCGCCCCGAGCGAGCGGGCCGTGTCCGGGACGCCGGTCGGGTAGCCGGCGTATTCGATCCCGATCGAGACATCGTCGCCGGTGGCCAGCGTCGGAATCGGGTCCCACCGCCGGAGCCGGTCGAGGAGCGCGAGGACGAGCCCGGCCACGGTAAACGGCACCAGCAGCGCCGGATCGCGCCGGAGACGCGGTATCGCGCCGGCGATCCCGGTCGGCGGCGTGTCGGCATCGTCGCTATCGGTCTCAGAGGCCGCCTCGTCGGTCGGTGCCGGTGTCGCCGAGTCGTCGCTGATGGTCGGCTCCCGTTCCCGTCCGTCATCGCCCTCGTCGTCACTCATGATCTCCCTCCAGCGCGAGGACGCGGTCGCCGTCGACGACGTAGAGAACGCCGTCGCCGACCGCCGGTTGCGAGAAGAACCAGTCGGTTTCGCGGGTGAACCGCCGGTCACCCGTCGCTGCGTCGAGGATCATGAGGTCGTAGCCGCCGGTCACGTAGACGACGCCGTCCGCGACGACGGGGGCCGCTTCCCGGGTGAACGCCAGCGTCCACTCCTCGGCTCCCGTCTCGAGGTCGCGTGCGTGTAGCGACTCGGTTCCGTCGGCGAAGAACACCCGGCCGTCGGCGACGGCGGCCGCGCCGCCGGTCGCGTTGCCCGCGAGATCCCGCGACCAGCGAACGTCGCCGTTCGCCTCGTAGACTGTGAGGCCGCCTCGAGTCGGGACGACGACCCCGTCGGCCGTCGCCGTCGGCGGGAGTACCATCGCTTCGTCGAGTTCGTCCTCCCACACGACGTCGCCCGTTTCGGCGTCGAGAGCCCGGACCTGAGACGGCCAGCCGGTGACGAAGACGGTCTCGTCTTTCACTGCCGGCCGTCGTACGGTCACGCTGAACTCGTCGCCGGCGTCGAGCCGTCGCCGCCACTGCTCGCTGCCGTCGGTGGCCCCGAGCGCGACGATCTCGCCGCGGTCGGGGGCGGCGACGTACACCGTCCCGTCCGCGGGGACCGGCGGCGGGCTCTCGAGCGCGTTCACGGGCGGTGACGAGGGGGACGGCCCCGGCCCGCGCCACCGGTTCGCACCGAACTGGACGCCGAACGCCCGGAGGCCGCCACCGGCGTTCAGCCCGGCGATGCCGTTGTCCGTGCTGACCGTCAGCGTTCCGGTCCGGTAGATCGAGGGGGAGACGTAGGCGGGGCTGGAACGGAACGTGCTGTCGTACGAGAACCGCTCGTCGCCGTCCGTGGCGTCGAATGCGGTGAGGTTCTCGTTGCCGGCATAGACCGTCCCGTCGACGACCACGGGCGGCGTGACCGCGAAGCCGCCGGTGTCCGCGAGTCGCCCCTCCCATGCGAGCCGCAGGTCGTCTTTCGGGCCCATCGCGTCGGGGCTGTGGCCGGTTCCGGCGGCGTCGTAGCGGGCCATCGGCCAGTCGATCGTCGCGGCGTCGGCTCGATCGTCAACGGCCGCGTAGCTGCCGAAGAGGCCGCCGACCCCGAGAACGCCGCTCGCGAGCGCCTGTCGTCTGGAGGGCATTCTACTGAACCTGTAAGTTCAATAAATAAATGCGTTCACATTTCGATCCGATCGGACCACGGAGCCGGGCCGCGGTTTCGGACTCGTCGGAGAACGCCTCGAGTCCCATCGGTGGCCGCTTCGAAATCCTTTTAGGCGCTACACGGGGATAGTAGGGTAACTGAGTGATATCATGGACGTCGACATCATCTCCGAAACGGAGAACCCCATGTTGCATCGGACCGACGTGACCTTCGAACTCTCCCACGAGGACGCGACTCCCGAGCGACTGCAGGTTCGGGACAGTCTGGCCGCGAAGCTGAACAAGGACGCCGACGAGGTCGTCATCCGCAAGCTCGACACCAAGTTCGGGATGCGCAAGACCGTCGGGCAGGCCAAGGTCTACGAGACCGCAGACGACGCCCGTGACGTCGAGCAAGACCACATGCTCGAGCGGAACAAGATCGGTGCCGACGAGGAGGCCGACGCCGAGGCAGAACCGGAGGAAGCCTAAATGGCTCGCTACGAACTCTACAACGACGATGGGAGTACGGAGCGCGAACAGTGTCCCCGCTGCGGTGACGTGTTCCTCGCTGACCACGGCGACCGCAAGCACTGCGGGAAGTGCAGTTACACCGAGTGGGAGTAAGGCGATGTGCCGAGCGACCGCGAGGCACATCGAAACGCGAGCGGGACGTGAAACGACCCGCGAGCGCGCGGTCACCCGACCGTAGCGGGATGTCTCGACCGCCGATGACTACCCGTTTTCAGCCGTGACTGACACCCGCATCCTCGGCATCGAGGGCACCGCCTGGGCCGCCAGTGCGGCCGTCTTCGACGCCGCACGCGACGACGTGTTCATCGAGAGCGACGCCTATCAGCCCGAGAGCGGTGGCATCCACCCTCGCGAGGCCGCCGAACACATGCACGAGGCCGTCCCCCGCGTCGTCGAACGCGCCCTCGAGTACGCCCGCGAGACCCACGACGGCCCCGCGAGCGAACCGCCGGTCGACGCGGTCGCCTTCTCTCGCGGGCCCGGCCTGGGCCCCTGTCTGCGGGTCGTCGGCACCGCTGCCCGCGCGCTGAGCCAGGCGCTTTCGGTGCCGTTGGTCGGCGTCAATCACATGGTGGCCCACCTCGAGATCGGTCGCCACACCTCCGGCTTCGACGCGCCGGTCTGTCTGAACGCCAGCGGCGCGAACGCGCACCTGCTGGCCTACCGCAACGGGCGCTATCGGGTCCTCGGCGAGACGATGGACACCGGCGTCGGCAACGCCATCGACAAGTTCACGCGCCACGTCGGCTGGTCCCACCCCGGCGGGCCGAAGGTCGAGGAGGCGGCGACGGAGGGCGACTACGTCGACCTGCCCTACGTCGTCAAGGGGATGGACTTCTCCTTTTCGGGCATCATGAGCGCCGCCAAGCAGGCCTACGACGACGGCGTCCCCGTCGAGGACGTCTGCTTCTCCCTGCAGGAGAATATCTTCGGCATGCTGACCGAAGTCTCCGAACGCGCCCTCTCGCTGACCGGCAGCGACGAACTCGTGTTAGGCGGCGGCGTCGGCCAGAACGACCGCCTGCGCGAGATGCTCGGAGAGATGTGCGCCCAGCGCGGGGCCGAGTTCCACGCCCCCGAGCCGCGGTTCCTGCGGGACAACGCCGGGATGATTGCCGTGCTTGGCGCGAAGATGTACGACGCCGGCGATGCCCTCGCGCTCGAGGACTCCCGCGTCGATCCGGATTTCCGGCCGGATCAGGTCTCCGTCACCTGGCGCTCCGACGAACCGGACCTCGCAGTGGGGCGTGCGGACGGCGACACGCAAGTCCGCGGTGCCGAGGCGCTCGTCGACCTCGAGCCCGCGGCCGGCCGCGTCACGAAACGCCGCGAGGCCAAGACCTACCGCCACCCCCAACTCGACGACCGGCTCCGTCGCGAGCGGACGACCCTCGAGGCCCGCCTGACCAGTCTGGCCCGCCGCGAGGGGGTGCCGACGCCGGTGCTGTCAGACGTCGACTCCCGCGAGGCGCGGCTGGAACTCGAGTACGTCGGCGAACGTGACCTCCGCGCGGCGCTGACGGCTGCGGGCGTTCGTGACGTCGGCCGGCACCTCGCCCGACTGCACAACGCCGGCTTCGTCCACGGGGACCCGACGACCAGAAACGTCAGGGTCGACGGGGACCGCACGTACCTCATCGACCTCGGGCTCGGCTACCACACGGACCACGTCGAGGACTACGCGATGGATCTCCACGTCTTCGACCAGAGCCTCGTCGGGACCGCCGACGACCCCGAACCGCTGCGCGAGGCGGTCCGTGCGGGGTATCGCGAGGTCGGCGAGGAGCGCGTCCTCGAGCGGTTGCGGGACGTCGAGGGCCGGGGCCGGTACCAGTCGGACGCGTAGCGACCGGCAATCACACCACTGCCGTCTCCCGGTCTCGGTGACGGGGTCAGCACACAATCCCTTTATCCGGGGAAGACGTATCACCGAGCATGGCAGACAAGTCGACGTCCGGTGAGATCCTCGGGGTACCGTACAACTTCGAACGACCGAGCATCAGTCGCATGCTCTCGTCGTACTGGCAGCCCGGCGAGGGGATGCTCGTCGAGAAACCCTTCGGCGTCGGCTACACACTGAACCTCGCCAACTGGCGCTCGTGGATCGTCGTCGCCGTCGCCGGTGCGCTGCTCTGGCAGCAGGAACAGGGCGCGTCCGGGGACGACGAGGAGTCGGTCGACGAGCCCGTCGAGGTCATCGTCGACGACACCGACGACTAAGCGCGCTTCCTTTTTAGCCGCGCTAGTAGCTCTGAGAGCGCCTATGCCTAATTCCGTATATCGGTGTATCTCTCCCCTATTCTTTTGGTTAAATGTTTTATTATGGGTGCGAAATAGATGCTAAAATGGAGGAGATATTACTGTCAATCGCAGTACTCGCGATCACAGTTCAATATCTAGGCTATCTTCTTCTCCGCATTGATATCCGACGCAGAGGGTATACCGACCCGAAAATAAAACACCTTCCGACGTTAACTGCGAGACTTCCGCTTCTCGGTGTGGTCGTTCCGCTGTGGTACGTCTATCGTCGGAGTGATTTCGAAGAGAATGGTGGTAATCGTTGCAATTAACTGACCGACGCGATCAGCGATCGACTTCGCCCATGATGCAGTCGAGGCTCCCGATCGCCGCGATGAGGTCGGCGACGTACTCGCCGCGGGCGATCTCGGGCAGCGCCGAGAGGTTCGAGAAACACGGACTGCGGATCTTGAACCGCGCCGGCGTCTCAGTCCCGTCCGACCGAATGTAGATCCCGAGTTCGCCTTTCGCGCCCTCGACGGCGCGGTAGCTCTCGGCGTCGGCCTCGGGCTTGAGCGTTCTGGGGACGTTGCTCTGGATGGTGCGTTCGTCCGCGGGCCAGTCCGCGAGCAGGTCGAGACACTGATCGACGATCTTCGCTGACTCCTCGATCTCACCCAGTCGGACGAGCAGTCGGGCGAAGTTGTCGCCGTCGGGTTCGGTGACCACGTCCCACTCGAGGTTCGGATAGTAGCCGTAGGGGTCGTCTCGCCGGAGGTCGTAGTCGATGCCGGAGCCGCGGGCGACGGGGCCGGTACAGCCGTAGTCCTTCGCGGCCTCGGGTTCCAGGACGCCGGTGTCGACACAGCGGCGCTGGAAGATTTCGTTCGTCACGAGCAGGTCGTGGTACTCCTCGAGTTTCGCCGGGAAGCCGTCGAGGACGTCCCGAACGTTCGCGATGAACTCCCCGCGGGGTTCGGGCAGGTCCCAGGCGACCCCGCCCACTCGGAAGTAGTTGAACATCATCCGTTGGCCGGTCAGCGCCTCGAGACAGTCGAGGACGAGTTCGCGGTCCCGGATGGCGTATTGGAAGGCGGCACAGAACTCGCCGACGATGTCCAGCGCGTAGGTGCCGACGGCGATGAAATGCGAGGCCAGCCGCGAGAGTTCGGCCCCCATCGTCCGGATCACCTGCGCGTACTCCGGGACGTCGATGTCCGCGAGGGACTCGATCGTGCGGGCGTAGGCCCACTCGTTGCACAGTCCGGAGGATACCCAGTCCCAGCGGTCCGGGTACGGCATGATCTGATGGCGGTACGTACTCTCCTGGCACATCTGTTCCTCACATCGGTGGATGTAGCCGATGTCGGGATCGACGTCGACGACCGTCTCACCGTCCAGCACGGCCTTCACGTGGAGGACGCCGTGGGTCGAGGGGTGGTGGGGACCGATGTTGAGAAACATCGTCTCCGAGGTGGTGTCGTGTTCGTCGCCCGCGATCGGGTTCGCGTGTTCCGAGAGGGTGACGATCTGAGATTGCTCCGCATCGTAGTCCAGCGAGAGGGGATGTCCCTGCCACGTCTCCGGCAGGAGGATTCGCCGCAGGTCGGGGTGGGCCTCGTACTCGGTCCCGATCAGGTCGTAAGCCTCGCGCTCGTGCCAGTCCGCCGTCTCGAAGACCGGCGCGGCCGACTCGCTTTTCGGTTCGCGGGTCGGCGTCGGCACCACCACGCTCACCTCCCGCGTCGGGTCCGCGTAGGACTTCAAGTGATAGATCGTCTCGAACCGGTCCGGATACTGCTGGGCTGTCACACAGGAACAGTGATCGAATCCCGCCTCGTCGCGAAGCGTCGCCAGCACCGCCTGTACCTCGTCGGGCCGGATCACGACCGCCGGCGCGTTCTCGTGATCGTCCCGCCCGAGGACCGCGTCCCCGAGCAGGCCCTCGAGCGTCTCCTCCCCGTCCGCGTCGCCCCGTTTTACCGGCCGCGACTCGAGCGTCGAATCCGCTGTCATAGCCGGCGGTTCGGCCGCTCGAGGCGAGTCGGTTCTGCGTCACGGGCTAGGCTATTTATATACGCAGGCCGGACCCTCCGGTCGTGAAGACCGTTCGGCTCACGCTGCGGTTCGACGCCGAGACGATCCACCCGATGCACCGGTTCGTCGCCGAGAGCGACGCGTTCGAGTCCTATCGGCTGGTCCACGGCAACTTCGCTGGCGAAAACGACGACAACGTCTTTATCTTTCACGTCGTCGGTGACGCCGACGTCTACGAGGCCGCGCTCGCCGAGACCGACCGCGTCGACGACTACGAACTCACGCGGACCGGCGATCGAACCTTTACCGTCTACGTCCGCGATCTGCCGGCCGACGTCGATGCGAGGCTCCTCAAGGGCCTCACCGCCGGCAGTCTCGTCGTCCTGCCGCCGCTTGAGTACCGGTCGGACTGGACGGTCCGGTTCTCCGTCGTCGGCGAATCGGCCGATCTCCGGGCGGCACTCGAGGAGATGCCCGACGGCATCGAGACGACCGTCGACCGCGTCGGCGAGTACGACGGGGCCGACGCGGCGGTCAGCGCACTGACCGCCCGCCAGCGGGAGACGCTCCGGGTCGCTCGCGAGTTGGGGTACTTCGAGGTCCCACGCGCGGCGGGCGTCGAGGACGTCGCCGCCGAACTCGACTGTGCGCCCGGGACGGCCGCCGAACACCTCCGGAAGGCGGAGGAAACTGTGATGGACGCTCTCGATCTGTAGCCGACGCGTCGCGGTTCCGATCCCTACTCCGTATACGCCTCGAGCGGCGGTGTGAACGCGTCGATGACGCGACACGGCTCGAGGGCACGCACACCATGGATCGTCCCCGGCGGGACGGCGTAGGAATCGCCCGCCTCGACGATCCGCGAGTACTCCCCGCGGAGTTCGAGTCGCCCCTCGATGACGAACGTCGCCTGCGTCGCCTCCTCGTGGGCGTGTGGTTCGCCTTCCGCGCCCTCCTCGAGTGCGTAGTGAACCAGCACGAGATCGTCGGTCGACGACAGTACGCGCCGCTGCCCGCCCTCGAGGTCGTCGATCCGTTCGGGGTCGTCCCACTCGGTGATGTCCATGATGTGTCATCCAGGCACCATATGATGGGTCTTTCGGGGCCGGAAGACCGGCTCCCGAACCGTCGGACGGGGCAACCGACGCCTATTTTCGGCCCGCGGCCCCCCGCTCGGATATGACCGTTCGATTCGTTACCGGCAACGCGGGCAAGGCGCGCGAGGCGCGGGACTATCTCTCGGGCATCGAGCCCGTCGAGCAGATCGAGTACGACTACACCGAGATTCAAAGCGACTCGCTCGAGGAAATCGCGGCCCACGGGGCCCGGGAGGCCTTCGACGAACTCGGGGGCGAGGAGCCGGTACTGGTCGACGACGCCGGCCTCTTCGTCGACGCGCTCGGCGGGTTCCCCGGCCCGTACTCTGCGTACGTCGAGGACACCGTCGGCGTCGAGCGGCTCTGGCGACTCGCGAGCGAGGAGGAGAACCGCCGCGCGCACTTCCGGACCGTCCTCGCGTACGCGGACGAGGACGGAACGGAGACGTTCGAGGGATCGGTCGCCGGAACGCTCGTCGCGCCCCGCGGCGAGGGCGGGTTCGGCTACGATCCCATCTTCGAGTACAACGGGCAGACGTTGGCCGAACTGAGTACCGAGGAGAAGAACGCGATCTCTCACCGCGGGCGCGCGCTGGCGGCGTTCACCGAGTGGTACGCCGACCGCGACGCGTAACGGGCGTGGCTCCCGCGGCTCGGCGATCAGTACGCTCGGTCGTCAGTCGTCGCTTTCTGCCGGCGGACTCGAGCCGTCGTCGGCCACGAGGTCCGCCTCGGTGACGGTCTCGGATTCGCTCTCGACGCTGACGCCCTCCCAGTCGTGGTCCGTGTGGTACCCCTCGCGGTCCTTCGCGCTGGGCGCGACGCGGATGAACTCGGCACCGTCCCGGGCGGCCGGGATGGTGTGTCCGCCGCAGTAGGAGAGCCCGGATCGGATGCCGGCGCAGAACTCCTCGACGACGTCGGCGACCGGCCCCTTGTAGGGGGTCAGGGCCTCGACGCCCTCGTCGGCGTCGACGTCGACGTCCTTGTCGTCGCGGTCCTCGGCGGCCGCGGTGGTCGCCATCCCCCGCGAGCGCTTGTATCGGGTGCCGTCGACCTCGACGACAGCGCCGGGTGCTTCCTCGGTGCCGGCCAGCAGGCTCCCGACCATCACGGTGTCGGCCCCGGCCATCAGCGCCTTGACCGCGTCGCCGGAGGTACGGATCCCGCCGTCGGCACAGATCGTCACGTCCAGGTCCTCGGCGGCGCTCGCACAGTCGTCGACGGCCGTCAACTGCGGGACGCCGGCCCCGGCGACCTTCCGGGTCGTACAATGCGAACCGGGACCGATCCCGACCTTCACACAGTCCGCGCCGGCCGCGGCGAGATCCTCGACGCCGGCGGGCGTCGCGACGTTCCCGGCGACGAGATCCGTCTCCGGGAACGCTTCGCTCAGTTGCTCGACGGCCTCGAGCGTCCGCTCCAAGTGGCCGTGGGCGACGTCGACGACGATCGCGTCGACGCCGGCGTCGACGATCGCGTCGCTTCGCTTGACGTAGTCCTCGTTGATCCCGACGGCGGCGGCCACCTGCTCGTCGGCCTCTTTCACTCGTTCGACCTGCTCGGCCTGTTCGGCTACCGTGAGAAACCGGTGTAACACGCCGAGGCCGCCGGCCCGTGAGAGTTCGACCGCCAGCTCGGCCTCCGTGACGGTATCCATCGCGGCCGCGACTAGCGGCGTCTCGAGGTCGACACTCGGCGTGAACGGCGTCTCGAGGTCGACGGTACTGCGGCTGTCGACGGGCGAGCGCTGCGGGACGAGGAGAACGTCCCCGTAGCTCAGTCCGGTCCGGAGATCACGTAGATTGGTCATTCCCCTCATAAATCAGGGGCTCCCACCGCATAAGTCACACGTTCTTCGTGTAGCGGTCCCGTCGCCGGCGGTTACGCTCGCGGGTCCCGGTCCGGCCCAGGGTACTCGCCATCCTCGACGGCCGCGTACAGACTCTCGGGATCGAACAGGCGCGCGAACGCGTCCGGCGGCCGGACGCTGACCGAGACGCGGGGCTGGAGCGTCAGGCCGGCCTCTGCCGATCGTAGCCGCTCGTCGTAGGAGAGCAGGTGCGCCGCCTCGCCCCGATAGGCCGACGCCAGCGCGGGATGGTCGCCCTCGGGCTGGTCGACCGCGACCCGCTCGGCCTCGAGGCGCTCGCGGTGATCGGCGGCGAGGTCGGCGTCGGCGAGTG
>NZ_JBPJSJ010000004.1:0-191940 GCF_051225675.1 Natrinema sp. CGMCC1.2065 | reverse complement strand
GCTCGCTTTGAGCAGTCGGCACGGACACACTCTTCTGGAATGTGCGTTCACCGACTGCCCTTTCCGGACACTGCCTCGTTACGTGAGCGGACAGGCCGCCTCCGAAGGACGGTTCGGAATCCGCTCCGTTCCGACCGATTCCTGCTCTTCAGTAGGGCGGTCTGTCACTTAAACGTCACTGTGGGAAACTCACGGCGGGCGTTTGAACGGTGGGACGTTTCCCAGAGTGACGGCGCGTATCCACGGCCTGAAGGCCGTGGTATTGCGCCTGTTCAGCCTATAAGCCGTGGCGTGGTGTTTCCATAATTCAGAGGACGACTTCGAAGACATCGCTACCGGGGTATTTGTCCTATTTGCGTGTCTGTGGTCTTTTCCAAGATGACTTCCGGAATCCCGGGTTAACCAACAGTTCTGGAATAGTCGTATTTGTTGGTTAAAATGGTTGGTGAAGACACTCCGTGTTCCGATGGACTACAGACCAATATACTGGCCCGAGGATTATTATACTTGCCTCCCGTGGGTTAGCATATGATGTCTGAGGAGACGACCCCACCCAACCGAGTACGTCCTGACGGCGGTGCCGAACAACGTGACATAAACGACGTGGTCGAAGAGGAATGGGTTGAGGACACGACGCCCTTCGAACGAGTCTATGGAATCATTCGCCGGACTTACGATCCGACGTCTGCAGCACAGATTGCTGATCGTGCTCGTGTCTCGCCGACGACCGCACGAAAGCACCTGCGGACGCTCATGGATTCCGGTGAAGTGACGACAGCACAGGACGGCCAGACGACGCTGTACCGCCGGTCAGAAACGGGTATCGTCACCGAGCATGCACAGTCGCTACTTGCGGAACGAACACCCGAAGAGATCGCATCTGGCATCGCTGAACTGAAAGCACAGATTCAGGACTGGCGTACCGAATACGACGTTGATTCACCCGAGGAACTCGCTCGGGAACTGGACATCGAAGATACCGACAGCGACCAAGGTGCGCTGCTCAGAGAATGGCAAACCACTCGCCGCAACCTCGCCTTGGCACAAGCGACACTCGCGATTGCTGAGGCAACCCGCACCGGTCATCTCACTGGCACCAATACTGACGACGATGGTAACAGTGACTCATCGATCGTCGTATGACCAGCGACGAGGATGTGGACCCTTCTCACGATAGTCAGCCAGCCGAACAGGCAGAGGTGTTCGGACCGATCGATGCCGGAGCGTTACGAGAAATCCGAGATCTGGTCGTCAATCAAGAGCCGCTGGTTGAGGAGGCTTCACTGGATGATCCCCTGAACCCACAGACGCTTTCGGTTGACCTGTCTGACGGCGTTGGAGCGGCATCAACAGCGCGTATAGATATTCGGTGGAGCTTGGCTGGGAACTACGCTGCGCACTACACGGACACCCAGGGGCGGGATTTTCGATTCGACTGTCATCCGAAACCGGATGCACCGACACGACACTTTCATCCACCACCTGATGCTCCAAGTCGTCCTGTTGAGCCATCTTGTATCACTGTGCGTGAGGCCCCACTGGTCACGCGAGCGGTTCTCCAACGGTGGCGCTACGCCTACACGAACGGAACCTTCGAAGGGCTCAACGACGCAGAAAATCCGCCGTAGACGAGAATGCAGAGAAGACTCCTACACTTCCAACCCGGCTACAACGCATTTCGCAACCTACAATGGTACGCTAAGGACCTACGATGGGTCCCACAGAACGGAACAGACCGACACTCGAGTAGAGAACCCAGTTAGAACGACGCAACAGATCCTACGAAGCTGATCCTCGAACTCCTTGCTTGAGTCCCAGATACTCCAGTTGGGTTTATACCATGGGCTGACGCATTCATCACCATGCCTGGCGAGGTGTATCGCGTCCAAGAGAACACTGGCAATCCAGTACATCCTTCTATTGAAGAAGTCGTATCCCTCGCGCTTGACCGAGCTGCTGATCCACGGCCATCTGACCACCAAGATAGTCACTTCGATAAGTACGTTCGAGGCGCCGTTGAATACGCCGGTGAAGCCGCCGTCAAGGAGGCTATCCGTCTATCACTCACCAAGGGAGTAACCCATCGAATGGCTGGTCGAGAGGCATTCGGCGACGATGACTACGTCTACGGAATCCACGTCGGTGTCGCCGCAATAGCATATCTCCGCGAGCTCAACAGCGACCCACAGATTGACCCCTGACTAAGCAATCCCCCAGTATGTGGATGTAGATCGCAGCAATGGTGAGCGCATCCGGCTGGTGATACACGTCTGCAGCGCTACTCTACTAGTAGACTCATGATGTAGGCATTCACCAGCGTGGTCGTCCCTATTGCACTCCACTCCCTCACCGCAATCAGCGAGAAGAGTAGGGTCGTTCACTCGCGTTCTCAAACGATTGGCTCGAGTGACTTCATCGAGAAATCCGATTTCGAGCAATATCGTTCTGCGAGTTCCATCAGCGCTCTTGTTCGTCGGATATCGGCGACGTTGTGCGTGAGAAGGCGTTCATACGCGCCTTCTTTCCAGGCTGTGACTGTCGTTCCACTATCGTCGAATGGATCGAGGTTGTTCAACCGTGAACCAATCAGTTCGCCATAGACGCCATCCAAGGTATCCTCACTGGTATTGAAGCGTGTCTCGAAGACATCCATCACGTCGACGTATGGCAACGTGCCAAAGGGCCACTCGACCCCGTGCGTACAGAGCCGTGTGCGAAGGAACGGGAGGTCGAATCCTCCGTTCCACCGCTCCCCGTTGTACGCAACGAGCTTTGCATCACGTTGGGTGAGTGTCGATGTGACAAACGTCGCCAGTTCGTTCAGGAGTTCCTGTTCGCTGTCATGGAGTGAGAGCTGTACCGGTGTCTGGAGGGCGTCGTTGAGCCGATCTGCGAGGCCTGTTTGTGGTGTCGTCCCGGTATGGAGAAATACTCGCGACGAGACCGCGGAGTCGAACCCAACTACTGTGAGTTCATCATCGGCCTGAAATCCCGTCGTTTCGATATCGAATGCAATCGTCGTCAACTCCGTCATTCTACACCTCCAGTGGTACCTTCGGCGGGCGATTGCTGCTGTTCGCCCCCGGTTTCCGAAAGCCGTTGCTCAAGCTCTGATAGGCGTTCCTCGTGGTCGTCGAGGCGGGCCTCCTGTTCGAGATCGATGCTGAGCAGCGCCGGCAGCAGCGGATTCTGATGGTTCAACAGCCCGCTCGCGTCGGCGTGGTCGCGGGCGTACTCGAACAGCCGGTCGAAGCGCGGCTGGTCGCGACGCCGCAGTGCCCGGCGGAACTCCGCCCACCGCTCTTCGATGGCCCGCAACGCATCTCGGTACGTCGGGTTCGTGCGTCCCATCGCTATCGCCCTCCGCCGGTTGCCGTCCACGCGTCGAGCAGGGGGTCCGCGGTGGCCGACACCGTCTCACCGTCAGCTGTGACGCCCGTCCCGACACCCTCCGGAGTTGGCTTCGACGGCGCCGGCGTCGTCGGTTCTACGCCGACCTGCGTGGCGCGTGCCGCGAGCAGCTGCCGCCAGTACGCGAACGTCGTCTGGTAGTACGCGCCGTCGTCGACGGGATAGACGAGCGTCTCGAAGTCCTCGACGACGACCCGTGGGCCCATCCGCGTCTGCTCGCACTCTAGGTGGTGGTCGGCGACCGTCGCGACTGACTCGGTGAATTCGTTTCGTTCGTTTCGCGTAACGAGCACCGGGATGTCGTACCCCTCGGCGTAGGTCGACAACCGGGCAAGGGTTCGAGCCTGGAGGGTTTTCGCGTGAGTCTCGCCAAGGGTATCGTCGGCGCGGTACTGGGCGTCGACGGCCGGCGCGACGATGAGGGTGGGCGTGTGGGGCGACGTGTCCTCGTCACGACTTGGTTCCCCTCGACCGGCCGCCCCGGCGTCGGTGGTAGACATCTGGATCGACTTGTTCACTGCCGTCGGGAGATCACAGACGGCGCCGTAGTGCTGGTAGGCGGTGAATCCGCGTGCCACATGGATTCGGTTGAGCAACCGTTGACTAGGGGCGATTTGGGCGAGTGTCGTCGTGGTCGCGTGCCCGTTTGCGTCAACCCAGAAGGCGGGCCCGTCGTGCAGGAGGAGATGGTCGAGTACCAGCGACTGCAGGATCGGGACGCCGCGGCCTCCCTCGACGTCGAGCAGCGTGATGCCGTCGTCGAGCTGCGGCAACAACATTTCGTCCATAGCCGGATCGGCCTCGTCAGCGAGGGACCGATTGCGGTCAGCGCCCCGTGTCGGCTGGTCCACTGCCAATCGGTTCGACGTTGAGTGTTCTCCCATACCCGAATAGTTGTCTACGTTCCCGATAAGCCGCGGCGTGGCGCTTCCGCGTTTCAGGGAAGGGCTGGAAGGTATGTAGAACCGGACTCAGGCAACGGATTTCTGCCATCGTTCGACCGTTTCCGAGAACGTTTCCAGAGAGGAAGGCGGACAGCATCGTCGGATTAACCAACAGACCGGGGGATCACAGCTCAATTGTTGGTTAAGGCTCTATGAACCCACGATGATATCGCCCTCACGTAATTCTGCTGACGGCCCGTATCTATCCCGAGCCTACGATCTGATGTGATCGACGATTGTTCTCAGCGCGGTTACATCGTCGTTATTGTACTGTTTGAGGAGATCCCAGTCTGGTTCTTCGCCGTCGAGGAGATATCGTGTGTACTTGCTCCCGACCACAAATCCATCGACGGTCGGGTCTTGATACTCAAAGCCGAGTGCGCTCGCTACGACATCCAATTTATGCTGATTGAAGGGACCGAAGAGTTCCTGTTGGGCAGTAATCCCGAGGTCGTGCGCTCGCTCCAGATGGTCGATCCCCTCAGTAATGCCGTGTTCGTCGAATCTGCGACTGAGACACTGTTCGTCGAAGTAGTTCCCTCCGTAGTAGATGATCGGCTCGGAGCCATGATCATCAAGGTACTCAGACAGCTCCTGAAGGAGTGCTGACTCGTCGTCCGGCTCGAAGAATTGTCGGTACGCATCGTTCTGGTAACTGTAGGTGCCGACCAGCCAGATCCGATCCTGCTGAAGATCCGTTTCTATGTCCAAGAGGAGAGGCTTCGTATCGTGAAGGTCGTCGAAGGCGGACTTGTTTAGAATCACGACCTCATCGTTTTCGAAAGCCTGTCGATGAGCAATCCACCGGTCCACGTGCCATGACGAGGCTCCAGGGAGGGCTTCGAGTTCGGCACGCCGTTCTTCGGTAATTTCATCTGGGTTAGCGATCCCTAACTCACTGAACTGCTCCACTCGGTTTCTCCCGACCTGGACGAGATCAGTCAGTCGGCTCCCTAGCAGATGGCGAGTGTCGTTGAACTCGTACTCAATTGACTCGTTCGAGGCGTCGATGGTGATGAGTGCGTATCTTCCTGGGTCGTCTACTCCGTCATGGGACGCAATATTGATCACTGTGCCGTACTCGAGGGTTTCAGCTCTGCCTCCGAATTGATGGCAATGACCGCAGACGGTAGCTGGGGGCTGGATGTCGTCTATGAAGCTCTTGACGGCCTTCGACCCGATATGTTGTTGCCCGAATCGCTTCCCGATATCGAGAATGCCGAAGGGGGGTGTGTGAGTGACAAGAATCGGAGTTCTGTCTTCACAAGCGGTGCGTTGTTCGGAAAGGTGCCGTTGGACGTCGTCCTCGGTATAGGTGATGAGACCAGGTCCTTGGGTTGATCCTTCCTGGCCGATGAACACGAGATCCTCGTAGGTGTATGGTGTCCTGTGGAGGTCGGTGGTAAATTCCGAATCGAACTGCGGACCGGTTGACGGGGGGAAGTCGTCGTTTCCTCGGACATAGAGTGATTGTTGGTGCTTCGTGAGGCGAGCAAGTTCTGCAAGATGATCTGTGTCAGTATCGGCGTTTTTGAAACGTGAGAGGTCGTCGCCGGCATACAGTAGTAGATCTGGAGTTGGTTCTACAGTTTCGAGAATGGTGTAGAGATCGTCAATAGGTTGAGAGCGCCAGTCAGATACGGCGAGAATGTGGGTCATTTTGGTTGAGCGTAGTTAGTGTAGCCTCTTCTATCGTTTGTTTAGGTGTACCGTTTGGCATTAGGGGATTCTCCGCCCGTTGTCGTTAACCAACAACTCAGGCTCATCGGGACAATCTGTTGGTTAACAGCGAGATTCCTGTGCGATTACGTTGAAGATGCTTCCTTCCGAACTCCTCGGTATGTGTGGCCGGAACTCGCTCTTCATCGACCAACCAGACCTCGAGGCCCGCTTCGAAGCCGAGGTCGTCGCGGACGGCGGGTACACCCCCCGATACAATATCGCACCTGGCGACGACCTCCACATCATCACGAACGAGGCTTCCGACGAGATCGACGCCTACCACTGGGGGCTGATTTCGTTCTGGGCGGACGAACCCGAGGAGGGCATCATCAACGCTCGCTCCGAGACAGCCGACGAGAAACGCGTCTTCGAGCGGGCGTGGGAATCACGTCCCTGCCTCGTCCCCTCGTCAGGGTTCTACGAGTGGAAATCGCCGAACGGCGGGTCGAAACAGCCCTATCGGATTTACCGGGAGGACGACCCCGCATTCGCGATGGCCGGGCTCTGGGACGTCTGGGAGGGTGACAACGAGACGATCTCGTGCGTCACGATTCTCACGACGGAGCCGAACGACCTGATGAACTCAATCCACGACCGGATGCCGGTCGTCCTCCCGAAGGACGCTGAGTCCGACTGGCTCGCCGCAGACCCGGACACCCGCAAGGAACTGTGCCAGCCGTACCCGAAGGATGATCTAGACGCCTACGAGATTTCGGCGCGGGTCAACAACCCCGGCAACGACGATCCCCAGGTCATCGAGCCACTGGACCACGAGCAATCCGGCCTCGGCGAGTTCAGTTCCTGATAGCTGACGGGGTCACGGTCACTGAATCGGCGACGCCGCCGCTGAATCGACGAGCGAGTACTCTCGGTCTCGGCTCGTCCCTTCCGCCTCGAGGAGGTTGTACTGCTCCATCTTCGAGAGGTACGTGCGGATAGTCCGCTTCGTCCGTGGATCATCGACCTCCTCGGAATATCGCTCGTGGATTTCGCTCGGCCCGACCGGGCCGTACTCGCGAACGATGTCGTAGACGACGCGCTGGTGCGGCGTGAGCGAGTCGAGGCTCTTCTGCTTGATCTGGGCCCGAGCATCCTCGGCGGCATCCAGGAGAATGTCGTCGGTGATGCGCTCGTGGTTCTCGCAATCTGCTTTGCCGGCGGCCGTTCGAAGGATGCCGATTGCGAGGCGGGCGTCGCCGGCGGCCGCGTCGGCGATCCGGTAGAGCTGGTCGTCGGTGATGACGTCCTCATCGAGGCCCCACTTCGCCCGCGCACTCAGAATGTCGTACAGCTGCTCGTCGTGGTACTTGTCCATCCGGACGTGTTCGCTGGAGCGCAGGCGGCTCACGAGGCGGTCGTCGACGCGGCTGAACAGCTCCTCTTCCTTGTTCGCGATACAGATGATCGCAAACTGCGGGAGGCTGTGGAGGTCGTAGATGACGCTGGGGTCCTCCAGTTGGTCGACCTCGTCGAGGATGACGACGGTTCGCGGGCCGTCGTGCTGCTGGAGGCGGTCGACGAGTTCGTCGTGGGGCGTCGACTGCCGGTGGATGTCGATGGTCGCGCCGAGGTCGTCGAGGATCTGGTAGAGCGTCCGAAATCGGATGTAGTTGCGCCAGCAGTTGACGTAGGTCGTCTCGACGTCGAGCACCTCCTCACGTAGGCGTTCCGTGACGAATTTCGAGATGCACGTCTTCCCCGTCCCGCTGGGCCCGGTGACGATGGCCGTGTTGGCGGGTTCTCCGTTCATGATGGGCTCGAGAACGCTGGAGAGGTGGTTGACTTCGGCGTCGCGATGCTCGACTTCTCGAGGGACGAACCCGGCGCGGAGAACGCGAGCATCACGAATCATCTTTGCTTGATAGACTGGTTTTCTGGCTAGTAGTAAAAACGTGACCGGGTTGCTTCCGGAAACGGTTCAATTAGTCCTCTCTGACCTGTGGCAATTCCCGCTCAGTATCGCGGTTCGGTTTGTAGAAGTCACATATTTCCGATAATTTCAGGAGTTCGTTCATGAATAGGAGCGTGTGAAGTCCGAATTTTCTAGTCATCGACATTCACTCCAGCTAAACTAACCGATATTAGAGGTCGAGGCTGGACCCCTCGTGATCGAGTTATCCATATCAACTAAGTGGTGTGGATGGTTCGAAATGATATATGACTCTCCGCACCGACGGGAGGGGAACTTCCCTACCGTCGCTCGACTCGACATTTTCTCACGACGAGGTGTCGATGGCTCTCACTAGATGCGGACTTCTTGTGGATAGAGCAGAGATGCTCGCTCGGCTGTACGCCCAACATCGGGACTGGACTGTCGTCGAAGAGAAATGGATCGAAGAACGCTTCGACGAGCGCAGTACGCGTGGGAGTTCGAAAGGAATCTACCGCGCTCTCAGTTCCCGATTCAAGACCGCTGGTAGCGAGCTTCCATCTATCGTCCAACTACCCTCCGTCCTCGACCAGTGTGAGACGGTGCGCGACAAGGCGCAAGTACTGTACTTCTACTTGCTGGAGGACGACCCTCTCGTGAAGTACACCGTTCACCGGTACGTCGACCGGCTTCAGGAGTCCGGTGTCGAAGGATTGGATTTCGAGCAGGAGACGGTCGAGCGCCTCCTGAACGAGTTCCACTACGACGACGGAAGCGAGTTCGACTATGCAGAATCGACGACGCGCCGATGGGGAGAAGGGCTCCGATCGGTGATGCGAGAGATCGGTGTTATCGACACACAGCAGGCCCTTCAAGGACAAATACCTAACCTCGGAACGACGCCTCTGCTCGTCGCGTCAGGTTACTCGTGGGAGGTTCACGGGGATGACTGGCTCTCCCAACCGACTGGCTGGCTCTACCTATTCCAGTCAGAACAGTACTGGGACTCCTTGGCCGAACGAGTGAGCGACGATCCGAACTGGGAAGCGAGCGGGATTCACGGTGAGCTGAGACTCCAGCCGGTGGACGATACATACGACTGGGCCGAACCGTGGGAGGGCGAAGTATGACTGACGAGAGCTGGTTCGCTGCCGATGTCGGAAGCGATTTCGAGGAGTCCGTCCGCATCGACCGCGAGGATGACGGTCGCGATCATCGACTGGAATCGATCGACACCTACCACGTGACAGAGGAGTCGGAGGACTTCATGTCCGACTTCTTCTCGCGCCTGCTCGGCCGTTCCGAGGATATGCGGTCGGGCGCGAACTACTGGCTCTACGGATACTACGGGAGCGGAAAAAGTCACCTCCTTAGCGTACTCCGCGGGCTTCTGGATAGCGAATGGCTTCGACAGCGCGACGATGTCTGGAAGCAGCTAACCGACGGTCGTGAGCTGGAGACGCTCGAGTCCACGTGGTCGTCGATCCACGATGATTACGAGGTTATCCCTATCTCGGTGAACCTCCTGAAGCATCAGGGTCAGAAGAAATTGAGCTTCAGCGAGATCGTTCTCCGCAGTGCTCACACGTCGGAACGGCTCACCGGTGCCGATGGAGGGCTCTCGTCGCAACTCGACGTCGCCTTCTTCGAGGACTGGTACCGGACGACCAATGCGTGGGACGACCGGACTGCCAACACCCAAACGGCACTCCGGAGTACGGTTGACAGCCCCGAGAAGTACGACTGGGAGGATGTTCAGCAGTACAACGCTCTCGCGGACGCCGTTCTTCCCACACTCTTCGAGCAGGAGACCGGCACGGCGGATGGTCTAGACGACCTGATGCCGTCGGATCTCGACCCCCAAGCGATGGTCGAGCGCCTCGAACAGTTGCGGAGCAACCGCGAAGAGGAACTCGGACGCCCGGTCAAACTCGTACTACTGCTCGACGAGGTCAGTCTCTTCATCGGGACGGACTTCGACCGCCTCACCGAGTTACAGACCCTTGCAGAGAGCGTCGACGAGACCGGTGACGGCGACATCCAACTGGTGGCGACGGCACAGGCCAAAATCGAGGACGTCCAGCCGCAGTTCGCGGCTCGCGGGGCCGACTTCAGCATCGTCAAGGATCGATTCCCCCATCGGTTTGGCCTTCCGAGCCGGCACGTCGGCGAAATATCGACCCAGCGGTTGCTCAAAAAGACGGTGGATGGGAAGGAGGACACAGAACGCGTCCTCGATCGAACCAGCAACGAGCCCGAGACGTTACTCGTGTACTCGGGCATCGAACAGAACACCGAACCGCCGCTCGACGACATCGACCGCGAGCGCCTCGTCGAGTTCTATCCGTTCCTCCCGTATCAGCCACCGCTGTTCCTCGAGATCCTCTCGAACCTCCGGCAGGAAGCACACGACCCGGCGAAGTCGATCTTCTCTGGGACTGCGCGGGCGATTTTGGCCCTCGTTCACGGACTCCTCCAAGAGTGGATAGAGGCCGGCGAGGAGACCAACGTCATTTCGCTGGTGGACTTCTACGACCTCATCGAACCGGAACTGGATGACATTACGCCACAGGACGTGGGGGTCATCGAGGAGATCGAGGAACAGCACGAGGCAGGCGAACTGGAAGAGATCGACGTGGATGTCGCGAAGGCCGTGCTACTCCTCCAACACATCCCGGACACCATTCCGATGTCCGAACGGAACCTCGCAGTCGCCGTGTTGACCGACCTCGACGGGCCGACTCAGTTCCAGATGGAGAACCGCGTCGAGGACTCGCTCCAACGGCTTCGGAAGTTCATCCGGCCGACGCACGACGAAACCGGGCCGAAGTACGCGTTCACCCACCCGGAAGAGCGCGAGATCATCGAAGCCTCCGAGGAAAACCTTGACAACCCGGACTGGCAGTCCATCATCGAAGCCGTGGACGGGTATCTCTGGGAGGACATCGTGCGCGACCTCTCACTCCCGACATCGGCTGAGTACCCGGATACCGGCGAGCAATATCCCGTTCGCTACGAATTCAGTATCGACGGGGTCGAACTCGATATGACGGTCGACGCTGAGGACGCACTCGATGTCGAGGTCGCCGTCGAAGGGATTTCTCCCGCCGCAGCAGACATCAGCTACGAGGGCGACCCGCTCGAATGGACGATCGGAGAGGACGGACTCGACGATCTCCGTGATAGCCTCATCGAGTGGTGGTCGCTCAGAGATGCCGTCGGAGATCACACGCTCCCACAGTCCGTCGAACGAGACCTCTCCGACCGCGCAGCTCGCGTCCAGAGCAAACTCGTCGAGGCGCTCAAGAGTGGGACGTTCGACGTCAAGGATCGCGGAGATCAGATCGGGGGCATGGTCTCGGGAGTCGAGGAGTATCTCGACGTCAACTACCCCGACGACTTCCACCCCGTAATGCTGCAGGTCGGCGACGAGCACTTACAGGAACTCCGGGGACTCTCCGCACAAGATCCGCTACCCACGTGGGCCCAGCAGATCGATGTCGCAACAGAAGACCCGGAAACACACGGTGGATCGATCCAAAACAACGTTCGCGCCTTCACCGGCCGACAGTTGAAGCAACGCGGCGGGAACCTCGCGATGGCGACGATCCTCGACGGCATCGTGAAGAAGAAGCCGATCTACGAGGACGCTCGCCCCGCGCTGTGTGCGATTATCTGGGGCCTCTGCCGAAAGGGGGACTTCCTGCCCGTTGATGAGACGGGTGACTCCCTCGAACTCGATGCCGTTATCGATCTGAACAAACTGACGACGACGCGTCTCAAGATCGCGGGGAGTGGCGGTGTACGAAGTATCCTTCGCGATGGAGGGTTCATCGACTCGACAGAGACCATCCCGGACGGAATCGTCAGGCTCCAGTCTGCGAACGACACGCTCGCGGGTCGACTCGGTAGTCTCGTGGAAGACGTCAGGTTGGTCGCCGAGAGTGACATCCAAACGCGCGCCGTTCGCAACCTCCTCGAGTCGTTCGTTGAGGAGCTCGAAGCCAAGCAGCAGAGCGCGATCAACCGACGAGAGGCCGTCAAATCACGTGACACCGACTGGAAGGACGTCGTCGAAGCAACCAACGACGCTCGGGAGTGGTACGACGACGCCGAGGAAGTGTGGAGTTTGCGCCTTCCCGCACTCACGCGAATCGATTCGCAGTTGACTCTCGCCCAGCAGTCGTACGACTGGCTGACCGAAGAGTGCGAAACGGCCAGCCAGACGCTTCGCGACAGCATCAACGACTACGAGGGCGAGTGGTGGACACACGATGGCTGGGATCGGTTTAACGACGCCCAAACCACCTCGCCGGCGCTCGACGACGCAATCGAGACCGCGTGGGACTCGTTCCGAGCGGAAACTGAGATCGATGTGTTCGTCGACGAGTTGCAGGAGCATCCGTGGATTCGGCCCGCGAGCGAGTTCGGTTCGAACGTTCGGCCGGCCTTCGAGAGCGAATACATCACACCGCTCCGTCGCGCCGCATCGTGGTACGAGGATGTCTCGGATGCGGTGTCGACAGTGACCGGTGGAACGACCAACACCGAGGCTGACGACTTCATTCGAGCGACGAACACACTCCTCGACAGCGAACCCCTCGCTGTGGTTGCCGGTAGCGACATCGAGGAGTTACGAGATACGTTCGAGGAGCTACAGACACTCGTTGGGGATCAGTCTCCCACAGACATCACTGCGATCGGGGTTCTCCCGTCGGATCGCGAATCGCTGGACTCCGAACTGGAACGGCTCGTCGAACGCCACGACCTCAGTATCGAGCGGACTGAGACGGGGGTGATTATCCGATGACGACCAAACGTCCCTTCCACGACTTCACGGAGCGACTCGCACAGTTCGCCGACGGACGACGCGGCATCCGAAACCCGTTCGTGATCGTCCCCGTCCAGCCGAAGTACGAGCGACGGGTCGCCGAACGGCTCACCGAGTGGGCGACGAACCCGCATCGTACCGAGGAGTTCCCGGATGACGGGACCGTCCAAGTCCTCCGGCTGGACGAACTGTTCGTCGAAACCGATGTCTTCGAACTCGCGGTTGACCTCGGCGAGAACAGCCAACCGGCGACAATCACCGAAACGATGCAAGACCGATTAGCGGAGGAACTCGTCGCGGTGATGGTCGAGAAAATCGAGGCGCCAGCCCAGCAGCGACACGTCGTTCTCCTCACGCACCTCGGGAGCCTCTACCCGTTCACGCGTGCGTCGGAACTACTCGACGAACTCGACCGCCGTAACGTCCAGTCTACGATCGGCATTCCGTTCCCCGGAGACATCGTCGGTGGGAAACTGAGTTTCTTCGGCGAGGAATCGCGCAACTACTACCCAGCCCACCAGATCGAAGGCCGGGTTGAGGGGGTGCATCTCCAATGAGTGACACACACATTCACGACATCTTCCAGCAGTCACCGACCCGCGAACTCGAGGAAGTCCAGAAGGTCAATGCCAGAGCGCAGGCCGAGAACGACGTCCGCGAGTTCTACGAGACCGACAGCGCTCGCGACGTGTTCACCACGCTCGGGAACCTCGTCGACAAGTATCCACACGAGGAACCGCGCTTCCTCTACATCTCCGCGACGTTCGGGTCGGGGAAGACGCACCTCCTGAAGCTCATCGGGTTCGCTGCCGACACCGAATCGGAGTTCGCCGACCTCGGCGAAGAGTTGGCGAACAGATGGCCGGGCTTCCAGTCGTTCCGACAGAGCGTCGCCAACTCTCACGTCGACTGGCTGAAACCCGTCTTCCTGAACCTCCTCAACCGGGACGCGTCACAGGAACCGCCGCTCCCGTACCTCATCTACGAGGCGATCGGCCGCGAGCTCGGGTATCCGACCGACCCGAACTGGCTGCTCGAGTGGGCGTGGCAGCTCGACATGAACCACGGTGACTGCTGGGAGCGGCTACAGGAAGTCGAGCACGACGGACAGACGTTCGAGGATGTGTACGACGAACGGGCTTCGCTACGGAGTTGGCTCTATGATGTCGTTCCGACACTCGAGGACTCTCCGTTCGCGTCTCGAGAGGAGGTCAAGCAGTCAATCGACGACGCCATCGAGGAGGTTGATCCCGACGAGTTCGACCCCGACGAACTCGTCGAGCGCGTCGAAGCGGCTCAAGAGTCGCTGAGCACGCCGGAGACCGAGACAGAATTGCTGATCGGGCTCGACGAGGTGGCGCTGTTCATCGGCGATGGCCGCCATCGCTACAGGGAGTTCCAAGAGACGATGGAAGCGCTGACGGAGCTGGGCGTCGGCCCCAATCCTCCGGTCATCGGGACTGGACAGTATCCGATCGAGCGTATCCACGGTGAGTTCGACGATACCGAGGTCACGGAGCAGCCGTGGTACGGTGCCCAAGAACCGCTCGAGGGTGCCGACACCGAGATCATCGTCCGAAAGCGGTGGCTGCAGAAGGACGCCGAGGGTGGACAGGCCGTCGAGTCCGCGCTTCGGGAGATGACCGACCTGACGCTCGACGCGTACTCCGATATTGCCGGCGCCGACCCGGACGCAGTCGAGTCGTACCCGTTCCGCGAGTACGATCTCGGGTTGCTCCGGACGGTGATTCAGCAACTGATGCCACGGGGACGCGTGACCGAAGAAGAGTACGTGCAGGGTCGGGCGCTACTCATCCTCGTCCGCTCGCTGTTCACGCGGTTCGAGTGGGGAGACAAGCAGGTCGGTGCCCTCGTCACGTGGGACGAGTTGTACGACCTGCTGGTCGAAGAGACGACCTACATCCCGCTATGGGTGCAGGAAATGGTCGAGAACAAACTCATTCCCTCGGCCGGCGGCGACGAGGATGCGTTCTCGGTTCGCGTTGCGAAGGCGCTGTACCTGCTGAATCAGGTTCGTTCCGAGGTTCCGTCGACGCCGGCGAACCTCGCCCGGCTGATGGTCAAGTCGACTGACGAGTCGTTCGACTCCGTCCGCGACGATGTCGAATCAGCGCTGATCGACCTTCTTGAGGATCGGAAAGTGCTGACGGAGACGAACGACCGTGGCGACGAGGAATACCTGCTGGTCTCTGAAGAACAGGAAGACATCTTGACGCGGGCGAAGACTCGCGCACAGCAAATCCCGTCGCACCGACTTTCGGCCAAGTTGGAGAACTCCCTTCGAGAGGGAAGTGACCTCCTGCTCTCTGAGGGCAGTCGACACGAGGTCGATCTCGAGGGTGAGCGCAAAGTCCCGCTCCGTTTCGGCTACTCTGTTCTCGACCCTATCGAGCAAGCACCGACGCCGGAGTTTGACGCCGTTCGTGTACGGCTGGTCGCGGGACGCGACGATGAGGTTAGCGATCAGGTTGATGCATGGCAGTCGACGAACGAGGGGCGGGACGGGGGCGAGCACGTCCTCGTCGCCGTCGATCTACAGGAGTCGACGATCGACCGCTTGCGGGACGTGATGGGCATGCAGGAGGTGCTGTCAGAGGAGACGGAAACGTATCCGGACTTGGAGTCCGACCACCGCGACGAACAGCGGGCGCTCGAATCGACGATTCGGGAGCAACTCGAAGAAGCGGACGTCTACGTCCGAACTGGTGGGACGAACGGGCGATACGGGGACGTGTTCGAGCAGGTCGTAGAATCGCAAGTCAAGTCCGTATTCACCGAGACGCGCTTCGTCCTGACCAACGGAATCACGGAAGTCGAGGACGCCAAGCAGATGGCGCGATTTTTCCGCGGTGTCGACGACTGGCCGCTCTCGAGCGAGGACGCTGTCACGCTCGGCGTGGATACCGACCGCGCAGAACTCGCCGACGGCCGGTGTCAGGAATTCCTCGACGAGTACGAGGATACCCAGTCGCTTCGCGCCGAAGACCTTCTTACCCAGACCGTCCAGCGCGGAGGCACGTATCGCGGGACACCGCAGGAATCGATCTCAGCACTGTTTATCACGCTTGCAACGGCCAACAAAATCGCACTGCGCCGTGACGACGAGTACATTACCGAACCGGACGAGATCGGGCGAGCGGTCAGAAACAAGACGAACCTGACCGACGTACAGATTCGCTTCGAGTCGATCGGCGATACCGATCCAGAGCAGATTCGGGAAACCGTCGAGACGCTGATCGGCAAGGAGACAGAGGGAACCGATCCCGACGCGTGGCTCTCTGAGTTAGCAGAATGGGTAGACGAGAACAGTGTGCTGGTGAAACGCGTCTTGCGAGGCGTCAGCAGGGAGTTCGGCGAAGGTGCTTCGCTGGACGAACTCGAAACGGCTCTCCAGCCTGCACTCGGTGGCGAGGCTCTCGAAACAGATGACTTCGCGTCCGACGAGATTGAACGGCAGTCCGAGCGCTTCGCTCGGGCAAGGGGGCTCTTCCGGTCGGTCGAGGATAGCGACTCCCTCTGGGAGCAGTTCAGCCAGCGGACGACGGAGATGCAGCGACTCTACCCCGGTTCGGACATCACGGGGGAGATGCAAGCGATCGTCGGCGGGGACGAAGTGCCAGATGCCGATCGGCTTCGAGCAACGATCGACGAAGCCGACGCCCACAGACGAACCGTCGTCCGCGAGCAGTACGACCGCATCACGGGAGAGTCGCCATCGGACGAGGAGCCCGAGAGCGTGGTTTCCAGTCTCGTGACGTGGCTTTACGCTCATGATGGAAGCAGCAAGGAAACTGCCGACCGCGTCGCCGTCGAATTCGACGGTGTAACCATCGACGATCTCTACGATCTCTTCGAGACGGCGTGGAACGGTGACTCGTTCACGGAGGAAGACCTCGTCGACCCGACGGTCGTTCAGCAAGCCAAGCGGTACGAACGGGCACGGCGACTCCTCGAAGCTTCCGGTAGCGAAGCCTCGCTCTGGTCGCAACTTCGCGACGCGTCGAGACGACTCGAGGAGGAATTCCCATCACACCCGATTACGAGTGACGTGGCGGAGATGCTTGCGCGGTCACACCCGCCGAGTGTCGATGAGGTCGAACGCCTCATCGAGGAAGCCGAGAATCCGTTCGAGGTCGACGATCGATTGGAGGAACTTGCCGGGGAACTGCAAGCCGAGTATCCTGACCACGAACTTACTGCGGCAATCGTCGACGCCGTCGAAGGTGAGAATCCGCCGAGTGACGAACGCGTCGGAGAACTAATCGAGGAGGCCGAGCGATTACTCGAAGGCGTTGACGAGCAACTTCGCCGGATTCAAGAGACAATGGATGACCTCGAGGACGGTTCCGTTGTCATAATTGAGTGAGGAATAACAGAACCGGGGCGGTTCATTTCTTTTCGGCTGATCGGAGTTCAGAAGTCACAGAATCCGGAAGATGGACATCGCGTACGTAGGAATGTAGTCCATCATCGTACGCCGATCTGTCAATTCCACAGGATTCGAACGTCTGCTTCAGAAATTCCGATCCCCATATTCGCTCGAGACCACGCCGCTCCGTTTCCTCAAGTAAGCGCTTGTCGTTCGAAACGAGAACTGGATCATCGAGCGTCTCTGCGAGACGGATTAACGTCCAGTCTGCCTCACCTAGTTCGACCGTCTTTGCAGCGAGTTTGGAGGTATCAACTGTTTCTACACGCAGCCACTCTGGTTTCGAGAATTCGTGATGCGGACTGAATTCGTGCGACCAGATTCGGTCGGTAGTGTACAACGCATATCGTGGTGTCCAAAATGAGATGTCGTGGAACCAGCCGCCTGCAGCAAACGCTGAGAGGACGGAATTGTCCAGTATCAGTTGTCCCTTACTCATCCATCAGATCGGGGCCAGAGTAGAAGTCTTCAACGGAGTCCGGGCCGTACTCCGGACGCATTCCATTGCTCTCGAGCAGTTCGACGAACTCGTTTTGGGTCAATTCAGCTAATTCCGCACCGCGAGCAGTTGAGATGTCCAATTCATCGTAGACTCTGAGCGCGCCACGGTTGATCGCACCGTGGATCCGATCTCGTTTCCGTATCGACTCGATCTCGGGATACTCGACTTCGGCATCGAAAACCTGTACTGTCGTTCGTTCTCCGTAGAGAACGTCGGTAGCCAGAGCAGCAAAATCGGGGGTTTCACCGCGCTGATCGGCCTGAACTTCTCGATAGATGCGAGCGTACAGCGAGAATACCACTGAGCCGAGTCGATACAAGTCTCGCTCACTCAGATCAGTTACTGCCTCCGGGTAGATCTCTTGTTCACTTTCATCGGACTCTTTCACGACCTTGAGTGCTTCTACAGCGTCTTGTAACACATCTATGGCGGCGAGTAGAACGAGTAGCCCATTCTTTTGCTCTCGTTCTTCGCGAAGAGCGTTTTCGGCGATTTCGTTGCCCCATTCGTCGAGGAATCGCTGTAACAGTTCGAAGGCAATTGCGGGTGCAAGCGGGAAGGTTGCTTGGAAAATGTCGGTACTTCCAAACTCCTCCTCGAGACGCTCTTCGACCAGTTCGACCGCTCGTTCGAATCGCTCTTCGGGCGGGAGTTCGAGGACATCCTGCACGAGATCGTCGACGAGGGCCTCTGGATCGTCGATCGAAGCCGAGGTAACGGTCTCGAGTTGCTGAAGGAGGAGGAACAGTGGCTGGGACGGATCAACTGACCCGCTTCCACCACCGTTTCCTATATTAGGACTCCCGCCGCTCGGCATATAGTAACCCGTTGCCCGCGACAGTAGGAATATCTATCGCACTGTTTTGCGCGCAGGAGGTTATCGACGTCCCGCGATTCGGTATGGACAATCTTCAAGACACCTCAATGGCTCTGCTTGAAACATCACTGAGTTTCGTATGGAGGGACAATCTACCCAACCCCGCAAGGCCCAGCTCGACAAGGAAGAGCGCGAGCATCTCGAGGATGTCGTCACCGAGATGCGCGACCGCGTCGAAGCGAACGTTCGCTACCAGCTCGAGGACGAGTACGACCTTGACGAGAAGCCGGACGACGACGCGTCCCTGAGCGTGGAGCAGGAAGATCTCGTTGAAGCCATCGAACTCGAAGCCGTCGACGGTAACGATTGGGACGACGGCTACGAGCAGTACATCACGGGCGTCGGCTACACGATCGTCAATCGGCTGGCCGCGCTCCGCTGTATGGAGGTTCGGGACTTCATCGACGACGAGGTCACGGCTTTCCGCGACGACGGCCTCACGCCAGCCGCCGACCGGCTGGTCACCGAGGAGTTCATGCTAGAGGAGGAGGCCGTTCTCGAAGCCTACCGGAACGCGTGCGACGACCTCGCCGAGGAGATCGATATTCTCTTCGACCGCTCGACGGCCTACAGTCTGATCGATCCCGACGACGATACTTACGAAGACCTCTGTGGGATGCTCGATGAGGTATCTGACGAGGTCTGGCGGGCCGACGACGTACTGGGCTGGGTCTACGAGTACTACAACGTCAAGCTCCTCGACGATCTTCGACGGAAGGGCGATCGTGAGGGACTGGATCCTGAAGACGTACCGGCGGCGAATCAGTTCTACACGCCTCATTGGGTTGTCCGGATGCTCACCGACAACTCTCTCGGCAAGCTCTATCTCGAAGACACCGGGGAGCTGAGTGACGCCGTAAAGTCACAGGAGTCGCTTACCCCTGATGAGCGTAAGAACCGCCCCCTCTCGCCGGACGAGTCGCCGAACATTGCGGATTTCTGTACCTATCTCGTACCCTCGGAGGAAGAGGGCGAGCCGCCTGAGTTCGATGATCCCCGGGACATCCGCGTCATCGACCCGGCCTGTGGGAGCGGCCACTTCCTCCTGTACGCGTTCGACGTGCTGGAGCGCATCTATCGGGCCGAGACCGATCTTGATCACGTCGATATTCCCCGAAAGATTCTGCGGAACAACCTCTACGGCGTCGACCTTGATATGCGAGCCTGCCAGCTCGCCGCGTTCAACCTCTACCTGAAGGGTAGGACGCGTGCCGAATCCGAGGGAGCGAACGGCTTCGATATGCCGGAAGTCGGCATCGTCTGTGCCGACGCGAAGGTGGCGGATGTCGAGGGCGTTGAGGAGGTGTTCAACGAGGTGGCCAACGGGAAGTCCGACGTGGAAGATGCCCTCCGGCGCATCCTCGACGCGTTCGAGGAAGTCCACGGACTTGGGAGCCTGCTTGACGTGCGTGGTACGCTCGGTGACCTGTTCGAGGACAATAGTGAGCAGGACGGGGTTCAGATCACACTGGAAGACGATCCACGTGAGGATTACACCCTCAGTCAGATTCTACACAGTCTTCGTGAGGCGGTCGACCAACACCGGGAGGAAGACTCGTTCTTGGCGCAGGACTTGCGGAGCTTCGTCCGGCTTCTGGACGTGCTGGCGCAGGACTACGATGTGGCGTTGATGAATCCGCCATATGGGTCGAAAAACCGGATGCCAAAGTCAGTTCACGAATATGTTCAGAAACACTACCAATACTCTCCAGAGTTCTATATCAATTTCTTTGAAGTATGTGATAGACTTGTAAAACAAAATGGTAGGACGGGAATGCTTGTCCCTCGCTCCTTTATGTATAAGAAGCAATATATAGACTTCCGAGATGATTTTGTCGGAGAGCGAGGAAGTTTTGACTTTCTTGCAGAATACGGTATAGGTGTCTTAGATAATGCAACTGTCCGAACAGTAGGGACGGTGGTAAGGTCAGGCATTAGTCGAGATAAGACGGGCACCTTCATCCGTCTCCACGACTTAGATGCTGAAAATAAAGAAAAAGTTTTCAAAAACCTTATTTCTGGAGTTGATGACTCTGTCCCGCGGCTCTTCGAGGTGAGTATGGGTGAATTTGAGAAGATCCCCCGAAAGCCAATATGCTATTCCACACCACAGGAAGTCCGAAATCTACACCAAAACAATCTGAAAATTGACACGGATCAAGCTAAAATCGAGGGAGAATCAGCATGTCATACGGCACCGGGCTTACAAACTGCCGATAACTCTCGCTTTATCCGGTATCTTTGGGAAACGGATGGATTAGACGATTTTAATCCGATTGCTAAAGGAGGAGCCGACGCTTGGGTTGTTCCACCAATTAAGGAGACTATTGATTGGCGAAAAGACGGACAGGTGATGATGCGTGCGAATCGGGAAGCATGGACGCGTAACAGGCACCTATACGGCCGAGATGGACTTGCGTGGACATATATTAAGGATACAGGTCGTAGATTCGGACTCTATCCCGGTGGGCTATTTAGTCACACTAGCCTGATGCTTTTCCCCCGTACTGATAAGTCCCTATGGCAGATGATGGCGATCTTAAACTCTAATTTGTATCATGCACTATTCCTCTCTCTGACCACAGAGCGCCACTGGAACGCTGGAGAAGTGGGAAGTGTTCCATGGCTCGAAGAATTAGAGAGTGTTGAAGAACTTGAAGAGCTAGCAAAGAGTCAATATGAAACTGTACTTCAGCAAAGGTTCCATGACCCAACCAGCCCATATTACATAGAACCAGAGCTGTACCCCGAGTCTGGACAAAGCGGTGAGTTCCTATATGAGCATCCACACACGGATGTCGCTGAAAACGAAGTGGATGCTCAGACGGTTCGGACTCCACCTGCAACGTCAATCAAAAAAGCCGCAAGAGAGAATTACAAGAACAGATTACGCCAGAGGCAGCAATTGGAGGATCTTTCAACGGAAATAGACGAGTACATATATGACAAAATAGGTATTTCGACTGGTATCCGTGAGGACATTCGTACGGAAATATTCCTCAGAACCACTGAAAGTCCCGAAGACCGTGAAGTTCCAGACCCCGAATCTGTCTCCGAAGCCCCTGATAACGTAGACGAGCAGGTCAAAGACCTCGTCAATCACTTCGCGATGGAGGCCGTCCGTGAGGAATCGGACGGCATCATCCCGCTCGAAGGTACGGACGAGCAGGCCGATATGCTCGACCGCATCGTCGAACGATTTGAAGACGCCTACGGTGAGTACGCCGAAGACCGCCTAGTTGAGGTTGACGACATTCTCGGTGCCGAGTCGGCGGCCGACGAGGCGTACCCCAACCTCCGATCGTTCATCGAGGACGACCTCTTCGCCTACCACGTCGATAAGATGGAAAACACGCCCATCGTCTGGAAGCTCAGCACGGCACGGCTCCTCGCCGACGTGAAAGACGAGGGCTTCGCGTGCTTCGTCGACTACCACCAGATCAACGCCAGCCTCTTCGACCGCCTGAGCAACCAGTACCTCGAGCCGCGGAAGGCCGAACTCCGCGAGCGCCGGTCGGCAGCGAACCAGCGCCGTAACGACGAATCCCTCACCACGGGCGAACGTGCTGATGCGACCGACGAGTTCGAATTCTGCTCAAGCGCGCTCGAACAGATCGCCGAATTCGAAGAGGTGATGCAGGAACTCGGCTCTATCAGCGAGCGCGAGTTCGACGACGACGACCGAGAACGCATCAGCGAGCTGGCCCCCAAGGTCGCCGCATTGCGTGATGAGACCGCGGAGCGCGTCGAAACGCTCGAACGACTCCGTAAGATGAACGGCGAAGAATGGTTCCAAGATACCTTTTCCGATAATTTCTGGAACGCCGTCGACGAGGGGCGCGATGAGTGGTTGGACGCGCTCGAGGAACTGGAACACGCCTGCGAGGAGTACGCCAAGCCCAATGACGAGCCCGTCGAAGCCCATCTCGCCGACCTCTTCGACTATTTCAACTGGCGACTCAAGGGCTCGGATCACTACTCTAGCACAGGCATCCTCTTCATGACCTACTACTTCGAGCGTGAGGGGAGCGACCTCCTCAACGACGATGGTGAGCCTTTCGAGAACCTCACCGAGGACGAAAAGCTGCTCGCCTCGCTCGCAACGGGCATCGACGACGCATCCGTCCTTGACGAAGAGTACCTCCAACAGATTGCGGACGATGAAGACGTCGACGACGTGGACGAATTACCACCGCTAGCGGAGCTCAAGGCGCTCGCTGAGGAGATTGACGACCGTTGCCAGTCAGTCTACAAGCAAATTCCTTCAGACTGGGAGGATCGTGCCCTTTCCGAAGTCACGACTGCCGGCTACCAGCCCAATCACAAACACGGCGTCGCGATCAACATCATGCCTCTCGCGGAGAAGAACATCGTCCCCGAAACCGTCGAGGACAAGGTGCTCTGAAGTATGCAAGCGAAACAGACTCTCCCTGACGCCGCGAAAGACACCATCCGAAGTGAGTTCGACCGGGCCGAGTCAGCAGACCCGATTGTCCTCTGGTGGGACGACGGAAACTACCTCGAGGACATCATCGAGCAGGCCTGTAACGAACTCGGCGTTCACCTAAAGGTCGCCGAGGAGACGCCACTGGAGCTCCGTGCCGATCCAGTCGACGGCGAACAGGTCTGGTACGTCCCACACGTCAAGGAGCCCGAAAACGCCGAGGGCGACTTCGACTGGTTCCGCGACATCGAGCACACGGGCGGCGAGGTAGAGATGAGCATCGAAGACCTCACCGTCCACGCGTTCGAGCGCGGGCAACTCGATGCGTGGGAACTGAAAACCGCGACGCAGGCAGACGACCCCGCAAAACGCCGCGAGATCGCGCGGATTCTCCACGACCAGCTCACCGGCGGGCAGCTCCCGACGCTCGAACAGCTTCGCACGCAGATCGTCACCGGCGGCTACACCGACCCGGTCGCGTTCGTGCTGGAGAACGGCTGGGGCGACATCGACGACAGCCCCGACACTATCGAGCAGATGCAGGACTTGCTGACCAGCGAGGGCGTCGATGCGGTCGCCAGTAAAGACGAACCCGTGGGAATCGTCACGGCGACGCGTCGATGGGCCGTCGCCGAGTGGCTGATCCACGCCGGCGCCGACGCCGAACGCTTCCCGAGGGAGTTCCGCGCCGAGACGGCCGGCGATCACGACCTCCCCGAACTCAAGTCGCTTCTAAACAACACCACCTCGGCCAGCCTCCTCGCCGACCGCTACCTCGGCGAGGCGATCTGGCCCGACATCCTCGCGGACGTCGACGACCCGTGGGAACTCGCGGACTGTATCGTCGACGCCGCGCTCGAACGTCGCCTCTGGGAGGAGTGGCACGCGTCCTTCGACGCCGGCGACTACGAGACGTGTCTCGAGCGCGCCGAGGAGCGGTACGACGCTCTGCTCGGGAGTGAGGACTTCCGCGGCACCTACCGGGGAGCCTACGGCCCGGACAGCCCATGGACGCGGACGTGGGAACAAGCCGCGGAGATCGCTCGGCTCGCTCACCAACTCGAGACGTGGGACGAGAGCGCCACTGACGACGTCGTCTCGCTGTACGCCGACCCGGACGACGGCACGTGGCAGATCGACAACGCGGTGCTCAATCTCGTCGTCGCGGGAGAGCCCGAGACCGACCTCCCCGACGATCATCCCGCGACCGCCGCGCTCGACGACCTCCGTACCCAGCTCCAGTCAGAATACGTCGAGTACCTCGAAGACCTCGGCGACCTCGTCACCGATACCGTCGAAGCTGGTGCTCCGTTCGTCGACGAAGATCACTCCTACCAGTTCTTCACGAAGGAATCAGACGGCCTCGAAAGCGGCCAGACTATTGCGCTGTTCGTCATCGACGCCCTTCGACTCGATCTCGCTCGCCGACTCGCGGACGAGTTGCGCGACTACGTGGCGACACTCCCGGCCGACGCCCCCGAGTTCGCCGTCGATGAAGACGTCTGGCTCGGAACGCTTCCCTCGGAGACCGAGTTCGGGAAGGCTGCGCTCACACCGGGCGAGATCCAGATGTTCGACGTCTCGCTGGTCGACGGCGAGTTACAGCCGCTTCGAAACAACCGTCGGGTGACGACCAACCGCCGCGAGTCGCTGTTGGGCGGCGACGGCTGGACGGTCACTCGCGAGGAGGACGACGGCTGGCAGTCGACGCGTGTTGCCTACTTCAAGAACGACATCGACGACATCGGCGAGAAGGAACTCAGCGACCTCGAGGCGATGCTGGCCCGACGCGTCGACTCGCTCGCGGAGTTCATCGGCACGAAACTCGAACAGGGCGAGTGGGATCAGGCCTACGTGCTGACCGATCACGGGTTCGTCCTGCTTCCGGACAACGCGTCGCCGGAGAAGATTTCGCGGCCGGCGGAAGCGTCCGACTCCGGGCGCCGATGGATCGCCGGGGAGGATGTAGACGAGGATTCGCCCGGCGTGCTACTCGACTCCAGTTCCCGACTGGGGTACCTCGACGCCAACGTCAGCGTCCTTGCGAGCCCACTCAAGCGGTTCAGAAAGCAGGGACTCGGTGACGCGCGGTTCTATCACGGCGGACTGCTCCCACAGGAGTTCGTGCTTGACTTCATTAGCATCACACAGGGCTAATCTCTCGAAACTTCTCATCTATGTCATCACAGGAAATAGAAGAAGCGACCACCGAAATCCGAAATCACATCGTTGATTTTCTGACGACGCTCGACAACCAGATGGACGAGCCGCGGCTTAGTGAGATCGTCGAAGCAGACGGCACACTTCAGAGTGAGAATCTTGGCCAAACACCCGAGCGGTGTGTCGAAGATGCTCTCATCTGGCCGATTCTGGAGACGCTCGGCTACGAATATACACCACGGCCGTACTATCCCGTCGGTGACAGCGATGAACAGCCGGATTTCCGCATCGACAATCTCTCTGAAACGGTTATCGGGGAGAACAAATCGGCCAACAACTTCGAAACCGCGCAGAATGACATCGAGGGTTACCTCGACTCACGCCGATACGAGTACGGACTCTCGACTGACGGATTCCGATGGGGAATGTACGCCGTCGAAACGGATGAACGCGGTCGAGCAGACCTCGTCACCGTCGTCGAAGAACAGAACATCGCACCAGCGGTACGACGGATTGCCCGCAATCAAGGATTAGTCAGCTACACCGAAGAACTGCAGGAAAACGGTACCGTCGAAGGAGTGTTGGGGGACTTCTACCAGACATTCAATCACTACGGTATCCGGCGAGCTATCGGGGGACTGACCGAGTTTTACGACCTCTACTTGGAGGTGACTACCGGCGGCGGTGAATACCAGCATCTGGATGCAGCCCTCGTTGACGCGATCGAGCAGCCGCCAGATGCCTCAAAGTCTGAGAAACTGGCCTTCGCAACACTACTCGTTGACCGACTCGCCTTTGTGAAACTGCTGGCAGATCGTGGTATCCTCGACCGCGTCGCGCTCCACGCTCAGTGGAGCGAACATAATCAGGGTCTCAATCGGTTCCGGGGCAGCTTCTACTCTCAATACCTCCAGCCGTTGTTCTACGATGCGCTTTCGACCCCAAAACAGCAGCGCGATGCCGAACTTCCAGAGATGTTCAGCGACGTACCGTACCTCGGCGGAGGATTGTTCGAGTCGATACTCCCGTCCGAGCGTGCCTTCGACGTTCCAGATTCGGTAATGAAGCCAGTCCTCACGCAATTCATCGAGAACGAAGAACGGACGTTGGTCAACGAAGCCGCCGCGGGTTCCATTCTGGAGACGTACACCGAGGAGTTTGAAAGTCGGGAACTGGCTGGACAGATACCGCAGTACTACGCCGACATCGTAGATGCCTACGGTGCAGAAATTGAGTATGTTGAGTCAGAGATCGAACGTACCCTGCGGTCGTTCGCCGCTACGGAGGCTCGATAATGCGCGGACTGGCAATCTTGAAGACGGCGTGCGGTCTTGACACAGACATCACTCGATGACGAACTCTACCCAGTTCTCTCCGGGGCAGCGGGTAATCCTCAACGGAGCACCGGCTGAAGTCATCAAAACCCAAACGGTCGGAGAGATCGAGTACCTGAGAGCATACATCGACGGCGAGGGCGCCAAGACGATCTGTCTCGAAGACGTCGAGATTCAACCGCATCGATCCGGGATCGAGGAGCTGTCCAACCAGCGAATCGATGATCTTCATCCCGATCACGATGCAGTCTCGGCACAGTGGTTCGACCTCCACACGCAGGCGACGAAACTCAAGCTCGCCCACGAGCAGGGACAGCTCCTGAGCATCTCGAACTCGCTCGTTCGACTGGAGCCCTACCAGCTCGACGCCGTCAACTGGGTGATGCAGAAGCTTCGCCAGCGGGCACTCATCGGGGACGACGTCGGGCTCGGGAAAACGATAGAGGCCGGACTCATCCTGAAGGAACTCGCCGCCCGGAATCGCGCCGACCGCGTCCTGTTCGTCGTTCCCGCTCATCTCCAAAAGAAGTGGATTCGGGATATGGATCGCTTCTTCGACGTCGATCTCACCGTCGCAGACCGGGCGTGGGTCGAAGGTGAGCGCCGACGGCTCGGCGAGGAGGCCAACATCTGGAACCAAGACCAGCAACAGCTCGTCACCAGCATGGCGTTCCTGCGACAGGACGAGTTCCGGCCCGCACTCCGGGACGCGTTCTGGGACGTCGTCGTGGTCGACGAGGCACACAAGACGGCAAAGCGGGGTGACTCGCCGAGCAAGACGGCAAACATGGTCGATACCGTCACGGGGAACTCCGACTCGCTGCTGCTTCTCAGCGCGACTCCTCACGACGGGAAGGGCGAGGCGTTCCGCTCACTCGTCGAGTATATCGACCCGTTCCTCGTCGCCGAGAACCGGGAACTCTCACAAGAGACAGTCGACCGCGTAATGATCCGCCGTGGGAAGACCGACATCTACGACGAGGATGGTGAACGCGTCTTCCCAGACCGAGAGGTCAACTCGGTATCGGTCTCGATGACGCACGACGAGCGGCAGTTCTACCGCGCGGTCACTGACTACGTCAAAAACGTCTACAACCGCTCGGAGAAGCTGAACGAACCCGCGGTCGGGTTCGCGATGGCCCTCATGCAGAAACGGCTCGTAAGCAGCGTCGGCGCGATTCACGCGACGCTCCGTCGACGACTGGACGACCTCCTCGGCGAGGAGGCGGAAACTGATGGCCTTTCCGAGGAAGCGCGAGCCTACCTCGACGGCGAGGATTTGGACGAAGACGACAAGCAACACGCGGAAGACGAGATTGCCGGCTTGACCGTCACCAGCACCGACGAACAGCTCCAAGAGGAGATCGATACGCTCCGTGACCTCGTCTCGCTGGCTGAGGATTTGCCGGTCGACTCTAAGGCCCAGAAGGTCAGACGGTTCATCTCCCAACTCTTCGAGGAACAACCGGACGAGAAACTCCTGTTGTTCACGGAGTACCGCGATACGCTCGACTACCTCCTCGAGTTCGTACAGGACGAGCCGTGGGCCGACGAGATTCTCGTGATTCACGGCGACGTGGACAAGGAAGAACGGGCGCGGATCGAAGACGAGTTCAACCACGGCCAGTCGCGGCTCCTGTTCGCGACCGACGCAGCGAGCGAGGGGATCGACCTCCAGCACAGCTGCCACATCATGGCCAACTACGAGCTTCCGTGGAACCCGAACCGACTCGAGCAACGGATTGGGCGCATCCACCGCTACGGACAGGAGGAGGAGGTCAAGGTCTGGAACTTCCTCTTCGACGATACCCGCGAGAGCGAGATCTTCGAGATGCTCCAAACCAAGGTCGAGGAGATCCGCTCCCAGCTCGGAAACACGGCGGACGTGCTCGGCATCCTCGACGACATCGACGTGGACTCACTCATCATGGAATCCATCGAGAACGACGAACCGCCGAGTGCGACCAAAGAGGAACTCGAGGAGATGATCGAAGAGCGTCAGCGGACGCTCGAGGAATGGTACGAGCGGAGCCTCGTCGATACGAGTACGTTCGACGCGGAGAGTCGTCGGCAGATTCAGGAGGTCGTCGACGAGTCAGAGGATGTCTACGGGAGCGAGGGCGACATTCGCGAGTTCTTCGAGCGAGCAGTCGAAGCCTTCGGAGGCGAATTCGAGAAGCGCGGTACCAATCTCTATCAGGCCGAGTTGCCGGACGGGATCAATTCGCCCGGCCAAGATTCGACGTTTGGCCCGTTCACGTTCGACCGCGACTTCGCGATGGATCACGAGGACATCACCTACCTCGCCCCTGACACGGACGTCCTGCAACGGCTCATGGCACGCGTGTTGGAAGACGAGCGCGGTGAGGTCGGACTCAAACTGCTTCCGTTCGTCGATACGCCGGGTATCACCTACAACTATCGCGTGGCGTTTGAAGACGGCACCGGCGACGTGATTCGCGAGGAGACCATCCCCGTCTTCGTGGATGCTGCACAAGAGGACGCTCAGCAGGCGCTCGGTGAACGCGTTGTCGAGGGCGACTCCATAGCAGCAAAGCCCGATGTCGACGACCTTCGGACGGTACTCGACACGCAAGCCGACTTACGGATGGCTGCCGATCACTATGTGAGCGTGCGGGTCAACGAGATCAAGACCCATCTTCAAGAGAAGCGCCACGAGGAAACCGCTCGGGAGCTGGAGAACCTCGAGGAATACGCACAGGCGGAACGAGAACGGATCGAGTCCTTCATCGAGGAGTACGAGCGCAAGGCCGACGCTGGCTCGGATATGGCCATCGCGATCCGTGGCCAACAGGAACGTCTCGAACAACTCGAAGAGCGAATCGAGACACGTCGCCGTGAATTAGAACGTCGAGATCAGGTCATCTCACTGGCGCCCGAGGTTGAGAACTACTGTTTGACTCTCTCATTATGAGTATGTATGGAGCTTTAGCTAGTGCCGATTCAAACGTGAATGGATAGATTCCTGCAGTACAGCGCCTCCAATTTAATTCTGACAGTTCAGGCTTGACACGCCAATAGAGCCACTTCGGTACTCCATTTACTGACGGAACTGTCTCGCCAAGAGTGAAGTAAGATGGACCTCTTGTTAAGTAGTATTCGATGAATAATACGCTTCTAATTGGTTCCCAACATTCACATTTAGAACAAGCTGCTTTTGAACGGGTGGACCAGATGGCTGATGACCTTTTTGGTTCAATCCTATATATAACGCGAAACGACACTCGCCGGAGTATGATTGAGGACAGCTGGGCCGCGTCACACGAACCTCTCCATCTTCGTGCCGAGACGCTTGACGCGGTCGTTCGGGAGTGGTACGAGCATCTCCACGGCCCGGTCCAACCCCTCACCGGGCAGTTGAATCGCCGGCTCGCGGAGTACGCACTCGACAGAACGACAGCCGAGACAGATGGCGCTCTTGCCGGTGAACCAGCCTCTGCCGCCCTCGCTGATTCGTTCAGTAGTCGTTTCTCGCTCTTCGACGACGCCGGCGTCGGGACCCCCGACGCATTGGCAGCGGAGTTCGAGGGCTCCGCTCTCGATGACCGTATCGCGACAGCCACTGTCGACGCGTACCGACACTACCGAAATCTCCACGCTGACTACGTCGACGAGTGGGTCTGTACCCGGGGAGAAATGTTCGACGCCGTGGCGACGGCGGAGCAGTCACTATCGGCGCTCTCCCCGGAACTGGATGTCGTCGTCCTCTCCGGGTATCACGAGTTCCGCCCCGTCGAACGCCGCCTCATCGAACGCCTCATCGACGAACTTCCGATGATCGCACTGCTGCCGCTCCACCAAGATGGCCGGAGCGGAGTCGACGCCGTTGCGGAGGACGCCTTGGAGGTCTACGAAGCACTTGACTTTGAGACAGTAGAACTCGATCCCGTCGACGAGTCAGGGCGGGCCTTCGGAACGATCACCGAGTCGCTCTACCGCCCGGACCCGGACACAGTCCCTGCTCCAGACATTCTGCGATGGCGTGAACTCCCGACGCCCGAGCGCGAGATTCGCTTCGTCGCTCGTGAGCTCCGAACTGAGTTAGCCGATGGTCGCGATCCTGACGACCTGGCCGTCGTCGTCCCCGGGACCGAGGCCTATTCGGGGTACGTCGAGGACACGTTCGATACGTTCGACATCCCGCACGTCACGACCGCCGCCTCACAGCTGAACCGGACGTTCACCGGGAGCGTTGTACACGACCTCCTAAACCTCGCCGAACCGGATCCGCGGGCAGAGGACCTCACGTCCCTGTTAGCAAATCCATTAGTCAACGTCGTCGACACCGACGAAGCCAACGCCGTCACGGCAGCTGCTCGCCGGCGTGACACGGTTTCTGTGTCTCCCCTGCTCGATGACGTCGACGACGACCCGGCGACGCTGATCGAGGAGCTGCTGGCCACGCTAGAGACGCTCCGAACGGAGGACATCGAGGGCGCAACCGAGACGCTCCGACGACTTTTGGACGACCGGTTCGACCTGGAAGCGGCGACCGAGAACTACGCCAGCGGCGCAGAGCAAGCCGTCGAACAGCAGGCCTATGATCTCGTGGACGAGGTCCTCTCTTCGTTTGAGTCGCTGGCGACGGTCAATAGCGACCTTTCCCCGTTGGCACTGTTCACCCGGGCATTCGATGGTGTGCCCATCCGTGTTCCACAGCGCGCTGCTGGCGGCTACGTCGAAGTGATGGGGTTGCTCGACGCCCGGATGCGCTCGTTCGAGAAGGTGTTTCTCGTGGGACTGACGAGCGAGCACTTCCCGGTGACGCCGGAACGCCCGGCCTTCTTCGAGGAGATGACCGACGCCCACCCTCGGTTCGACACCGGCGACGAGCGCCTCCGTGGCCGCTATCTCTTCGCGACGCTCCTCGCGAACGTCGATGAACTCACGATCACCACACCAGAGACGGGCGACGACGAGTCCGCCGTCGTCCGGTCGCCGGTCCTCGACGAACTCCAGCGCGTGACCGGCATCGACCCCGAAGACGGCGTCGACGACCGCGTAGGCTCCCGCGAAGACCTCCAGCGCCACGTCGCTGCAACGGCCGACCGGCGTGCGGCAGTCAGCCGCGCCGGCGACCGAGGTGACCTCTCCCCCGAGCAGACCAAGCGCATGGATCGGGGACTCTACTGTGCGGACAACAGGGGAACGGCTGGCCTCTCCGAACACGACGGCGTGTTAGAACCCGAGACCGTCGCTGAGGTCTATCCTCCGTCGGAACGAGAACCCTACAGCGCGAGTCGGATCGAGCGATACGTCGAGTGTGGGTTCAAGTTCTACGCCGAGAAAGTGCTCGGACTCGAGGATCCCGACGATGTTGAGGTCGTCCCTACGCCCCTCGAAACTGGGTCGTACGTTCACGACGTTCTCGAACGATTTTTCGCGGATCTGCAGGACGAGACCGAGGATGGTGTCGATCTCACGGACTTTAACCGGGACGACCTGGCGACGCACCTTCGCGAGATCGCCGTTGAGGAACTCCGGGATGCTGACTTCGAGTACGACGGGCTGTTCTACGAGCGGTGGAAGGCGGAGCTGTTCGCAGGTCTCGGTGACGGTGAGAGCGCACCGTACGAGGCCGGGATCAAACCCCACGACGCACCGGAACAGGGATTGTTCGCCACCTTCCTTAACAACGAAATCTCGCGTGACGGCGCCGGCCACCCACATCTGTTCGAGGCTCCGTTCGGCGAGGGGCTGCCCGACTCGGATGGTGGTCCGTTCACGGTGGAGCGACCGGATGGTACGACCGTCTCGATTCGTGGATACATCGACCGCGTCGACGTGAGCCGAGACGGCGAGCAACCGACGCTCACGCTCTACGACTACAAGACGGGTCGAGCACCGTATATGACGAAGACGACCGGCGGCACGAAGTTCCAGCTACCCATTTATCTGCTTGCTGCGGCCAACGTCGTCGACGGTGATCTGTTCGAGCAGGGATCGCTTTCAGCGACGTACTATCAGGTGCGACCCCCCAACGACCTCAAGGTTCCACGCGGGGTCGAGTCGAAGTTCGATTCAGAGGTCGAACTCCGCCGATTCCTGAACGATGTCGTTCCGGAGTGGTTGGGCCAGATCGACGAGGCGATCGGAAACGGTCGGTTCCACACGACGCTGCTGTCCGCCCGCGGAGCGAACTGCCGATTCTGTGACTACCGTCGGGCGTGCGATGTCCGGCATCACCGCAAGCGCGAATTTGTCGACGAGGTTCACCATGACGACGCAGCGTACGTTCCGCTCCGTGTTCGCGATGACGAGGACATCGAGGCGGTGATGAGCGATGACTGAGGTGCCCGAGGAGATTCAGCTCACAGAGGAACAGGAGGACGCGCTCGTCCAAGGCCGGAACGTCGCGATCACTGCCGGCGCTGGGACGGGGAAAACGACAACTCTCACCGAGCGGTACGTGACGATACTGGCCGAGAACCCGTCACTCACGCCGGAGAACATTGTCACGATCACCTTCACGCGAAAGGCCGCTGCCGAACTGACCGAGCGCGTTCGGGAGGAGGTGTACGACCGGCTCGAGGCTGTCGACTCACCAAAGGCCTATCACCGCTGGCGAAACGTCCTCGACGACCTGGAGGATGGCTACGTCCACACCATTCACGCGTTCTGTACGCGGCTCTTGCGAGAACGGGCCGTCGAGGCTCCGGTCCCGCTCGGCTTCGACGTGCTCGATGAAGACGGTGCCGCGACACTCCAACGCGAAGTCGTGACGGAGTTCCTCGAACGCAACCAGGACGATGACGACGTGGAGCTCCTTGCCCAACTCTGGAGTCGCGACCAGTTGATCGATGTACTCGCTGGATTACTCAATGAACGCCCACAGAGCGAGTCCGTCCTCGAGGCGTGGCGTGACGCCGAGGTCGACGACTACGTCGATATCTGTTGGGAGGTAGTTTGTGATCTCGACGTTGCCGACGCTCGACAGACGCTGTTTGCGGACGGACTCCTTGAGCATCTACGCACGGTCGCGGGCCGCCTCGACCGTGAGGGCGCTATCGGCGACGAGGACGGCCTTCGGGCCTACCGGACCTTCACCGAGATTGCGACGACACTCCCTGCCGACCCGGAGGAAAGCGATCCCCGCAACTGTCAGCGGGCCATCCTCGACCTCTACGAGGCCTGTGAGAAGAAGAACGGCGGCCTGTACAGCAGTTCGGGGTACGTCGTCGGTGACCGGGACGAGTGGGATGAGTACGGCGACGTCTACGACGACCTGAAGGACGCCATCGACGCGGTCATCGCGGCCGTCGAACCGCACGCGGATGCAGTCGAGACGACACCCGGTGAGCTCGAAGCAAACAGTGCCCATTACGCGCTGGCTCTGATGCGGGTCTTCGATGACGTCCTCGCCGCTTACGCCGACGAGAAGGAGCGCCGCGATACGCTCGACTTTCCCGACGTGATCGAGACAACCCTCGAGTTCTTGCGAGCGAACGATGCCGTCACGGAGCGGCTACGAGAGCAGTTTGCGGCCATGATGGTCGACGAGTTCCAGGACACGGACCCGCGCCAGTGGGAGCTAGTCAAGCTTCTCACGGGCGTTGACGAGCAGACGGCGTCGAACGTCTTCTTGGTTGGCGACGAGAAACAGAGTATCTACGGCTTCCGTGGGGCCGACGTGACGACGTTCGGGGCGGCGAGGACAGAACTCCAGACCGTCAACGAGACCCGCGGGGTCGACAACGTCCCCGACAGCGATGCCGAGAGTCCGACCGCGCTCGAACTCTCCGGGAATTTCCGGACGCTGGACGAGCCGCTGTCGTTCCTGAACGAGCTCTTCGAGTATCTGTTCCAACCGGAGGGGGACACCCACGAGCCCTACGAAGCGCCACCACAGGCGCTGACCACACAGCGCGACCGAGTCGAAGACATCGAGGGACTCACCGGTAGCGTCGAGTATCTCGCTGTGCCCGACGACGCCGACACGGCGGCGGAACTCTTCGGCGGTGACCATCCGGTTGCTGAAGGTGCGCTCGACCACACCATCGAGGCCGAAGCGCAAGCGCTCGCTGCTCGACTGACCCACCTGTTCGACGATCCACCGACAGTCCAAGATCCCGACACGGGTGTTCATCGCGACGCTACGCCGGACGACACGGCGATCCTCCTTCGCCGGCGAACTCATCTGGATCGGTATCAGCGCGCCCTCGAGGAGTACGACATTCCCTACACTGTTGTCGGTGGTGTCGGGTTCTACGATACGCCAGAGGTCCAAGCGCTCACGAACCTGCTTCGGGTACTCGGTGACCCACAGGACGACGTCTCCCTCTACGGGGTGCTTCGGTCACCGCTGTTCGGGTTCACCGATAATCGACTTGCACCGGCGATCGCAGAGGCCGATTCAGTGTGGGATGCGCTCGCCGAGACGGACGACCCGCAACTGGCGGACGCCTTCGACCTCCTGTCGAGGTGGCGGACCCTCAGCGGCTGCGCGACCCCGTCCGAGGATGGTGTGCTCCCGTGGAACCGACTGCTATCGCACGTGATTGACGATACTGGCTATTTAGCGAGCGTAAGCGCTGACGAACGCGGTCGGCAGGCCGTCGCGAACGTCGAGAAATTTCGTGACCAGGTCCGGAAATTGAGCGAGAACGGTGTTCACACCTCTGCCGGATTGCTCCACCGTATCGACCGACAGGCCGAAATCGACCCTCGTGAGGGTGAGGCCGATATTCCGGGAGACGCCGAGGGCGTCCGGATTATGACGATCCATTCTGCGAAGGGACTCGAGTTTCCGATCGTCACCGTCCCCGATCTCGGGAGTGACCTCAACTTCGGTCGCTCCGTCGACGACCATGGCTACGTTCGACTTGTGGACGGAACTGATGACGCGTCGCCGGTGCCGGCGGTCGGCGGGCCGAATCCGTGCGATGCGTTCTCCATCGAGAAGACGGCCGTCCACGAGTACGCCGACCGACGGTCGCGTCCTCAGGAGCGTGCGGAGTCGAAACGCCTCCTCTACGTAGCATGTACACGAACGCGCGATCACCTCCTTCTCTGCGGCACGCACGACATCGATGTCGACGAGTCCGGTACAATCGAACTTGGCGAGCCTGCAGCCTTCGACGACGCAGACCGGTGGCGCGACTGGTTACAGCCAGCCCTCCTCGACGGAACACTTGTCGCCGAGGCAGTTCGTGACGGACAGACCCGTGGTGAGATAGAAGGAGCCAGCTATACTGTTCGCAGGCCGCCGCGCCCAGTAGACTGGCACACCGACGACGACGCCGTTGATTCAGCGCCGGAGATATCGATCCCCTCACCGCCGTCGCTCGCGCCGGCGAAACGAATTGCGGCCACGACGCTCGTGAATGCGGTGGCAGATGCGTCTACAGAGGGTCACAGTTACTCTCAACGCGAGGAGTCGGTGGGTCTGAGTCCAACGACGTTCGGGACGGTTGTCCACCGAATCAACGAACTCCGTCCACCGAGAGACGAGTGGCCCGCCTTGATCCGACGTTTGAGTCGGATGTCCGGTGAGGAACCGACAGAAACTGACCTCGACGAAGCTATTGATCACGCTGCTGATGCGGTTGAATTTGTGGACCATATTGAGGCCGATGTCCAGCCCCAAGCGGTCTACGACGAGTATTCTGTTGTCGCCCGAATTGATGAGTCGCGGATTATTGGCGATATAGACCGGCTGCTCGTTACGCCGGATGCCTTCTACATTATCGACTACAAGACTAATGATCTCTCGTCAACCACATCGGAAGAGATAGCTGAGCACTATCGACCCCAGATGCTCGCGTACGCCCTTGCACTCTTGCAACACGACGAGAGCCGTGACGTACGGGCTTCGCTTCGGTTTACTGACACCAGCATCGAAGAGCGATTCAGTTGGGGGTCGGAACAGATAGCGGATCTCGAAACAGAACTCCAGGCGATGATGGAACTGGTGTGATAGCCCGGTAGGTATTCGCCACCAGTACCCTGCGAAATCTCTCATCTGGATCGGGGTTCCTCAATCAGTCCATCTTCAAGTTCACCCACATACTTATCCTGAATTCCCTGGCTTCACAAGCAGATTGTGAGCTTCCAGTCGACTTACTTTTTGACACGCCAGGAGATCACATATACCGACAGAACGCGATCGATATCCCCACTGAAGTGATCTTGGTCGTGTTTAGTTTGTAGCATTGTGCCAGACTGCGAAGGCTTGGTGCCAGGATTCAGCTGTTGACAGTTTTGCGTGACTGAAACAGTTTGAGAACGTAGAGGTACGACGCTTTATATCGTGAAAGACACGTTCAGCAGCGTTCCGATTTCCATGTTTTTCGTATCGAAATCGGAGCCCAGATCGACGGAGTGCAGTCTGGAGATGTTTTGCTCCATCGACGAGAAACACGGCATTCTCGACGTCGTGTTTCTCGATCAGTTCCTGTAAAAATAGCTCTGTAAGAGCGGTCGTAGTTGTCGAAAACAGCCGTATATGGAGCAGCTCGTTCGATTTGGGAGCGACAGCAGCATACAGCCAGTACTGTTGATTATCGATCCGAATCACCGTCTCGTCGAGCGCAACGTGATTCGGTGACGCATCAGTGGCGGACTGTAGATCACACTTGTGTATCCAATCGTGAACGGCCTTTCGCGATCGCTGGACACCGAACTTATCCAATTCTCGAACGGTATTCGAAAGCGATAATTCGGACAGATGGAGCCGAATACCCAACTCCATCAGTTGACGCGGTGTCCGCTCACGCTCCACAAAATCCAAATCAATCCAGCTGCTACACCCGCTGAGGCGTGCGATTTCTGCCATGAACCAGCTGGAAATCAGCACGCCTCACTTTTCACGCTTAACTAAACACGGCCGATAAATTGGGCTTCAGATTTATATGTCCTCACCCGATAATTGTTTGAGCATGGTTGCCCCTCGCCGAGAGAATACTACTTCTCCAGGAAATACAAGCGGCAAAAATACGATTTCTGTCCTTCTCGTTGACGATCACGTTACCGTTGCCGAGATGGCTTCCCAGTTCCTCGAGGCGAACGATGAGCGATTCGATGTTGCGACGGAACCCAGTGCCAGTGAGGGGCTTGAGCGACTTTCCCAAGCGGAGTTCGATTGTGTCGTCAGTGAGTACCAGATGCCAGACATGGATGGTCTAGCATTTCTGCAGGCTGTACGAGACGAGTATCCGGAGGTGCCGTTCATTCTGTTCACCGGGAATTCGGACATCGCGGGTGACGCTATCTCAGCCGGTGTCACTGATTACCTCCAAAAGAAGCCCGGTTCTGACCAGTTCTCCGTCCTAGCCAACCGCATCGAAAACGCGGTCCACCGAACCAGAGCGGGACACCGCCTCGAGGAAAGTCAGCGACGCTTCCGAACGCTGCTCGACAACGTTCCGGGGATGGCCTATCGATGTCGAAACGAACGTGGCTGGCCGATGCTCTTCGTCAGCGATGACTGTGCCGATCTCACGGGATATGAGCGGGCAGCCCTCCTCGACGGCGACCGTCGTTACGGTCGAGACGTAATGCATTCAGACGACCGCGACCGAGTCTGGGACACTGTCCAGGACGCTTTGGAGGCCCAAGAGCCGTTCCGCGTCGAATATCGCATTCGCACTGCCGACGGCACGGAGAAGCGAGTCTGGGAGCAGGGGCAGGGCGTGTTCGAAGACGGCGAGGTCGTCGCTATCGAGGGGTTTGTCACGGATATAACGGAGCGATCGGAGTCCCAGGAACGACTCGAGTATCAGTCTTCTCTGTTGGAAGCCCAGATGGAGACCACGATCGACGGACTACTCGTCGTCAACGAGGACCGGACTGTTGCCGCCTACAACGACAAGTTCGTCGATATGTGGGAGATACCCGAAGAGTTGATCGAGACGGAATCGGACGAGGCGCTGTTGGACTGGATCGTCGAACACAAGCTTGCGGAGCCGGAAGCGTTCATGGAGTTAGTCGACGATCTCTACGAACGCCCCGAGGAAACGAGTCGCGACGAGGTCCGGCTTAGGGACGGCCGAGTCTTCGACCGCTATTCAGCTCCGGTCATTGGTGACGAGGGAACCCACTACGGCCGGTTGTGGGTGTTCCGTGATATCACCGAGCGCAAAGAGCGCGAGCGGGAACTCGAACAACAGGAATTTCTCTTCAGTCGGGTCCAAGCAATCGCTGACATCGGCATCTGGGAGTACGATACACGAACGAACGATCTCACATGGTCCGACGGTGTCCGCCGCATTCACGGGGTGGCTGATGACTACGAGCCGGCCTTAGCGGACGGACTCGACTTTTATCACCCTGATGACCGCGATGAGATTGCCGCTGCAGTTACCCGCGCGATCGAGGAGGGAGAGCAGTACGACCTCGAATTGCGTATCGTCCGCCCCGACGGCACAGTCCGGGACGTCCGTACACAGGGAGAAGTTAGCACGGACGAGAACGGGGAGACGGAACTCGTTCGTGGCGTCTTTCAGGACATCACTGACCGAAAGCGACGTGAAGAGGAACTCGAAGAGGAACGGGAAAAATACGCGACGCTGGTCGAACAGAGCCACGACGGCATCGCGATATTCCAGAACCGGAAGTCCGTCTTCGTCAACTCCCGGCTGTCGGATATCACCGGCTACGAAACGGACGAACTCCGGGGGATGCCGGTCACTGAGCTAATCGCGCCGGAGGACCGCCAACTCGTCCGGGAGCGGTACGAACGACGACTCGATCCCACTGTCGACCCGCCGCCGTCGCGATATACTCTGACCTTTGAGACCAAGGATGGACGCAAGCGAGTCGCTGAAGCAAGTTTCGCCGACATCCAGTATGAGGGTGCGCCGGCAGATCTCGTGTCGATCCGAGACGTAACCGAGCGACAGCAGTACGAAGACGAGTTGGAACGCCTCAATGAGGAACTGGAGGTGCTAAACCGAGTCGTTCGCCACGACATCCGCAACGACATGGCGGTCATGCTCGGATGGGGCGAACTGCTCGAAGACCACATCGACGACGCGGGGAAAGAACACCTCGAGAACATTCTCACGAGCGGCGAACATATCGTCGAGCTCACGGAGATCGCCCGTGACTACGTCGAGACGCTGACGAGTGACGGGGAGGTAGACGTCAAGCCGACGCGATTAGAGCAAGTACTAACGAACGAAATCGCCCTTCGTCGAGATGCACACCCGGACGCGGAGATCAGCGTCGACGAACCGATTCCGAATGTCACCGTTCGGGCGAACGAGATGCTCTCCTCGGTGTTTCGGAACCTCTTGAACAACGCCGTCCAGCACAACGACAAGGACACGCCGATAGTCGAGATTACTGCCGAAGAACGAGAAGACGACGTGTACGTAGCGGTCGCCGATAACGGACCGGGTGTTCCTGAGACCCAGCGCGAGCGGATATTCGGAAAAGACGAGATGGGTCTCGAAAGTAGTGGTACGGGCATCGGGCTCTATCTGGTGCAGACGCTCGTCGATCAGTACGGCGGTACTGTCCAGGTCGAGGACAACGAACCGGAAGGAGCCGTCTTCAGCGTCACACTTCCGAAAGCGGACTGAGGTCGGTGGCACTTCCCTCTCGTCGGCACTGCTCCCATCCGAGGGTTCACTGCTCACACTGGCTCAACGAGACAGTACTCTTCTGCCGAGAGTTCGGCCAGCACGGGAGTCCACGCCGAATCCAACCGCAAGGCGGCGGGCCGCTCACGGCCCCAGCCGACAGAATTTGTCGCTCAAACATCAAGATTGATACCATTGCCGTCGCAACGATCAACAAATGCCCTCCATGACACGCCGTGCGGCCCTCGGCGCGGTCACCGGTTTCGCCGGCAGCGTTGCCGGTTGTGCTGGTCTCCTCGAGGAGGAATCGTTTCCCATCCAACGGTCGTGGCAGACGGGGGTCCGTGCGCCGTCGTCCGTCGCCATGACTGCTGGCGGGCAGCTCTTGACTGGCTCGCATAGCCCGTTCCGTGATCGGCCGATCGTCGCGGGGCTGGACGATCAGACCGGTGAGATCTCCTGGGACGTGACGATCGCGAAGGGCGAGAAGTCGCCCCTAGGTGTCGGTGATGGACGGGCCTACGCGATCTCGAAAGCCGAAACGATGGTCGCCGTCGACGCAGCCACGGGTGAGTCCGTCTGGCAACGCCCGCTCGAGCCGATCGACGCGGCCGACCCTGGGGTCGTCGAGTTCGCCCCACTCCCACTCGGTGATCGCATCGTGGTCCCGATTTCGGGCACCGAGGATGACGTGCCCGACCGACTGGTCGGTGTCGACCGGGCGGACGCTGAGACGCTGTTCACCCATCCCCTGCCCGCATCGCTGTCAGGGGCTCCTGGCGTGACATCCGGTGGCGTGGTTGCACCCCTGGTCAACGGTCGTGTGCGTCTCCTCGACCGGGCTGGCGAAGCCGAATGGACGCGGGATATTGGCACTCCGCTGTCGGCCGTCGGGGCTACTGACGGGACCGCATACCTCGGTGCCGCTACCGAGGAACTGCTTGCGCTGGAAATCGCGACCGGCACAGTCACCTGGCGTGGTTCGCTGGCCAACACCGTGTTCACGCGGCCGTTGGTGACCGACGATCGGGTGTACGTCGGCGGCGCGGACTACACGCTCCGGGCGTTCGACGCGGCCTCGAGCCAGCAAGTGTGGCGTGATGACCTCGGGAACGCCGTGACTCACGGACCGATGCAGGTTGGGGACCGGCTGGTGACGCTAGTCGGTGGGACACACCGCATCCGTGGATCGAGCGGCACCGTCCCCTTTAGCCCGACTGTACTCTATGTTCACGAGCAAGATGGCACACGGGTCCGGGAAGTCAGACTCGACGACAAGTCGCTCGAGGCCGGCAGCGTCGAGTGGGCACAGACGGCCGGTGAGACGGTCTATTTGGGACAAACGTTCGGTCTGACACGGGTCGCACCGGAGGCGATCACCGATGCGTGATACCGACAGCGCTGCCGACACGTACGATCCGCCGGGGAACGCGACCGACCGACAGGACAGTCGGCACTGGTCGCGCCGCCGGGCGCTCGCCTCGCTCGCGTCGGCGGGCACGGTCGCGCTGGCAGGATGTAGCTGGCGGTCGGCGTTTTCTAGCGTCCAACCCCGCTGGAAGCGTGACTTCTCGGCCGCAACGGCGGCAAGCCCACCGGCCGCGACCGGCGACCACGTCGTCGTCGGTGGACAGGACAAACGCCTGCACGGGTTTACTGCCGACGGGGAACGGATCCTCACCGTCGAAACCGGTGGGCCCATCGACGCGCGACCGGCTGTTCCATCGTCGGGCGGCCCGGTCCACGTCCACAGTACCGACGGCGACCTCTACACGGTCGGGCTGGCGGGGGAGCGACTGTGGCACGTGGAGGGACAGGCCCGGTACGGGTGGCTCGGTCGACACGGCTCGCTGCTGGTCGGCACCGATCCGGTCGACGGTGTGGTTACCGGCTACGATGCGAGCGACGGTACGCATCGTTTCCAGCGGCCCGGCCAAGCGTATCAGCTTCCCACACTCAGTGATTCCACCTGTCTCTTCCCCGTCACCGACTCGGATGAGAAGACGAAGTTGGTTGCGTTCGCTCCGGCGACCGGTGAGATACTGTGGGAGTCCCCACCTCGTACTGGCTACCCCGACGTCGTGGCTGCCGGCAACCGGATCGTGACGGTCTACGATTCTACCGTACGGATGCACCGGGCCCGCGATGGACACGTCCTGTGGCGGACTCCGGTTGACGGCGACGTGACTAGCCACTTTGGGCCGCCAGTCTGGCTTGGCGAACACGTCTACGTGCGTGTCCGCCGTGATGATCGCTCGGACGAACTGGTTGCCATCGAGCGTGATGGTGGGACCATCCGGTGGCGTCGGGCCGTCGGGTACGAACTCGAGGCAGTGACGACGACCTCACGGGATGTGTTCGTTGCAAGTTCGGTCGATAACCCCGACGGCGGCATTCTAATCCGGCTGGACGCATTCTCCCTCGATGGGACCCGGCAGTGGCAGACGACAACTGACATCGCGATCGGCGGGACGGTCGAGGCATTCGGCCGTGCCGGTGAGAGCCTCTTTGCCGCCAGCGAGAACCAACTCGCCGCCTACGACTCTGCGACCGGGGAACGCTGGTGGCACTACGAGCCGGAATCCTCTCGGATCGGTGTGACGACGGCCGATGGGGCGTTGTACGTTTCGTACCGCGACGGCGGTGGCGTGGCGCGGCTTCCGACGAACTGATCTGAACCGACTGGGGACCTGCTCGTTCGATGTCGTATCGAACTCCGTTCTAGCACCGTGGTGAGCGTTGTCCCTGCAACTCCGATACCGGTGGCTTGTCACAGGGGGGACACCCGTGGCAGTACCGTCGCCCACCGATCCATTGACATCCTTCCCGCCCTGAAGGGCGGGGCTTTCTCCTCGATTCCCCGTAACCGCTCGTGACCTGCAAGGCGGGGTCAGCTCCGCCCGTGGAGGCCGCTGTCTCGAGATGAGGTGGGAATCTCACTCCGGGCTTCCTGCTTGGTTGCCAGCGGGGGACTCTTGTGGTGTCGGCGACGGCCGGTCCCGCTCGCCGCGTTCTGCCGGTCACGGTTCGCCTGTTGGCAGTTGTCCGCGGCCAAAATACTTTGAGAACGAGTATATTACTCGTTCTATATTACAGATGATGGGTTCGATAGCACACCGATTTCCACGATCTGCGTATCGAAGCCGAAGCCCCGTATCGGTAGTGTACAGTCTGGAGACAAATTGCACCCTGGCGAGAAACACGGCATCATCGAACTCGTGATCCGCCGTACGTTCGTGAAGAAATCGCCCCGTCGGCGCGGTCGTAATCGTCGAACACAGCCGGTACTGACGGATATCGTTTGTTTCCGGATCGATAGCAGCGTCCAGCCGATAGCGATACCCATCGAGTTGCAGCATCGTCCCCTCGAGCGTGCGTACTCCGAATTCCCCTCCGCTGTTGATCACACGTGTGGGCCCAGCCATGGGCTGCCTTGCGACTCCGTTTGACACCAAACTATATAATTCTCGAGTAGTGTTCGAAAGCGAGAGGTTGGCAGACTGAAACCAAATCCCGAGTTCCAGCAACTGACGCGGTGTCGGCTCTCGAGCGACACTACGCGACTCGACCCGATCTCTCAACCCATTGAGTCGGTCGGTTTTCACCTTGGCTAAAAATCGCCGATGTAGTGTGGGGTCGGCTTGTCGACTGGCGTTGTTCGTGACTGTAGAGTGATATATGTCCGCGACTCTAGTGGATTTCTCAATGACCAACTCACCGTCAACTCCATCTTTATCTTACAATCATACGATCGTAAAGGTCGAGTGGATCGACCGCTCGAGCATCGTCGCGTGGTCGTTTCGGAGCAGTCACACGACCGTCGGTGCGCGGATTTAGTTTCGGGAGAGCAGAATGGGGCGATTTCGACAACGAGATGCGCTCAGCGAGCGGTATATGGAAAATTAATCGCCGATATCCGGCTTGCCGCATTTCGTCACACCCGAAACTGACTGCAGCGCCCGGACGGCGATCACACAGCGACGGCATCACCCTCCGAGTACTGCTGGGTCGGTATCCGACAGAAACCGACGGCTCGAGTCTATAGCGGCCGCGGTCGGTTCGGAATTCCGGTCACGATCGCCCGGTATGACTCGAAACACCATTCAACAGAGCCGAAACATTTCTATGAGCGCAGTGGAATGATGTGGGTGATGACGGGCACAGCAAACCGATCGGTCGAACGGGCGTTCAGGATCGTCGACGAACTCGCGGAAAACGGTGGCGGGCGGGTATCGGAACTCGCGGATCGTCTCGAGATGCCCGTCAGTACCGTCCATAACTATCTCCAGGCGCTCGTCGAGACGGGCTACGTCACGGTCGAGGACAAGGAGTATTCGACGACGACCCGGTTTCTCGAGGTCGGTCACCGACAGCGCCATCGCTTGGAGGTGTTTCAGGCCGTCAGCGACGAACTTCAGGACATCGCAGCCGAGACCGGCGAACACGTGACGCTGCTGGTCGAGGAAAACGACCAGTGTGTGATCGTCGCGGTCCAGGAAGGTCCCGACGCCGTGAATCTGTTCGCGTATCCCGGTGCGCGCATGCCGTTGCACGCGGCAGCCCCCGGGAAAGCGATTCTGGCACACATGCCCGAGGACCGCGTTCAGGGGATCATCGACCGGCAGGGCCTCGTGGAGATGACGAACCGGACCATCACCGACCCCAACGCCCTCTTCGAGCAGCTCGCGGAGATCCGCGAGCAGGGGTACGCCATCGACGAGGGCGAACGCATCGCCGGCATGGTCTGTATTTCCGCGCCGGTGCTGGACAAAAGCGACGAAATCCGTGGGGCGATCTGTGTCTGTGGCCCGCAGAGTCGAATCGACGAGAAACGCCGCGAGGAGATCGCCGACATCGTCAAGCGATCGGCGAACGTGACACAGGTCAACCTAGATTACGTCTAACCCGGTCCCCACTAGCGGCCGACGAACTCGGGCTCGCCGTCGTCGAAGAAGGCATCGAGACCGCGCTCGTAGTCCTCCGTTCGGGTCGCGTCTGCGATGCCGTCAGTCTCCGCCGCGAGCTGTTGCTCGAGCGAGCGCTCGTAGCTGTCGGTCAGCAGTCGGGTCGTCGTCCCGAACGCCGCGGTCGGCCCTGCTGCAAGCTCGGCGGCGAGTTCGGCCAGCCGGTCGTCGAACTCGTCGCTGGGGACGACCTCGTTTGCCAGTCCCAGCTCGCGGGCCTCCGCAGGGCTGATGGGGTCGTCTTTCAGGACGAGTTCCTTGGCAGCTCGCAGCCCGACGAGCCGCGGCAGGAAAAACGTCGCGCCGCCGTCGCCGGTCAGGCCGATCCCGGGATACGCGAATTTGAGCGTCGCGTCCTCGCCGAGGACGAGCAGGTCCGGGAACAGCGTCAGGCTAAAGCCGATCCCGGCGGCGATGCCGTTGACGCCGCCGACGACTGGTGTCTTCGTCCGGTGAAACTGGACGATCGCTTCGTGGGCCCGTCCAGCCAGCTCCCGAATGTGGGCCGCGTCGGACTCGTCACCGGAGAGCGCGCCGAGGTCCGCGCCGGAGCCGAAGAAATCGCCCGCATGCGTGAGGACGATACACCGCGTGTCGGGGTCCTCACCAAGGGTCGTCGCCGCCGATACCAGTTCGTTGGCCATCTCGAGTGTGAGCGCGTTTCGCCCGGCAGTACTCTCGAGGGTCACCGTTGCGACGCCGTCGTCGTGATCGATCGAGAGGTTGTCGTATGCAACCATCGGATCGGTATTTGACGTAACCTCGCTTAACGGTTCCTGCTTTGTCGGTTCGAGAACGGGCTCGGCCCCGCCTAGATCGCGTCGGTCAGGTCGAGCGGCTCGTCGGCAAACAGTGCCGGGTTCATCTCCGCGAGATCGTCGGCCACGAGCGGCTCGAAGCCCAGTTGGTCGATCACGTCGGCTTCGAGGTCGATCCCGGGTGCGACCTCCGTGAGTTCGAGGCCCTCGGGGGAGAGCTCGAAGACCGCGCGCTCGGTCACGTAGACGATCGGCTGGTCGATTTCGACGGCGTACTCGCCGCTGAACGTGATCTGCTCGACCGAGTCGACGAACTTCGAACTCGAGCCGTCGCTCTCGATCGAGAGTTCACCGTCGCCGGCCTCGATCTCGAGGCCGTCGGTCGTCAGCGTGCCACAGAAGACGACCTTCTCGGCGTTTTGCGTGATGTTGATGAAGCCGCCACAGCCGGGTAGCTGCGAGCCGAACCGGCTGACGTTGATGTTGCCCATCGCGTCGACCTGTGCCATCCCCAGAAAGCCCATGTCGAGGCCACCGCCGTCGTAGAAGTCGAACTGCTGGGTCGAGGAGACCAGCGCCTCGTGGTTGACGGCGGTCCCGAAGCTGATGCCGCCGGAGGCAGCCCCGCCGACCGGTCCCGATTCGACGGTCTGGGTGATCTCGTCTGCGATGTCGCCTTCGGCCGCGACCACCGGGACGAGTTCCGGGACGCCCACGCCGAGGTTGATGACCGAATCCGGCTCGAGTTCCATCGCCGCCCGGCGGGCGATGATCGTCCGCTCGTCGAGCGGGAGCGGCTCGCTGTCGTCGTCGGTCGGCTGCTTGATCTCGCCGCTGTAGGCGGGGTTGTAGTCTTCCGCGTACGTCTGCTGGTGGTGACTCGGCGGGGCTTCGACGACGGAATCGACCAGCACGCCGGGGACGGCCACGTCGCGGGCGGTGAGCGTGCCCGACTCCGTGACGCGCTCGACCTGGGCGATCACGGTGCCGCCGGAGTTGTGGGCGGCCTGGGCCATCGCCAGCACGTTCGAGTCGAGGGCTTCCCGCTCCATGGTGATGTTACCGTTCTCGTCGGCCGTCGTCCCTCGGACGATCGCCACGTCGATCGGCACCGAGTGATAGAAGAGATACTCCTCGCCGTCGACGGTCATGACCTCGACGATATCCTCGTCGGTGATGTCGTTGGCCTTCGCACCGTCCTGGCGCGGATCGACGAACGTTCCCAGCCCGACGTGGCTGATCGTGCCGGGCTTGCCCGCGGCGGTATCGCGAAGCAGGTGATCCATCACGCCGAAGGGGAGGTTGTAGGCCTCGATCTCGTTGTTGACGACCTTCTCCATCAGGTCGGGCGTAAAGCCCCAGTGGCTCGCGATCGTGCGCTCGAGCATCCCCTCTTGGACCAGATGCGAGAGCCCACGCCCCTGCCGGTCGCCTTCCGCGGCGGGATGATAGAGGGTGAGATCGCGTGGATGGCTCGTTTCGGCGTATCGCTCGCCGAGTGCCTCGAGAACGTATTCGGGAATCCCGACGGCGACGAAGCCGCCGACGCCGACCGTATCGCCGTCGTCGATACGTTCGACTGCCGCCTCTCTGGACTGTCGAATCGTCATACCTCCCTCTCGCGGGAGCCGCTACTTTTACTTACCTATCTCCGCGCCACGCCACTGTAGCAAGCGCTCGTACCGGTATCGACGGCGTTCTCACAGCGGAATCGTACGCTTTACTATCCCGCCCACGAATCAGCGTGTATGGAGCTAACAGACAACCAGCAACTGATACAGGACACCGTTCGGGAGTTCGTCGAGAAGGAAGTCGCCGACACGGTCGACGAACACGACGCGGCCCAGACGTTTCCGGAAGACGTCTGGGACGGGCTCGCGGAACTCGATCTGACCGGGCTCACGGTCCCTGAAGAGTACGGTGGGTTCGACGCCGACAAAGTGACCTACAGCATCGTCAACGAAGAGATTGCGCGGGGGCATCTGGCAGTTGCGACGGCGCTGTCGGTCCACTGTCTGGCCACCTCGTGTATCCGCCAGTTCGGCACCGACGAACACAAAGAGGAGTGGCTGCCGAAGATGGTCGACGGTCGCCCCGTCGGCGCGTTCGCGCTCTCGGAACCCGACGCCGGCTCGAACCCGGCCGAGATGAGTACCGAGGCCCGCCTCGAGGACGGCGAATACGTCATCAACGGGAAGAAACAGTGGATCACGAACGGCAAACGTGCGGGCGTCGTTATCCTGTTCGCGAAGACCGACCGCGACGATCCCGACACCGTGACTCAGTTTCTGGTGCCCAAGGACACGCCCGGCCTCGAGATCGGCAAGAAAGAGGACAAGCTCGGGCTGCGTGCCAGCGACACCACGACACTGCTCTTCGACGATGTGCGGATCCCCGAGGAGAATCGCCTGACCGAAGTCGGTGACGGGCTCAAGGCCGCGTTCTCGATCCTGACCGGTGGCCGGATCGCGATCGCCAGTCAGGCCGTCGGCGTCGCCCAGGCGGCCCTCGACGCTGCCGTAAGCTACGCCAACGAACGCGAACAGTTCGGCGAGCCGATCAGCAACCATCAGGCGATCGCCCACAAGCTCGCGGACATGCAGACGGACGTTCAGGCCGCACGCCTGCTGACACGTGACGCCGCCCGGAAAAACGACGGTGGCCTCGATCCGCAGGCAGCGAGTATGGCGAAGTACTTCGCCAGCGAGACGGCGGTCGACGTCGCAAACGAGGCGGTACAGGTCCACGGCGGCTACGGCTACACCAAGGACTTCGACGTCGAGCGCTACTACCGCGACGCCAAGATCACCACGATCTACGAGGGGACCTCCGAAATACAAAAGGAGGTTATCGCACGGCACCTGACCGAGTAACGCGACGCGTTACTCGTATTCGTAGAAACCGCGTCCAGTCTTCTTGCCGAGATCTCCCGCTTCGACCTTGCGCTTGAGGAGATAGGCCGGCTTGTACCGATCACCTAACTCCCCGTGGAGCGTCTCGGAGGCATGGAGACAGACGTCGAGGCCGATGTGGTCGGCCAGCGTCAGCGGTCCCATCGGCACGTTGGTCCCGAGTTCCATTCCCGTGTCGATGTCGTCCTTCGAGGCGACGCCCTCGTCGTAGGCCCGGATCCCTTCGTTGATCCAGGGCATCAGGATCCGGTTGGTGACGAAGCCGGGCTTGTCGTCGGCCTCCCAGGTCGTCTTCCCGAGATCTTCGGCGAATTCGTGTGCCAGCGCGGTGACGTCGTCGTCGGTCTTCTCGCCGACGACGATCTCGACGCCCTCCATCACCGGGACGGGATTCATGAAGTGCAGCCCGACGACGGCCGCCGGTCGCTCGGTCGCGCTCGCGATCGAGGTAATCGAGAGCGTACTCGTGTTCGTCGCGAGGACGGCGTCGTCGCGACAGGTTTCATCGAGATCGGCGAAGATGTCGCGTTTGATCTCGAGGTTCTCGACGGCAGCCTCGACGACGACATCGCAGTCCGCGAGGTCCTCGAGGTCGGTCGTGCCGGTGATCCGGTCGCGGGCCGCGTCGGCTTCGTCTTCGGTCAGAGCGTCTCTGCTGACGAGTTGACCGAGACTGTCGTCGATCGTCTCGAAACCACTGTCGACGAACTCCTGTTCGACGTCGCGCATGACGACGTCGTAGCCTGCCGTTGCGGCGACCTGTGCGATACCACTGCCCATCGTGCCAGCGCCGACGACGCCGACACGGTCGATCGTCTCTACGTCTGCAACCATCATTCCGTGGTGGTCGGACTGTCGTAGTAAATGTCCCGACTCTCGTCAGTGGCGGAACCGACGGTCACAACCACCGGCCGTCGTCCGACACAGCTATACCGTACGAACTGATATGTGACGGTGATAACTAATGACACAGGTGCAACTCGCCGGCACAGGCATGACGACGTTTGGCTCCCACCCCGATCGGACGGGCAGGGACATGTTCGCAGACGCCGGGCTCGCCGCTCTCGAGGACGCCGGCGTCCCGGCCGGGGACGTCGACGAACTCTTCTACGGCAACTTCGTCGGCACCCTCTCGGAAGGGCAGGGTCATCAGGGGCCGCTCATGGCGGAGGCACTCGGCACGACCGTCCCATCGCGACGGATCGAAAGCGCCTGTGCCTCGAGCGGGCTCGCGGTCCACGACGCCGTGCGTGCGATCCGAAGCGGCGAGTCCGATGTCGTCGTTGCTGGTGGTATGGAGCGGATGACGAACATGGGCACGGCCGGGGCGACGAAAGGGCTGGCCAGTGCGGCCGACGATCTCTATGAAGTCCGGTCGGGTGTCACCTTCCCCGGCGCGTACGCGCTGATGGCTCGGGCCTACTTCGACGAGTACGGCGGCACCCACGAGGATCTGGCCCATATCGCGGTCAAAAACCACGACAACGCACTCGCCAACGACCACGCCCATCTCCGACAGGAGATCACGGTCGCGGACGCACTCGATGCACCCGAGATCGCGTCCCCGTTTACCCTGTACGACGCCTGTCCGATCAGCGACGGGGCGGCCGCGATCGTCTTGACCACCCCCGAATACGCCGCGGAACACGACCTCGAGGCCGACGTGGCGATCACGGGTGCCGGCCACGGCGGCGATACGATGGCGCTGCACGATCGTCAGTCGCTCTCGAAGACGCCTGCAACCCGCGACGCGGCAGTGGACGCCTACGACGACGCCGGCATCGAACCCAGCGATATCTCCGTCGCGGAGGTTCACGACTGCTTTACGATCGCCGAAGTCCTCGCCCTCGAGGGACTCGGCCTCTACAGTCACGGCGAGGCGATCGGGGCAGCCCGCCGCGGCGAGACGCGCCGTGACGGCGAGTTGCCGGTGAACCTCTCCGGCGGCCTGAAAGCGAAGGGGCATCCGGTCGGCGCAACCGGGGCCGCCCAGGTGGCTGCCATCGCGACGCTGCTCGACGGCACCCATCCGCGAGCCGACGCCGTCGACGACGCCACGGTCGGCGTCGCCCAGAACGCTGGTGGGACCGTCGCCAGTGCGACCGTTCACGTTCTGGAGGTGATGGAGTGATGACGGACGTGACCAACGGCGAGTACGACGCGTTCCTCGAGGCGCTTGCAGCGGGCGAGGGCTACTACCGCAGCTGCGAGAACGGGCACGGCCTGCTGCCACCACGGCGTGCCTGCCCGCACTGTGGCGATCGCAATCTCACGGAGCGGGACCTCCCGTCGGCCGGCGAGATCGTCACGCACACGACCGTGTCCGTCCCGACGCCGCAGTTCGAAGACGACGCCCCCTACGTCACCGCCGTCGTCGACTTCGGCGGCGTCCGACTCACGGGAGTCGTGCGAGGCATCGATCAAACGGCCGTCGAAATCGGTGACCGCGTCACCGCGACCGTCGAATCCAACGAGACTGACGGCGAGCGGACGATCGTTTTCCGTCCGGCAGAATAACGGAGCCAATTCGCGCTACGAACCCCACTCCAGCGGGCGTCGACCCGGCTACAGGCCGTGTTTCTGCTGCTCTTCTTTGCGGAGTTCGACGCGGCGGATCTTCCCGCTCGAGGTCTTGGGGAGTTCGTCGGTGAACTCGATCCGGCGGGGGTACTTGTAGGGGGCCGTCTCTTCTTTCATGAACGACTGTAAGTCGTCTTTCAGTTCGTCGGTGCCCTCGTGGCCCTCGGCGAGGATCACGTAGGCCTTGACGACGCTGCCGCGTTCTTCGTGTGGACTGTCGACGACGGCGGCCTCGGCGACGGCATCGTGGGTGACGAGGGCGTCCTCGACCTCGAAGGGACCGATGCGATAGCCCGACGAGATGATGATATCGTCGGCCCGGCCTTCGAAAAAGAAGTAGCCGTCCTCATCGCGGGAGGCGAGGTCGCCCGTGCGGTAGTAGTCGCCGGAGAGTTTCTGCTCGTCGAGGTTCGGTTTCTCGTAGTAGCCGTCGAAGATCGCCGGCGAGTCGACCGGCACGGCGATCTCACCGATCTCGCCGGGCTCGACCGTTTCCTCGTCGTCGACGTCGATGATCGTCGCGCCGACACCGGGCGTCGGCTTGCCCATGCTGCCGGGTTTGACGTCGATTCCGGGGTAGTTCGTCACCAAGGCAACGGTCTCGGTCTGGCCGTAGCCGTCACGCGGGGTCACGCCCCAAGCGTCCTGAATGCGCTCGATCGGCTCACGGTTGAGTGGCTCGCCCGCCGAAAGCGCGTCGTTGAGGGTGACATCGTAGTCCTCGAGGTCGGCGTTGGCGAACATCCGGTACTGGGTCGGGACGGCACAGAGCTTGGTGACCCCTTCCGCTTCCATGATCTCGAGGAACGTGTCGGGCTCGAACTCGCCGTCGTAGATGAGTTGGGTCGCGCCCGTCGTCAGGCCGACGCCGACCGGGCTCCAGAACCACTTCGCCCAGCCGGTCCCCGTGGTGGCCCACAGCAGTTCGTCCTCGAGGTCGGTGTCCTCGTCGACGCCCCACCAGTAGGGGGCGTTGATCCGGTTGAAACAGTACTGCCAGCGGTGTTTATGCAACACCGGTTTGGGCTGGCCGGTCGTTCCGCTGGTGTAATTGATGGTCATCGGATCCTCGGCAGCCAACTCGGGGCCGTCGTAGTCGGTCGACTCCTCGGCCATGACGTCCGCGACCGTCGTCCATCCCTCGCCCTGCAGGTCGTCTTCGGAACCGTCGAGGACGATGACCCGCTCGAGTGGGGTCTCCTCGAGTACCGGTTCGACCATGTCGGTCAGCGATTCGTGGACGACGATACTCGTCGCGGAACAGTCGTCGGCCCGGAACGCGATGTCTTTCGAGCGCAGCATCGACGAACAGGGGACCAGCAGCGAGCCGGTCGCCAGCGCACCGAGTTGGATCGCGAACGCGTCGGGATGGCGCGGGAACAGGTGCATCACCCGGTCGCCCTCGGTGACGCCGAGGGACTCGAGGCCGTTGGCAAAGCGGTTCATGTCGTCCCGGATATCGGCGTAGGTCCGTTCCTCACGGGCCCCCTCGTCGTCCAAGAACCGGACGGCGACGCGATCGCCGACCGAGTCGGCGTGGTCCGTGACGACCGACGTGATCGCATACGAATCCGGGATATCCCACTCGAAGCTGTCTGCTTCTGTAGTGTAATTAACACCCATACGCTGCCAATCAGAACGCGCAATCTTGAATCTTTTGTTACAATTGGTAATTTGTATCATCTATATACTCAATATCCATCGCATCCCCGGTGTCGGCCGCCGACTCCGGCCGTCGATCGTCACTCCTGCCGGAGAGTCGCCTCGAGCGGCACAACATTTTAGAAGAGTTGCATCTATACGCTAGACAATGTTCGACGAGCAAGAACTGGCGGAGATTTCCCAACAACGGGAGTCGTGGGAAGCGGAGACGCTCGATCCGTCGTTAGAACGCGGCGAGCGCAAAGAGCGATTCGCGACGGTCTCGAACCACGAGGTCGATCGCCTCTACACGCCCGAAGACATCGCCGACCTCGAGTTCGACGAGGACCTCGGGTTCCCCGGTGAGCCACCGTACACGCGGGGGCCGTATCCGACGATGTACCGCGGGCGCACGTGGACGATGCGCCAGTTCGCCGGGTTCGGGACCGCAGAGGAAACCAACGAACGCTTTCATTACTTGATCGACGAGGGCCAGACCGGGCTCTCGACGGCGTTCGACATGCCGTCGCTGATGGGGATCGACTCGGATCATCCAATGAGCGAAGGCGAGGTCGGCAAGGAGGGTGTCGCCGTCGACACGCTCCGGGACATGGAAATCCTGTTCGACGGCATCGACATCGATGACGTGTCGACCTCGTTTACGATCAACCCGTCGGCAGCGGTCATCTACGCGATGTACATCGCGCTGGCCGACCAGCAGGGTGTCCCCCGTGACGAAGTCCGGGGGACCCTCCAGAACGACATGCTGAAGGAGTTCATCGCGCAGAAAGAGTGGGTCATCCCGCCGGAGCCCTCCCTCGAGATCGTCACTGACACGATCGAGTTCGCCGTCGAGGAGACGCCGAAATTCCACCCGGTCTCGATCTCGGGCTATCACATCCGGGAGGCCGGCTCGACCGCGGCCCAGGAGGCCGCCTTTACGCTCGCCGACGGCTTCGCCTACGTCGAGGACTGTCTCGAGCGCGGACTCGACGTCGACGAGTTCGGCCCGTTGCTGTCGTTTTTCTTCAACTCACACAACTCCATCTTCGAGGAGGTCGCGAAGTTCCGGGCCTCACGCCGTGTCTATGCCCGCCTGATGGAGGAGTGGTACGGCGCGGACGAGCCCGAATCCAAGCGTATGAAGTTCCACACCCAGACGGCGGGTCAATCGCTGACGGCCCAGCAGCCACTGAACAACATCGTCCGGGTGACGATTCAGGCGCTGGCAGGCGTCTTCGGCGGGACCCAGTCGTTGCACACCAACAGCTTCGACGAGGCGCTGGCGCTGCCAAGCGAGAAGGCAGTCCGCGTCGCCTTGCGGACCCAGCAGATAATCGCCGAGGAATCCGGCGCGGCCGATATCGTCGACCCCATGGGCGGCTCCTTCGCCATCGAGAAACTCACAAACGAGATGGAAGCCGAGATCATGGACTATCTCGAGGAGATCAAAGCAATGGGCGACGGCTCGATCCGCGACGGCGTCCTCGAGGGCATCAACCAGGGCTACTATCACCGCGAGATTCAGGAAGCGAGCTACGAGTACCAGCAACGCGTCGAACGCGGCGAGGAAGTCGTCGTCGGCGTCAACGAGTACACCATCGAGGAAGACACTTCGCCGGAGCTGTTACACGTCGACGAAACGACGCGGGATCGCCAACTCGAGCGCTTAGAACAGGTCAAAGCCGACCGCGACGATGCGGCCGTCGATGCGACGCTCGAGGCGCTGTCGGACGCGATCGAACGCGAGGAGAACGTCATGCCGTACATCGTCGACGCCGTCAAGGCCTACGCGACGATGGGGGAGATCATGCAGGTCTTCGAAGACCACCACGGCGCGTATCGAGAGGAGATCAGCCCGGTCTGAGCCGGTCTCCCGTCAGACGTCGCTCCCCACCGATTCCCGAGCCCGTCGTTCCCCGGTCGGAAGCGCCGTTTCGACGGTCAAAACTTGGTGACTCCGATAGAAACATACGTTCCCCCTTCGAACCGGGATCCATGAGTATCGAGAACGATGAGCGGACGATTCGGTGTCTGGTTGCAAAGGTCGGTCTCGACGGCCACGACCGTGGCGCACACGTTATTTCCCGAGCGTTCCGTGACGCCGGCTTCGAGGTCATCTACTCCGGACTCCACAAAGCACCCGACGACATCGTCCAGGCTGCAGTGCAAGAAGACATCGACGTCCTCGGCATCTCGATTCTCTCCGGGGCGCACGATACGCTCGTCCCGAAAATCATGGACGGCCTCGAGGAATACGGCGCGAAAGCGGAGACGCTCGTACTCGTCGGCGGCGTGATTCCGGAAGAGGACCGCGACGAACTCGAAGCGGCGGGGGCTGCTGCGATCTTCGGTCCCGGAACGTCGATCGAAGAGACGATCGACTTTGTCCGTAAAAACGTCCCTGACCGGTAACCATGGATGGCGGTCGATCGCGATCACAGCGGGCATCTATCGATATGTTTGAACCACTCGGATAGTGGCTACAGGCTATGTTCAGATTGGCTGGTTCCAGCAATACGCGTAGCTCTGGAGCCAGGTTCGGCGGTTGCTAGTTCTGCATTTCTGAAGAGATATCCAAACTGGTAGGTCTAACTATTTACCTCTTGAAAGAGACGTTCAACAGTACTCCAATTTCCACGTGTCTCGTTTCGAAATCGGAGCCCGTGTCGGTGGAGTGCAGCGTGGAGCCAGGGGCCTGAACCGCCGAGAAACACAGCGTCTTCGACGTCGTCTTTCTCGCATAGTTCAGCGAGGAATTGGCTGATGAGTCCAGATTTCGCGTTGGAAAGAATCTAACGTGGAGGTTCATCGGTCTCGGAAGCAACAGCAGCGTACAGCCAGTACCGCTGATCGTCGAGTTGGATCACGGTTTCGTCGAGTGCGACGTGATCAGGCTGGGTACCATATGTCGGCTGTCGCTCGGCTTTTTGCATAGTTCTAGACGGTCGATCGTGCCCGTTTGACACCGAAACTATATAAGATATATACAGTATCCAAAAGTGATGATTGGCACAGCTGAAGTTGGATACTCAACTCTATCAGATCGTGTGACTTTCAGCGGCTACTATAGCTCCACTAGGGCGTTGGAATTCAAGCATGGACACCTCGAACCCCAACTGCCTCGTTCTTCAAACGCTACTCCGAACAGCGCCACCGACGTACGTCCGAAGACCGTCCGTCAGCGTCGGATCGTCGTCGAAGACACGCATGCGGAACGGGCGGTCGGCGGCATCGGCCGCCTGGAAGACGTACTCGGTCGTCCCGTCGCGATCGAACCCGAGAACTTCGCCGATCGCGAGGCCCTTCGCGTCCGGGTGCAGGTCGTCAGAATCGGCTGCCGAATCGGGGATCGGTGCCTCAGTGCTACTCTCGTCCGATTCGGCAGTCTTCTCTACGGTGTGTGAGGTATTACCACTGTCGGCTGCGTTGCCAATGGACGTGTCGCCGTCGGTCGCAGCCTCGAGGAGTGCTGCATACACGACACATGTCGGACACCAGATATTCTCGGTCACGGTAGCAAGAACAGAGACTGGGAACTACTTCCCGTATCGCACTCGTGGTGCGGAGTCTACAGCGGTTCAATTTTACGTACGAATCCAAGACTGGGAAGCAGTTCAGGAATCAATACCCTCGATTTGATCCATCTCGAGTATACTCGCGAAAATCAAACACGTGATCGTTGCTTCTACCCGGCCGCCAAAATAATACTCGAGATAGAGAACGAATGACCAAAGGCAGAACTGGAGGCCGACGTCAGCATGCATCTGGCGACGGATGACCTAAAAAAGGCTAATTCGCGTTACTTCGCGGCTTTGATCAGACGCTCGAGGTCGAGATGACCATCGCCGTGGTATAACTCGCCTTCCTCGGGCATGGTTGCAGTATCTTTGATCAGACGCTCAACCTCTTCGACACCTGCATCGGGGCGGAGCGACCGGACAAGTGCGACTGCAGCTGTCACCTGCGGTGCCGCCATCGATGTACCTGCCTTCCACCCGTAGCCAGGGACGACATTCCCCTGTTCATCCGTCGAAATGACCGTCGAATAGACGAGGTCATTGTACGCGTCGGGGTTCTCCGAAAGCTCCTCCACATCTGCGTTCCCACCGGCGGCACTCACGTCGACGGCACTCCCGTAGTTCGTGTAGAAAGCTGGCTGGGTCGTTGGCTCCTCCAGCCGGTTCTCCGTCAGCCACTTCTCCTCGTTGTCACTATGTTTGTCTCCCCAGCCGACGCCGATCGGACCGGTCGCGCTCACCCCGAAGATACCCTCAACCTCCGTCGGGAGGCTGAGGATGTTCTCCGTGTCCATGTTCAGGCCATCGTTGCCAGCGGAATTGACGATGAGCATTCCCTTCTCGCGGACGGCTTTCGCCGTCCGGCGGTACGCGTCTCTGATACCTATGAGCCACGGGTACTCCTCCGGATCGACGTACGGTTCCGGGTAGCCGACGCTGTAGTTCGCGGCGTCGCAGCCGACCTCTGCGGCGTAGAGAAACGCGGCCAGCGAATCGCTCGTGTAGTTTTCTTTCCGGGAGAACACTCGGAGTGAAACGATTTCCGTATCCGGTGCGGTCCCGAGGCCACCCCCCGCAGGACCGTCGTTGGAGTTCGTCGCTGCGATGATACCAGCGACGTGGGTGCCGTGATCGCCTGCACCGTTCGGCTCGAACCCGAGTCCATCGGTCGTGAAATTGGCTGATAGCTCCTCGTTCACGACGCCTTCGAGGTCCGGATGGTTCGGGGAAACCCCCGTGTCGACAACTGCGACGCGAGTTCCCTCTCCAGTGGTCGTATCATGGACGGATTTCCCATCGTCGGGCTTGTCGGTGTAGTCACCAACGTCCTGTACCCGTTTGTCCCACTGGTACTCGGTGTTCTTTGGCGGACCATCGTGATTATGGCTGTTGCTCCGCTCGTCAACGGAGGGACCCGACTGTTCCTTGACTGCTCCACCTTTGTCACCGCTCCAGTCAACCTTTATATCCGGCGTTGTCGCGGACGGCCCGCCGACCTTGCTCTCATCGCCTTGTGCAGCAAGCATATCGATTTCGGAAAGGTCGTGGATGATCTCTACGTCTTCGGGGACTTGCGCCCGTGAGACCTCTCGTAGGTCAATCAGGAATCGGGAGTCGGCTTTCTGTGCGCTGGCCGCTCCGGCCCCGAGTATCGTAGTACTAATCACCGCGCCCGTTGTTTGAAGGATCCTCCGTCTACTTTGGTTTGACATACCATGAACAATTATAATCACAAAAGTAATAAAACTATTTAATTATGGGGTTTTGATATATAGGCGATGAGATAGTTGACCTCTTTTGATGTTGGGACCATTTTGGACTAACTGGCAAAGAAGGCTCCGAACGGATAGCTACGCGACAGGCTGACCGATTACTTCCACCGCCACTCTCCAAAAAGACTTCCAGTACAATGATTTACTGGATTCATCCCCCTGTATTCAACACGTTGTTTCTGGCAACAACCGGAGACATAAATAGCCGATCCGGTACTACAATCCCCTGTACTTACTGCGAAGCTCACGACCAATTCTGGATAAAGAACCGCCTCTTCTCTACTTTCAAATGAGTCCGTTCTCCCGCGCGTTCTCCCAGAGAGACTCGAGATCGATCTCGAGCGTCGATAGCGCCGCGTCCAGCGGCACGTGTTCGTCGCTCATATGGCGGTCAACCTCGTACTCGTAGTAAATCTCGCCGGCGCGCCCCTCGTTTTGCTTCGTCCGATTGAGAATGCCGAGCATCGACAGTTCGGCGAGGTGGTTGTGGAACGCCCACCCACCAAGTGATCCACCACGGCCGCCTGTATCCGAACCTCGATGAGGTCGTTGAGAAAGGACTCGTGTAGAAAGGAGTGCCGATCAGCGGACGAACTTCTATACACTGACTACCCGCAGTCGACGTGAATTCGAAGCACGTCGAGAGTGGGAACAGCAGGACACCGACGAGTTACTCTCGGAATAGCCGCACCCAAACTACCTGCCTCTGATAAATACCAGCTGGATCATCTGAATGTGTTGTCTGAATGATGGGAGGAGGTTCAACTGGCGATTCCAGACGGAATGGCTGCACGGATCCAAGTATGAGTCAGGGTTAACTGTTCCTGTCCCCGAGAGAAGCTACTGGTTGATCCCCGCCTATGATGCTTACCCCACCACTCATCTCCGAATTCGATTCGAAGGCACCTGAAAACACTGAGACAGCGACGTTTGGACTCGGATGTTTCTGGGGGCCTGATGCGGCAGTCAGTACAATAGATGGCGTTATTCGTACGCGAGTCGGATATGCAGGAGGAACAAAGCCCGACCCCTCCTACGAGGTCATCGGTGATCATACCGAGGTCGTTCAGGTGGAGTACGATCCTGACCAGCTATGGTTTGAAAATCTTCTCGAGTGGGCGTTCTCGGAACACCAGCCCTCCCGTCAGCCCACCAAACGTCAGTACCAGAACATCGTCTTCACCGAAACGGACAACCAGTACGAACAACTGCAGGCGTTCTTGGATGAGAGCGAGTTCGATCAGGAGCGACTCGAGACGCGGTTTGAAGAGCTTGACGAGTTCTATGTCGCGGAGGACTACCATCAGAAGTTTCAGCTCCGGGGGAAACGCTGGATCACCGACGTTTTCGACGAAGCAAACTACGATGCTGAAGCAGTCAGGGAGTCGCCGGCAGCGGCGAAATTAAATGCTCACGCTGCGGGCTACGACGTGGATGTCCCCTTCCTGCAGCAGCCCTACGATCGACAGTCAAGGTGACCCCTGTACCCATCTGGAATCTTCAGTAGAAAATTCGGTCCTGAAGCGGGCCAAGCCAGTTGCAGTTGAGTAGAGAAAAGCTCCGGATAATTCACCGGGTGCTTTAACACTGCAATGCCGCAAGAATTGAATTACAGAGGATGACAGGCACTGATGATCCATATGATCTACAGCGGTTTGTTGAAGCTCAGAATCCCGTAATAGAAGATGTCAAGGAAGAACTGCGATCGGGCCGCAAACGCACTCACTAGATGTGGTACGTTTTTCCGCAGATGGAGGGACTCGGTCAGAGTCAGATGGCACAGCGCTACGCGATTTCGTCACAGGATGAGGCTGAAGCATATCTATCGCACTCGATACTTGGCTCGCGACTGCGTGAATGAACAGAGATCGTGAACCGCCTCGGGGTCAAGCCCCGGGGCATTCGCCTTGACCGCCTGTAAACGATGGCCGAGTCGATTCCCCAGTCAACGCCGTCGCATTGATTTCGAACTCGGTGAGATTATTGGATACTTGTTTTCGCTACGATTGTGGTGACTGTGATCGTTATCCACTGTTTAGCTGTTCTTAACTCTCTCTGTTGGTATTTCGGGTTACACACCGATTCGCGACCCTAGTGTTAGAATACCACCCTACTTAAATTTCTTCTAAAGACTAGGACGACATATTTCGGTGAAACAGATAGAGTACGTCTGTCCCAATGTCTGACTGTTATACTGGTGCAGACCTGTTCGTTGACGCGCTGGCGGAATACGGCGTCAAACACGTCTTTGGAAATCCGGGAACAACTGAACTCCCTGTAATGAAAGCACTGGGGGAGTGCGGGGCTGACACCGAGTACGTCCTCGCATTGCATGAAGATATCGCGGTCGGCATGGCATCAGGCTATGCGAGTACGCGGCGATATCATAGCCATCATAACTCCGAAATCAACCCTGTTGGTGTAGCAAACCTTCATATCACGCCGGGCCTTGCCCATGGAATCGGCAACCTATATGCTGCAAAGTGGGCAGGAACACCACTGGTTGTCACTGCGGGTAACCACGAGCGAGACTTTCGCCACGAGGAGCCACTATTGACGGGAGACCTCAAACGGATGGTCGACCAGTTTTGCAAGTACTCCGATGAGGTACTCTCCGTTGACGCGCTCCCGACAATGCTGCGGCGGGCATTCCGAGTAGCTCTTACGCCACCGACTGGTCCAGTCTTCCTCGGACTACCTGTCGACGTCATGATGGACGAAACCAGCCCAGAGGAGATTGAACCTCTCGGTCGGATTCCCAATGCCGGGCGCGGCGATCCCACACAGGTCGAGCGAGCGGCAGACCTGCTCGCTGATGCCGAGGAACCGTTACTGGTAGTCGGAGACCATGTCGCACGGTCCGGGTTCGAGGCTGTCGATGCTGCAGTTGAGTTCGCCGAGGTCTGCGGCGCGCGTGTTCACGGTGAGATTCTCGCTTGTGAGGTGAACTTTCCGACTGGCCATGACCAGTGGATTTCCTATCTCCCACCGGACGAAGAACTGGCAAGCGTGCTGATGGACACCGACACCATTGTATTCGCAGGCTGTTCGACCAATACGACGTTGATGCGTCACGAGAGCAGCCTTGTTGACGAGGACACCACCTGTATCTATATTAGCAACGACACTTGGCAACTTGGCAAGAACCGACCCGCCGATGTCGCGATCGCCAGCGACCCTGAGCTTGCACTGAGCGAGTTGACAGCGTCCCTCCGGGACCGACTGCCCGATGAGACGAGAGATCAGCGTGTTCAGGCTGTCGAAGCGATGAAGGAATCGCTTGAGGGGACGATCCGGTCAATGGGCGAAGACGAGACACCGGAAGACAATTCCTACGCGTCGAAAGCAGAACTCGTCGACGTGATGAACTCGGTTGCACCAGACGCCTACATCGTCGACGAAAGCATCACCGCGAAGTATCCGCTCCTCACTCGTCGAGAGATGCAACCCGAAGGGATGATCTCCAATAAGGGGGGTGGTCTTGGATACGGACTGCCCGCATCAGCCGGCGCAGCAATAGCTGAAAGTATGCGAGAGAATCCCCGCGATGTTATCGGTTACATTGGTGATGGATCCTATCTATATTACCCGCAAACACTGTACACCGCTGCTCGAGAGAATCTCGATCTGACGGTCGTCGTCCCGGACAACAGTAACTACCGAATTTTGAAGGACAACACTATTTCGATGTTTGGGGGATCCGACGACGATCACGAGTATATTGGCATGGATATCGATCCGCCGGTCGATCTAGTGAAAAACGCCCAGAGTCACGGGGCACGTGCCGAACTGGTTGAGACACCCGCGGATATCGAACCTACACTCCAGAAGGCGCTCGATCATAACGGTCCCGACGTGCTGGACGTACTCGTTCACGACTAACGCTGCAAGCGTATCGTACGGTGAGGTCACCGTAGATGCTGTTTCACACAGGTAGCATCGATAGAACGACTACGAGGATAGTCTCGGCTAATCCTCGAGACCAACGTTGACACGGCCGTCTCTCTCAATCGTCTCAGGGAAGATCTTTCCGGGGTTAAGCGTGTCTCTCGGATCGAGAGCGCGTTTGACCGTACGCATTGCCTCAACGCTTTCTTCCCCGTGTTCCAGGGCCATGTACTTGCGTTTGCCTTGGCCGATGCCATGTTCGCCAGTCGCGGTTCCGCCCATCTCGATGGCCTGCTCAATTATTTCGTCGTAGACGGTGTGTCCGCGTGCGACCATCTCGGGGTCATTGGGATTGACCAGCGGCGAATAGTGAACGTTCCCGTCGCCCCCATGACCGAAGCAGAACAACGCTAGATCGTGTTCCGTCGCCAGATCCTTCGCGTAACGGATGATATCAGAATACTTGCTGATCGGAACAGTGATATCTCCGGGGTGGAGGGGTTTGAGGTTCGGGTCGTATGTCCGAGCAGCGTAGGCCAACTCCCGCCGCGCCGTCCAGAGAGTTTCCATCTCCGTGTCGTCATCACTCATTTCAAACTGCCGTACATCGTGTGACTCGAATATCGACTGGCAGAAGTCGATTTCATCCTCGACACCGTGATCAGCGTGAAACTCTAAAAACGTCATCGGAGAGTTTGGCAAGTCACTGCCGGTGTATTGGTTCGCCATCTTGGCACTCAGGGGATCGATGAATTCGATCTTTGCCACGTCGACGCCCGAGCGTACTACGTCAGACACTGCCTCAGTCGCATCATCCAGGGTCGGGAAGATTGCTCGGCCACCTCGGAACTGCTCGGGCAGGCCTGCAAGTTCCAGCGTTGCTCGAGTGATCACGCCGAGAGTGCCCTCGCTTCCGACCAACAGATCTCGAAGATTGTACCCGCTAGAACTCTTGACCGCCTTGCTCCCGGAGGTAATTATCGATCCATCTGCCAAGACTGCCTCTATCTCGAGTACCCAGTCGGAGATCTCACCATACTTGACCGTTTGCATCCCACTTGCATCGTTAGCTATCATCCCACCGATAGTTGAGATGTCTCCTGATGACGGCAAAGGTGGGAAGAACAATCCGTGTCCCTTTGCGGCGTCATCGATCGCCGATCCGAGTACACCAGGTTCAACGTCAATCTGGAGATCATCTGGCCGGACATCTACTATGGCATCCATACGCGTCATGTCCATGCTGATTCCTTCGAACGAAGGGACGGCGTTTCCTTCCAGACTTGTACCGGCAGCGTATGGTGTCACTGGGACGCCACGGTCGTTGGCGGCCGAAAGGACAGCTGCGACCTCCTCTGTCGACTCTGGCCAGACGACGACATCAGGGGTGACGCCTGTTCCGTTCTCTTTGGCAGCCCAGCCGGCTGCATGTTCTTCTCGTGTTGAGTCGTTAAACGACAGTCTGTCTTCGGGAACTACCTCCCGGAGGAACCCACAATCGTGAGACATACCTCCTCACTGGCCAGATCAGTGATTAAATCTGATTGGGCACATACGAAGTTCCTCATATACCCCTAGACAGCGGGGTAATTCACAATCAGTCGATAGTCGTTTCCAAGCCGAACCGACTCTCAAGATGGCAGACCGTATTTAAATGACTGGTCATACGGAGGAATTGTTGTTAGTCATCCGATTCTCAATTCCACTCCATGGCACAGGACGGAACAGGCGTCTCCAGAGGGGACAGAGCTGCTATCGAGGCCGAATCAGGCGTGGAGACGACACGCACGGACGTAGAGTGTTGTATCGATAACGTGGACGTCGACAGTTATCGGGCAATCAAGGACAGCAACCAGTCAGTCAATTTCCAATACTGTTTACAGCGGTGTGGAACCTGCTACAAGGAGCCGTTCTTCGTCATAGACGGTGACGTAGTCACTGGCACGGATCACTTGACGCTACTGAACACGTTGGATTCGGAGGGGAGCGGAGATGAGTGACCTGAACGTCCTGTTCATCTCAATCGATAGCCTCCGACGGGATATGCTCGGTGCCTACGAATCCCCATTCGACTGGGTCACGGAGATGGACGTGAAAACTCCGAATCTCGATCGGTTCGCTGAGAAAGCGATCACCTTTGATAACCACTACGCCGGAAGTCTCCCGTGTATGCCGGCTCGTCGCGAGTGGGACACCGGCATTCAGGAGTTTCCGTGGCGTGGCTGGGGGCCAATCGAGGCATACGACACGACACTCGCCGAAAAGGCTCGCAACGCTGGCGTATTGACGAAACTGATCACCGATCACTTCCATCTTTTCCAACATGGATCAAGTGGCTACTACGAGGATTATCACGGGTTCGAGTTCGTTCGCGGGCACGAAGATGACCTCTGGAAGACGCAGCCGTACGGGGCTGATGAAACCCTTCTACAACAAGTCGGATACGATCTCGATAATGATCCAGCAGAAACCAGTACGGAAGTAACAGATCCCGCAGCTAACCCAGACCACGTTCGCGATCCGTACGATTTAGAACAGTACCGACCTCGTTGGAAGTACGTTCGCAACGTTGCTGGATTCGATGATCAGACTGACTTCTTTGCCGCGAAGGTTTTCTCTAAAGCGGCTGGCTGGCTTCACGACAATACCGACTGGGATCAGTGGTTGCTCCGGATCGACGAGTTCGACGTACACGAACCGTTCCACTGTCCAGAGCCGTACGCTTCAATGTATACGGATAAAGACCCGCGTGATCCGGACTTACCAGTCTGGCCCTATTATGGACGGACCGACAAGGGCCAAGCAGCGCTCACCGACCGCGAACTAGCGTTCCTCCGCTCACAGTTCGCTGGAAAAGTTACGATGGCCGACAACTGGCTCGGCCAAGTATTCAATGAACTCGATGAACAAGAGCTATGGAACGAGACAGCCGTTATTATCACGTCTGATCATGGGTTCCTCCTCGGTGAACACGGTTGGATAGGGAAGATGAGTCCGGACTTCGATCTCGTCGCACAGACACCGCTGTTCGTCTGGCACCCAGATAGTGACCAGCCAGGAACAACCATTGAATCGCTGACATCGGCTGTTGATCTGCACGAGACAGTCCTCGATCTTTTAGGTGCTGAAACTGATACGGAGACACACAGCAAGAGTCTCCTACCGATCATCGAGGGAGAAACCACTCAGCACAGAGACTGGGCACTCTACGGCTGGTGGCACTCGGATATTAACATCACCGACGGGACACACACGTACATGGTGCCGATCCAGGAGGACGTCCCACTGTACAACTACTCAACAATGCAGATGAGCGCACAGAGTCCCTTCACCCCGACAGACGGCTACGAAGGGGCAGAGTCCGGACAGTTCCTCCCATACACCGATGCGTCGGTTTGGAAGCAGCAATATCCCTCAATGTCACTCGTCCGAAAGCCCAGATTGTACGATACCGATGCTGATCCAACGCAGTCGGAAAATATCGTGTCCGAATCGCCCTCGGTGAAAACGGAGATGGATGACCTGCTGCATGAGGCGCTCAACAACATGGCGGTGCCTGATGAGGTGTACGAACAGTACGGACTTGGCGAATGAGTCTCCCATGTGGCCGCTAGCGCTGAACCGAAACCGCCGGAGCGTTGATAGGAACCGCGAGTGAACGGGTAGTATGAGATACGCCACGTTCAGCGTCCGACATTCTGACGGGTGGCTACAACCGCTTGGCAAGGCATTTGCTCGTGCAGACGACATCACTCGCGTTGCGGTCCACTCACAGCGGTTGCTCAACGACGGGCAGGCTATCTACTTGTACGAACTTGTCGGCGATGTACGGACCGTCCGCGACATTCTCGATGAAACTGCTATCATCTCCAGTTACCAGGTGGTTCAGGGAAGAGAGTCGGTGTTCGCGTACATCCACTTCGAGCCGATGCCAACGGTCAAGGAACTTCTCCGGGGTCCGAAAGAGTATGGGCTGATCATTGACGGACCAGTTACTATCCGGGATGATGGGACGATGGAGATTACGCTCATCGGGGAGGAAAAAGACATCCAGCAGGCGTTCTCGTCGCCACCAGATGAACTTACGGTCACAGTCAAACGCATCGGTAACTACCACCCCGGTACACAGCAGTTGTTCACCGACCTGAGCGAGCGCCAACGTGAGGTTCTCCAAAAGGCCTATGAGCTCGGGTACTACCAGAAACCACGTCGCGTCACGTACGAAGATATCGCCAGCGAATTGGACTGTACACCGTCTAACGTTGGTGATATGTTGCGTCGAATCGAGAACACCATCATCAATGAGATAATGACATCTCACTTTGGTTCTGCGTCTAATAGTCTCAGCTAATTTCGTTTCAGTTCGGGGGATGCTATCACCCAGTATATAAACTACTCTCTATACGGAGGGATCAGAGTTAGTCACAGAACACCACACACAGTTGTGTGTCACGAACTAGCATTAGTCCATACGAGACCGAGATGTTTGTCGCGGAAAGCGAAGTAAACGAGGTCGCAAAGCGGACGTACCACTGTTCCGGATTCAGCGATGTGACGGCCTTCGAAACGGCCGAAGGGCTCCTCCTAGTCGACACCGGTCTCGCGGACGAATCAGAAGTGTTTGCTGATCTACTCCGACAGCACACGGATGCACCGGTCCACACCGCTATCTACACACATGGCCATCTAGACCACGCATTCGGTCTCGATGCGTACCTTCTCGACGGACAGGATGATCCGGAGGTAATCGCTCATCAAGCGATGCCTGCCCGGTTTGATCGCTACAAGCAGACTGTAGGACACAACGAAGCGATCAATAATCGTCAATTTGGTGGAACTGCGTCCGCGAGAAACGACGAAGTCGACGAAAGCCGATTCGGGTGGCCGGAACATCCGCCGACGACGCTGTACCGTGACGACCTCACGGTGGAGGTTGGCGACGTCACCTTCGAGATTCACCACGGGAAGGGAGAGACCGATGACCATAGCTGGCTGTACTGTCCTGACAGGGACGTACTGTGTACCGGCGACTTCTTTATTAGCGTCGCACCCAACGCTGGGAACCCACAGAAGGTCCAGCGCTATCCGTGGGCGTGGGCGGATACGCTCGAGGAGATGGCCGGGAAAAACGCTGCGACGCTCTGTCCCGGCCACGGGGCCCCAATCGTGGATGACGCCTCCGAGATCCGTCGGCGACTCCTTTCGGGAGCGGAGTATCTCGATACGATCGTCGAGCAAGCGCTTGACGCGCTCAACGACGGGTCACCCCCACACGTCGACATCGTCCACGAGGTTGACCTGCCAAACCCAGAAGAACCATGGCTAGATGAGGTCTATGATAACGGAGAGTTCATCGTCCGAAATGTCCTGCGATACTATGGCGGCTGGTGGTCGGGCCGGCCGAGCGAACTGAAACCTGCGACCCGAGAAGGACTCGCCGAGGAACTCACAAATCTGATCGGTGACGCAGAACAGGTGGCGATCCGGGCATCGAACCTCGCAGAAGCCGGCGACCACCGGCTTGCCGGTCACCTCGCTGATTTTGCGCTCGAATCCGCACCGGATAACGATGTGGTCCAAGCGAACGTCACGGAGGTGTACGAACAGCGAGCAGAGACAGAAACAGATCTGATGGCACAGAACATCTATTCCGCTGCTGCTGAATACGCGACAGAGGGGCGAAGGTTCCGCTGACAATGACCGGTGAACAGTTTGGACTTCGACACGGGTCGCTTTCAGTAGCCGGAGCGACAGCGCTAGTTGTCGGGAACGTCATCGGAATCAGTATCTTCACACTTCCAGGACCGCTCGCCGCAAGTGCTGGTCCAGCCGTCATTTTCGGGATCTTTCTCGCGGCGATTCCTCTAGTCTTCGGCATCACCATCACCTACCAACTCGGAAGCGCGATTCCAACGACTGGCGGAAACTATATTTATGCTTCCAGACTCGTCCACCCGTTTGCTGGCTTCCTGCTCCCGTGGCTGATTCTTCCCGGCGTGTGGGCCGGACTTCTGTTCATCGGCGTCGGATTCGCTGAGTACGTCGGTATCTTCGTCGCAATCCCGGACCTCGCTATTACCTATATCCTCCTCACGACGTTCCTGTTGCTGAATGTCTTGGGTATCCGGCCCCTCGCCCGGGTACAAACTCTTCTGGTCGGCGTGTTACTCACCAGCATGACCGTGTTTATCCTTCCTGGAATACTGGAGATTGAGCCGACCAACTATACTCCGTTGTTGCCGAATGGGATTTCACCGTTCGCACTCGCAATCGTCTCGCTGTATTTCCCGTTGCGTGGGTTCTCAATGATCGCGAACCTCGGCGGCGAACTTGAAAATCCCTCGAAATCGATCCCGCGAGTATTGTTGTATGCGGCTGTCATCTCGCTCACGCTGTTCGCCAGCTTAGTTACCGTCCTAGTCGGTGCTGTGAACTGGGCACAACTCGGTGGTGGAGAGGGCGCGGTCGTAATGGCAGCTCGGACATTCCTGCCCAGCCCACTTGTCGGACTAATCGCAATTGGCGCGGTCGTCGGTGGCCTCACCTCGATCAGCACCACCTACACCGGTTTCTCCCGTGCGCTAATGCGAGCAGCGAATGATGAAATCTTTCCAAAGATATTCTCCGCAGTCCATACCCGGTTCAAGACACCACACATTGCACTTCTAACACTCGGAATCCCGCCTCTGCTTTTCGCACCGCTCCAGCCGTCACCAGTTTATCTCTCGATTTTTCTCGCTATTGCGGTTCTTACCGTGAACTGTCTCAACGCGATTGCACTCTGGCGACTGCCCGCAGTCTTTCCTGACCGATATTCGAGCGCCGACATTACGCTGTCTCCACTCGTGCTTCGGACTGTCGCAATCGGGGGCGCACTCAGTTCAGTTGTCCTCATTGGGGTTACCAGCCTCAGGCTGCCAGCAATGATTGGTGTCATCGCTATCTACATACTCGCCGGCTATGCTGTTTTCCGGCTTCGAGTCAGACAACTTCATAAACGGGGAACCGATCTTCGAAGCGTAATGCGGTCGCTTGACGAGTCAACCGAGTGAACTACCCCACCCTACTCGCTCACGGCTGACGCCGTTCGCTCCTTGAGGGTAGCGTGAGACCTCCGGTCTCACGGACCATGCGAACGGGCGCTTCGCGCCCGTGAGCAGATGGGGGTTCCTGCTTCAACGACGCGCTTTGCAGGAACCGAAGTGGTTCCCGTAGGGAGCGCAGTCTCCACAGGCGTTCGAAAATCGTGAAGCGATTTTCGCAGCCCATCAGAATCGCCGTGCGATTCTGAGGACGTTGATTCGGAGCGTCCGGCTCCTACTTGCTTGATACCGCGAGAAAGAATGTTCCACGCTGCATTCCAATCCCTGTTCGCGGCACCGTCTAGTTAGCGTGGTTTGAGAAGTGAGCAGGTCGTAGAGTTGGTATAGAATGATACTCACAGACCTGCTCAGCGAGAGCTATGCGGCGGAATTTGATGAATGTTGGGAGCGTGAGCGGGGTCGTGTTTAGTTTGTAGCATTGTGACAGACTGCGAAGGCTTGGAGCCAGGATTCAGCTGTTGACGGTTTTGTGTGACTAAAGCAGTTTGAGAACGAAGAGGTGCGGCGTTTTATTTCTCGAAAGACACGTTCAGCAGCGTTCCGATTTCCATGTTTTTCGTATCGAAATCGGAGCCCAGATCGACGGAGTGCAGTCTGGAGATGTTTTGCTCCATCGACGAGAAACACAGCGTTCTCGACGTCGTGTTTCTCGGTCAGTTCCTGTAAAAATAGCTCTGTAAGAGCGGTCGTAGTTGTCGAAAATAGCCGTATATGGAGCAGTTCGTTCGATTTGGGAGCGACAGCAGCATACAGCCAGTACTGTTGATTGTCGATCCGAATCACCGTCTCGTCGAGCGCAACGTGATTCGGTGACGCATCAGTGGCGGGCAGTAGATCACACTTGTGTATCCAATCGTGAACGGCCTTTCGCGATCGGTGGACACCGAACTTGTCCAATTCTCGAACGGTATTCGAAAGCAATAATTCGGACAGATGGAGCCGAATACCCAACTCCATCAGTTGACGCGGTGTCCGCTCACGCTCCACAAAATCCAAATCAATCCAGCCGCTACTACCGCTGAAGCGCGCGATTTCTGCCATGAACCAGCTGGAAATCAGCACGCCTCACTTTTCACGCTTAACTAAACACTACCCCGCTCGTTCTCCCGAGATTCTTCTAAATCCGCCGCATAGCTCTCTGATCAGGTCTGTGAGCATCTTGGTCGATTAACTCAACGACCTGCTCACTTCTCAAACTGGCTCAACTAGGCAGTTCCAATCCGACCGTTCGTAGGGATTCTGTTTACGCGGAAACGGAACGCGTCGGACAGGGGGTTCCAAGCGGTGTTCTCAGCCCACGAGGAGCGGGCCAGCCGCGGCGGCAGAGACTGACTGAGCGGTGGCCGGAGTACCGGGACGCCATCTGCGCCCTCAACGGACTGGACCGGAGGAGAGGTTGACGATCAGGGAACTGTCACGGACGCGGCGTCGCGTCCGGGCCGTACTCCAGGTCCCAGTCGTCGAAATGCGCTCGGAACTCCTCGCGCCTGCGTTCGATTTCCTCGTCACTGAACTCCTCTTCCGCTTTCGTCAGTTCCTCGTCGTAGGTGAGTTCGACGGTCGCGTAGCTGGTCACGTCATCACTCTCGATGATCCAGCCCGGCAGACAGTCGCTCTCGACAGTGAAATAGTACTCGTACCCCTCGCCACCCATACACGCTACGTTGTATGCTTCGCCAGATAACTCTTCGAACTTCGTCTCGAATTCGGCTACTGACCGGGTCGGACCGACGTCGGCGGTCGTCTCGGTCGGGAAACGGGAGAACGAGACGCCAAACGTCACGTGCGACCATCGATACCGAGCGTCGAACGGGAGACATGGGTGCCCACAGTGCATCAGTACGACATCGGGGTATCGCTCGTCACTCGGGTCGTACATCCGACACACGATCCACGACTGGAGAACCTCGAACTCGTCGATGATGAATGGTCTCGGCTCGATGTTGCCCATATGAAACAATCAATCCGACTATTCTTAGAGATTCTGTTCACGCCGAAAAGGAATGCATCGGACAGAGAGAATAAGTGACTTCCTCAACTCGCAAGGGGCGGGCCAGCCGCGGCGGCAGAGACCGACTGTGCGGGCGGCCGGAGCCGCGGGACGCCACCCGCGCCCTCAACGGACTGGACCGGAGGGGAGGTTGACGATCAAGGATCCGTCACGGACGCGGCGTCGCGTCCGGGCCGTACTCCAAGTCCCAGTCGTCGAAGAGCGCCCGGAACTCCTCGCGCTTGCGTTCGATCTCCTCGTCACTGAGCCGTTGTTTGGATTTCGTCAATTCCTCGTCGTAGGTGAGTTCGACGGTGGCGTACCCGGTCACCTCGTCGCTCTCTGCGACCCAGGACGGGAGGCACTCGCTCTCGAGGCTGAGGTCGTACTCGTATCCCTCCGCGCCCATACACGCTGCAGCGTAGTGCTTGTCGGACTGTCGTTCGAACGTCGTTTCGAACTCCGTCACGGACCGAGCGGGCCCGATGTCGATACCGACGCCAGTCGGCTCGCGTGATATCGAGAAGTCGAGCGTCACATGAGAACTCTGGTAGCGGGCGTCGAACGGGAGACACGGGTGACCGCAACTGTGCAGGAGGACGTCTGGATACCGCTCGTCACCCGGATCGTACATCACACACTCCATCCACGTCTGGATGAACTCAAAACGGTCGACGATGAACGTCTTAGACTCGATGTTGCCCATACAGGGGGGTTAGATCGGTCGGTAGTATAAATGCTGTCCGAGGTGAAAACGAAAATTGAGCTGGGAACGGCCCTATCTATTCAGTCCGGTGGAGGAACCGGCGTCCTCAGCCTGCGAGGAGCGGGCCAGCCGCGGCGGCAGAGACCGACTGTGCGGGCGGCCGGAGCCGCGGGACGCCACCCGCGCCCTCCACCCAGTCGCCCGGATCCGTCGACTTGCCATCGTCGTACTCCACCGACAGGTCCTCGTCTTGGACCACGAACGTGACCGCCCCGCCGGACTCGTGCTCGCTCGTGATGTAGAAGTTAGGCGTGTCGCTGACTTCGTCGACGTTGGCCACCGCCTCTGAGGTCGGATGCTGCTTCGAATAGTTTGCTGGCACGACGACGTGTTCCGGCGGACCCATACCGCTGATCCAGCTGGGACTGTTCATATTCGGCCACTCAGTAGTCGGTGCGGCGCCGTGGTGTTGGAGCGTGAGAACGTCTACGTCGCCATCCGCCTTCACGTTGGACGGGTCACGAGCGTCGCTCGCGATGTGGAAGCGTTTCTCCTGGGCCTCGACGGTCAGGGCGACCAATTCGGCGTCCGCATCACTTTCGACGGGCGCGTCCGGGTGAACCACCTCAACGTCAACGCTCGAGTCGGGCTCGAGCCGGTCGCCATTACCTGATGTGACGCTTGAGTGGAACCCCAACTCGCCAGCCGAGTCGGCATCCTCCAACGCGCTCTCGAGGTCATCCGCGGTCTTCGAGTCGGCTTTCGTGTTCCAGTAGACCTCCTCTACGTCGAGGACGATGACGTCGGCGGCCCGGTCGGTCTCCGAGGACTGTAGGACGTATCCTCAAGCAGACCCGATTCGACTGAGGGCCGGACTGGGGCTAACGGCGGCTGATATCACAATCGACGGGACGGTCGAGGGCACTGGGCCGTGCCGGTGAAATCCCCGTTGCGGCTAGCGACGAACTGACATAGAGTCCGAATACCGACTCGTTCGACACCCCACTGGACCGGCTCCGTTCCATGTGGTGGACGGTGTCTCGGTGAGTGCCACTCACAGCAGGAACACGAACACCGGGTACGAGGTGGCAATCGCCAGTGCCGGCGTCAACACCCACATCGTGACGATGCGCTTGGCCGCGCTCGGATCGAAGAGGCTCCGCTCGTCGAGATCAGCCGGTCCTTCCGCGCCGACATCCGGTACGTCTGGGACGTCCGCTGGTTTCTCTGCCGGCTTCTCCTGGCGAGCGATGTCCCCGATGGTCGGGCCAGCAGGAGCCTCCTCGGCGCGGGAGGTGACCAATGCCCCTGTTGCGACGTCTACTTCCGGCCGCTCGGGTGTTGGGATTGCCAACTCCACCAGTGTCGCCGCCCGACTCGCTCGACCCCATCCGAGCCCAATAATCGTCGATGTCGTACTCACCGCGAGACTCGCGGGAATCCCGAAATAGGAGAGGATCGTGATCACTGTCCCACCGACGACGGAAACGATCAGTGATGCGAGGATCGGTAGTTCCGTAATATCGTCCCCGACCGTCTCCAGCGTGCGACGGGCGATAGTAAAACTGCCCAACCCGAAGGCTGCCACCGCAAGCAGGACGCCCTGATTGACAGTGAGCGATCCCCCCGAACCGACGAGGGGAGCCACTGCGTTCGCCGCGTTCGACGCCCCCGCCGAGAACGCCATATAACAGGCGATGACGACCACCGAGAGTGACCCGACGATGTCCTGTGGTGATGCGTTCTTATTTAAATACGGACGTGGAACTGTCCCCGACCGGTCAAGCTGGACGAAATGGAGATCGAATTTCGTAAACGCGATGTAACGGTCGAGATACGGGTAGATGTAGCGTCCGACTACGGCCCCGATGAGGAAACACGACAGGGGTGCGACGATCCACGCCGAGACGATAACGAACATCAGCGCCCGATTGAGAGTGTCGGATGCGAGACCCAATCCGACGATCGCCCCGACAGCCGTCATCGAGGTCGAAGCTGGAACGCCATAGAGATTGGACACGAACAACGACGCGCCCGTGAAAAACAGGACGGCGACGCTTGCAGCGGGCGTGAACTGGGTTGCCGGCACGATACTGCTACTCATCGTCGCGATGACGTTCCGACCGACGGTCCACGCACCGATAAAGCCGAAGGCGACGAACAACGCGCCAGCGGTCGTCTTTCGGACCAAGCGCGAGCCCACTGCCGGACCGAACGCCACGCCCGTTGATGACCCTCCGATGTTGAACCCGACGAATATCGCGACACCGATACCGACGACAGTTAGCAGCATAACCATCGTATCTGAGTCAACATTATCTGACTACCTTATATAAGCCCTGACGCCGGAACCGCGTTGCTGCTTTTTGTCTACTTCGTTAGTTCAGCGGGTCTCGAGCGGACTACTAAACAGCGGTCAATCGCCTGGTTGCAGTGAGGTCTGGGAGTCGGTTTCCGTCTTGTACACGTTCCCTTGGATACGGACTTCATCGCGTTCGAGCAACCGATCGTGGTCAGCCGTGTTCGAAGTGGCCCGGGTCAGCCGCCAGAGCGGCCGGATGTTACAAAGCGCGAATCCGACGACGATGAGCGCGAATCCGGCGACGGTCGCCATCGTGATTCCCTCCCCGAGCAGGGCTGCGCCGAAGACCGTCGCGACGATCGGTGTTGCGTAGTTGATGAGGCTAATGTTCGTTGCGCCGGTTCTCTCTAGCAACGTGAAATACAGGAGGAAGCCGCCCGCTGTCGCGAAGACCCCGAGGTATGTGAGCGCAGCGGCTGCCGACGGCGTCCACGTTACGTTTCGGAGCGTTGCTCCAGAATAAGCGTACGCCGTCACGTGGAGGAACACTGCACCGGTACCCATCGCCCACGCATGGAGTGCCATCGTTGGGAGGTCTGCCGACCAGCGTTCGGTCAGGACGGAGCCGAGCGCGAAGACGACTGCGGACGCCAAGAGAAGCCCGATGCCGAGGAGCTGTCCATCAACGGACCCACCGGCAATTGCAATCGCGATTACGCCGGCGAGTCCAGCACAGAGCCCGACGACATCCGTGACGTAGATCCGTTCCGTCGAGAGGACTCGAATGGCGATGATCGGCGTGATAATCGGTGTGAAACTGAGGACGATCGCAGCGACACCGCTCGTGACGTAGCTCTGGCCGATGAACGAGAACGCGAAGTGCGCTCCGATGACGAGGATGCCGTTCGAGAGGATAAGAGCGAGGTCGGCTTTCGTCCGGGGACGCCACCGAAGCCGGCCGAGTAGCACCGCGCCGACAAAAATGACCGCAGCAATATCTAGTCGGGCCGCTGCGAAGAGAAGCGGTGGGAGCGTTTCGAGTCCGACCTCGATCGCTGTGAACGCCGTTCCCCAGACGAGTGCAAGCACACCGAACAACAGCACGTCTTCTGTCTTTGTCATGTTATCATTGCATAGTATGTCATTGCTTCAAAGTCGATGTAGTCTCTATAAGCGGCTCAACTAAACAATTTGCGGGGAGAGAGATAACACGACTCAATGACTGTCTCCCCCTTGGTAATCATTATCTAGACATGCGGATCGGTACGAATGAGCGGCAATGAAATCCCCTATCATCAACTAAATTTAAATTAGCTCCTATGAGGTTACTGGTTGATTCACTGAGGAAAAAGTCGACGAACGGGGTTCCCCACCATCCATCGCATGCAATAGCAGATCTACCAGCGGAAGAACAGTTCCCGGACCAACGAGAATGCAGAGAAAAATCGACTGTGTGGGACGAACACCGATCTCGGCCAGTCGATTACCAATCTAATCACAGTTTCGACATGATTTCGGAACTGGAGTAGCAGTGGTTCCCTCGCTCTTTGATAGTCATGTCACGAGTACACACACGGTATGGAATCGGACCAATACGGTAGTATTTCTGGGATTTGCCTCTTCTTCATCCGGGATATCGCCTTGCTTGCCCACTGATCCGGTTGCGACGATGCTTGCCATCGTTGCCCTCATGATGCTGTCCACCATGGTTGCCAGCATGGTCGTTTGGCTACTCGTGTACTGGTGGGCCAAACCATGACGGAAGTTCTACACAAAAGACAGGCCGAGTGCCTCGGGGCTTGACCCCGAGGGTGAAGGCGTAAGCTCAGCTAAACGTGTTCCGTTCGCTCAATATACTGTTCAATCGTCTCGCTCGACACTGTGCCTGCCGTCCCAACGTAGTACGACTCTTCCCAAAACCCACCACCCCACAAATACTGTTCCAGAAACGGTTCGTGTTGCTCCCACATCTCTCGCGCTGTGATGCTCTTGACCGTTCGCACAATCTTGCTCGGTGCGTGTTTCGGATGCGTGGACAGGAACACGTGTACGTGGTCAGGAGATATATGCAACGATTGTAGGTCATAGCCGTACTCATCACATACCTTCTGGAAACACTCGTCCAACGAATCCTCAATTGGCTCCAGTATCGCGTGGCGGTACTTCGGACACCACACGAAGTGATAGTTGACGTTGTACACCGTGTGATTTGACCGTTTCTCCCCCATATTGGACATACCACACCGACACACTTAGGTATATCTAATGGATATACTCAGGTATGACGAATCGATTTGAAATCGACGGCGAAGAAGTTCTCGACGGAGAGGTCAAACCGTTCGGGAACAGTGCCCACGTCACCGTCCCAAAACGCTGGCGTGGCGCAGACGTGAAAGTCGTTCGTACCTCAGAACCCACCGAACAAGTCGAAGAATGACAACCGAAGAGCCGACTCTCGTGAAGACTCTGGATTTCCAACTCGACATCCAGAGTGACAACGAGAGTCTGCTCAAAGACGCCACCCTCGAAGCCCGCTGGGTGTACAATGAAACCATCCGCCTTGCCAAAGAAGGTGTGGACTGGGACGATATTTCTCCTCGCCTCGAAGACGAGGCCGACCTCATCAAGAACACAACTCAACGCATCGTCGCCAAAGCCTTGGAAGCGATGGAGAATTACTACGACTACGACGACTACAACATTCCCAGCCACACCAAAGATGGCGCGTACCCACTTCGAGCCAACTACGAAGAAGGCTACAACCTGTCGCTCACCGATGATGGTGAAGTGGCGTTTCGCATCAGCGCGAAACCCTACAACCACGTCAAAGGCATCCTCAAAGGTAGTGACGCCCACCTTGATTTGCTCAAGAACGCACTGACGAGCGATGAGTGGAAAGTCACGACCAGTGAAGCCCTGTGGCGCGGGGGAGAACCTGAACTTCACGTCAATATTCGCAACACCGAACGTACTGTGCGAGACAAGCAGGACTCTCGGACGGTTATCGGCGTCGATGTGAACGAGGACAACATAGCTCTCACTTCACTTTCCGAGGATGGCGTCGAGGATACGTTGGTTATCGACTTCCCCGAAATCAAGTTCGAGCGCCACCGCTATTTCACGATGCGGAAGCGCGTGCAGAACGCGGGGAAGAGCAGCATCCACGACACGCTGGAAGGGCGTGAGGAACGGTTCGTCCGCGACCGACTCCACAAAGTGAGCCGTCATATCGTGGAGTGGAGTCAGCAGTTTGAGAAGCCGTGCATCGTCTTTGAAGACCTCAAAGAGATGCGCGACAGTATCGACTACGGCACGCGGATGAACCGACGCTTGCACTACCTCCCGTTCCGCGCTCTCCAGTTCTATACGTCGTACAAGGCTGCGTTCGAGGGAATCCCCTCGGAATCGATTGACCCGTACAAGACGAGCCAACGGTGCCCGTTGTGTGGGCACGCTGAACGGGCGAATCGGCGGAAGAAGCGATTCAAGTGCAAGTCTTGTGATCATCAAGACCACAGCGACCGTAGTGCAAGCGTCAATATCGCCGTGAAAGGCATCGAGAAGTATATGGATTGGAATGTGCCTGCTCTCAACAGCCTTCCCGTTGTTCGGAAGGTGCGACGGCAGGCATCGGGGCTTGTGGACAGCCCGACCGTGACCCACCCGACCGTTCGAGGCTACCCTGCCGATGGTCAGGTGGAAGTATCTGATTAAACCACGGGAAGAAGCCTCGGGGCTTGACCCCGAGGCGGTTCACTGCGTCACGCCACGAAGGTAGTACTTGGAGCGGTGGCTTCGTCACGAGGGGCTCGGATACTGGTGGACCCAATCCGGGACACGGACCGCCGGAGCGTGTGATCTCGGACCGAACGTGGGTATGCCTCTGACAGAGTGCGGTGTCTTCGCCTCCTCTCGTCCCGCACTCAAAGTAGATGTCGGGATTCCCTCATATGTGACTTTCGCATTCTATACAATATAGTGCAATTTTAGAACAGGCAGACGATTCGGCAGCTATCGTGCTATGAGAACGGGCACCGGTGATCGGCGAGCGACCCTCTCCGCGATGCTTCCGAGCAGGATGCGCGACAGTCTCTCCTGACTGTGGCTTCCGATGACTATCAGGTCGACCGATTCTCCTTCGGCCTGTGCGACGATACGGTGATCGGGCTCACCCGTGACGACGTTCGTTTCGAGACCGCGACCGCGCTCGGTTGCGATTTCAGTCGCGGACTCGAGGACGTCATCCGCGTATTCCTGCGCTCGCTCAGTAACGGGTAGTTGCAGTTCGGGACCGACGATTTGTGCCCAGCGTCCGTTCGGGACTTCGATGACATACAGCGCTATGACCGTTGCCTCCGGAAACTCGTCGAAGGCCAACTCGAGTGCGTCTGTTGCCCGTGGTGATCCGTCGTATGGGACGAGGATTCGATCGGCCATACCGAACGGAGTCGTCCTTTCGGTATATACCCATCACCCGGGTTCGAAGGGCGGAAGAGCGGCGGTAAGGGAGCGAGGGGCCCCTCGGCTTCCCAAACACTCACTTCCCCCTCGTCGGACGCTGTGAGTCACCTCTCCGAAACCGAAGTCGGCTCGTCCGAGACGGTAGCGATCCGTACGAGTCTATCGATGCGCATCGGGTTGCCGATAGGTTCGGTAACTCGAGTGACGAGTCCGGTAGTTGGGAAGCCACCGCCAACGGCAGTGACCTCCTCGGACGATCGTCTCGAGGGTTGTATATCCGAGCGAACCGTCGTCGTCCCGCATCGGGTACACGGCGTCACGTCGAGACGGTCGGCGCGATCGACGACCGATGTGAAATGCCTCGAAGCTACCCCATGGGACTATTGACCGGTACGGTGTACGGGTCCTATGCGATCGGCACGAAAGGCGCTACTCGGTATCGGCGGCCTGCTCGTCTTGTGGATCGGGTGGGGCGTGTACGTCGATCGAACGACCGAACGCGTCCCGTCGGAAACGCTGGACCGCTTCGACGGCGTTGAGATCCGTCGCTATCCCAGGACGATTGTCGCCGAAACGACGGCAGGGGATGCGCGGACGGCGTTCGGACGTCTCTTTCGCTACATCTCGGGCGCGAACGCGCGCCGCGAGGAGTTGTCGATGACCGCGCCGGTGGCGGTCCGCGGTACCGCGATTCCGATGACCGCGCCCGTGCGAACGGGGTCCGACGGGGGTGACGTGATGATGGCGTTCTACCTCCCGCAGACGTACACGTCCGAAACCGCGCCGACGCCGACCGATGCCGACGTTCGACTCGTCGTCGAACCGCCGCGGACGGTCGCAGTCCGCCGGTTCTCGTGGTACGCAACGGACGAGCGCGTCCGTCGGGAACGGGAGCGGCTCCGTGAGGAACTCACACGACGAGATCTCGAGACGGACGGCGAGCCGGCGTTGCTCCAGTACAACGATCCGTGGACGCCGCCGTTTATGCGAACGAACGAGATCGAAGTCCCCGTTGCGGACGTTCCGGACGACCGCTACAGCGACCATAGCTAAACGGTAACACAGGAGTAGGCCGGAACTCAGGCGGTATCCTCGTCGGACAGTAGTGGACGAGTCGAATTCACGACGACCAGCAGACTGCTCCCGCCCATCGCAAGCGCTGCAAAGAGCGGGTTCAACAGACCGAGCATGGCAAGCGGGATCGCGATGGCGTTGTAGCAAAACGCCCACGCGATATTGCCTTTCACACGGCGATTCGTCGCTCGAGCGAGTTCGAAGACCGTCCCGACGGACGCGAGGTCGTCATCGACGAGGGCGACGTCAGCGGCGTCAGCGGCCATCGCAGTCCCACCGCCTAGAGCGATGCCGAGATCGGCCGCGGCCAGCGCCGGTGCGTCGTTGGTTCCATCGCCGACCATCACCGTCCGTCCCGTCTCGTTGAATCGCGTGACGGTCTCGGCCTTTCCTTCCGGCGGAACGCCCGCAAACACGTCGTCGACGGCAGCGTGATCCCGAAACTGCTGTGCCGCTCGGGCGTCGTCGCCGGTGAGGACGATGACGTCCTTCCCGTCGTCCGAGATCGATGCCACCGTCTCGTCCCAGTTCGGTCGCAACTCGTCACCGACGACGACGACGCCCGCAGCGGTCCCGTTGCGACCGACGGCGACCGGAATCCGCCCGGTTTCACGGCTGTTCGCAATTCGATCGGTGATGTTCGCGGGAACGTCCCAGTCGTGATCGCGGAACAGGTCTGGGTGGCCGACGATGATCTCGTCTCCGTCGACGATACCCGCGACGCCGTTCCGATAGCTCTCGAAGGAATCGACGCGATCGGCCGGTGAATCGGCGTCCGACCCGGACTCGACCGATCCACCGTCGGGCACCGGTCGCACGGCGGCGATCGCTTCACCGACCGGATGTGACGAGCGCTGCTCGAGAAGTGCCGCTTTCTCGAGCAACGCCGTCTCGAGGTCGGTCTCGGTGACGGTCATTTCACCCGTCGTCAGTGTGCCGGTCTTGTCGAAGATGACGGTCTCCGCGTCGCGGATTCGCTCGAAGATGCTATCGTCGAAGACGACGATCGAGCGTTCCAACGCGTCGCGGACCCCTGCGGCGACTGCGAGCGGCGTCGCCAGCCCGAGCGCACAGGGACAGGAAACGATCAACACCGTGAGCCCGACGAGAAGGGCGGAAACGCCGTTCCCGAGAAGGAGATTCACGCCCGTAACGACGACTGCGAGAGCGAGAACGACCGGCACGAAGATCGTCGCCAGTTTGTCCGCGAGTTTCTGAATCCCATGAGAGCCGCTTTGCAGGTCCCAGACGAGTTCGGTGATCCGATCGAGGCTACTCGTCGCCTCCGCTCCGACGCGGACGGTCACCGCGCCGTCCGTCACCATCGAGCCGCCGACGACGGTATCGCCCGCGGTCTTCCGAGCGGGAAGGGACTCACCGGTGACGACCGCCTCGTCGACGGCTGCGTCACCGTCGACGACCGTCCCGTCGACGGGGACTCGTTCCCCGGACCGGACCAACACGCGATCATCGACCTCGAGGTCCTCGACTGCGACCGCTTCTGCCTCACCGTCTTCGCGAACGCGACGGGCTTCGTTGACCTGGATGGAGGTCAGGTCGGAGAGGCGCTCGGTCGCCTCCTGCTTGATCGACGATTCGTAATAGTTGCCGACCGTGACGATAACGATTATCGCGACGGTCACGTCGTAGTAGATGTGTTCGCCACCGAACACGATCGAGAGCGTACTGTAGAGGTACGCGCTCACGGCCGCGATCGCGACGAGGAGATCCATGTTCGGCGACCGCGTTTTCACGCTGACGTACGCCCCCTGGAGGATCGGCTTGCCAGTCACGCCCAGGATGATCGTCGTGAGCGCCGCGATGACGACGTAGAATGGCGTGGCGACGGAACTCGCGAGCGCGCTTTCGAAAAACTCCGTGACCCGATCGCCGTAAAACAGGCCGCCGAAGTACGTCGGGTAGATGATGACGAGGTACTGCAACATGACGGACATTCCCATGAGGACGCCGACTGCGATTCGCCCCATCTCCCAGTTATTCGCTCTCCGACGGCTGAACGTATCGTCACGGGCGTAGGCGCTATAGCCGAGTCCGCTGATCTCCGCTTGGAGGTCGGCCGCCGAGACGCGGTCCGGATCGTGATCGATTCGAACCGTGTCGGTCACGTAACTCGAGCTGGCGTCACTGACGCCGTCGATCGTCGTCGCAGCCGATTCGATAAACGCCTCGCAGGTCGCACAGTGCATCCCGTCGACTTCTAGAAACGTCGCGTCGTGATCCGACGGGACCTCGCGATCTGACTGTGAATCGTCTCGAGCGCGGCGGACGTCGTCGGCGTCGATGTCGTCGACGTCCCCGAGGGTGACGTAGACATCTCGACAGCCAGTACAGCAGAACCGATTGCCGTCCGCTACGATGTCACTCCCACTGACGGGGAGATCACAGAGTGTACAGCTGGGTTCTGACGGAGAGGTGTCGGACATTCGTTAGTCACTAGTAGCCGTTGCCGCGATTTGTTGTGTGTCGATTCCTCCGTAGAACGATCGTTTCGAGTGTCGCATCCGCGGTCTTCTCACCTCGTGCGCCAGCAGGACGTCCTCGAGCGCGACGACCGCGACTCCACGTAATCGGTGTACTCGCCGGCACCGACTGCCATCACTGGCATCGATCACGGCACGCGAGATGTACGTTCCGATACAGTACACTCCCGCGAGAAACAACGCCACGGCACTGCCAAAGCGTGGAACCTGGTACATGTCGATCAGTTCGGACTGTGATATCGGCCGAGCTAGTCGCTTGGAAGGGTAATGTATTTCGTCTCCTCTCCCGGGAGCTATCGAACCAACACCCTGTTGCACAACTCCTTGTTTGGGCCACGTAGTGCGGTCGGCCACCCGCTCAGAAATTCCGTCCCCAACGGACGGAACACTCTTCCGCTTCCGTTGGCTGCCGAAAGTCGCTACTCGAGAGGCGAAATACTCAATCGCGGCGATAGTGGCCGTGTTTCGTTAAGCGTGAAAAGTGAGGCAGCACGATTTTCTGGTGCCTATGCTAAAAATCGACCGGCTCAGCGGGTGTAGCGACTGGATCGATTTGAGTTTTGTGGAGCGAGAACGGACACCGCGTCAACTACTGGAACTCGGTATTCGACTTCACCTTGCTGGATTATCGCTTTCGAATACAATTCAAGGACTCGAAAGGTCCGGGTCGAACGATCGCGAAAGGCCGTTCATGATTGGGTGTAGAAAGCCGATCTACAGCCAGCAGCTGACGCGACTCCGAATCACGTTGCGCTCGACGAGACCGTGATTCAAATCGATGATCACCGGTATTGGCTGTACGCTGCAGTCGATCCTGAAACGAACAGAATTCTCCATATGCGGCCGTTCTCGACGACTACGACCGCGTTGACTGAACGATTTCTGCAAGAACTCACGGAGAAACACGATGTCGAAGACGCCGTGTTTCTCGTCGATGGCGCCCAGCATCTCCAGACAGCACTCCGTCGACACGGACTCCGATTTCGATACGAAAAGCACGGAAATCGGAATGCGTCGAACGTCTATTTAGGGATATAAAACGCCGTACCTCTTCGTTCTCAAACTGTTTCAGCCATGCTACCCCATCAACCGCAGAATCATGGCTTCAAGCCTTCGCCGTCTGGAAGAATGCTACAAACTAAACACGAGCCGTAAGTCTAGGAACGCTTTTATATAGCGGTTCGCGTTACGCCAGATCGGAGAGGCTCTCGCCGACGCGGAAGCCGATCGGTTCGCCAACCTCCTCGGAACCGAGTGCGACACCGAGTAACTGCTCGTCGGGATCGCTAATCGTCACCGTTTCGCTCGCCCGCGATCGTCCGTCTATTTCGGTGTCAGTCAGTTCGACGGTCACTTCGTACGAGCCGGCATCACCCCACACGTCGTCGTACACTGCGACGGACTGTTCGTCGTCTCCGGAGGCCGACCCTTCGTTGTCGTTCCCCGACTCCGACGGAGCGAGGTCGAACGTCTCGTCGAGAACCGTTTCACCGGCGGGGTCGCCGACGGCGATGGAACCGGCGACTCGTCGGTCGGTTTCGTTGAACACGTTGACCTGTTCGAGCAACCGGTCTCCGATGAAGTCCATTGCGGTCGTACAGCCGGCTACCGCCGTCAGTAGCGCCGTTGCGCTCGCAGCGAGAGCCGCCCGTCTGGTGTGGGTGCCGTCCCGAGGCGTCCGTTCCCGACTGCGATCTCGGCGGCGAATGCCGTCACTCGAGGCGTCGTTCCGTTCCATGGTTCGAACTCAGTGCCCCTCGATCGCGTCGATGACCATCGCGGCGGCCACGACTGGGACCCGCGGCACGGAACTGGCGTCGTCGATCTCGATGTCGTACCGATCTTTCATCGAGAGCTGCCCCGAGATCGAACCCACGTGGCCGCCGTCGGCGTCGGTGATTTCGTAGTGGTGTGGGATCAGGTTCCCCAAGAGCCCTGTCCGGAACAGACCGACGAACTTCCGAGACGTGATCGCCGCCAGCTCGGCGTCGGTTTCGGGGTCACGGATCGTCCAGGTCGCTCCCATGATCTGCTCGAGGAGCGAGTACTCGTGGTCGAGAACGACGACGTCCTCGCCGCTCCGAGCGTCCGTGAGAACGTACTGACCCTCGTAGTCCCGGATCTGCTGTGCCGTCACGGTGAACACGTCGTCGCCGTCCGCATCGACGAACGGGAACTCCTCTTTGAGTTTGAACGTCTTTTGCTTCCCCTCGAGGACCGTGTTACCGCGGTCGTCAAGGGCCCTGTACTCGTTCCGTATCAGGTTCTGTTCGACGGTGTACTGGTCGGCCGAGAGGTCGAGCCCCTTGATATCGTAGTTCGACGCCTCCATGGACAGTCCCTGTGGCCACGGAAGCAAGAACCCAGTTGCGGTGTCTCTCGCTCCGAAACAGTTCCGTTTCTGTCCCAGCGACGCTGTCTGCCGTCACCGTCGTTCCTCGTGCGCGGTCGCAAGCGTTCGGCTCTGCTGAAACCCATTTATTAGGCACTGTTCTCGATGAAATAGCCGTTACGTAGGGCTGCGAACTGATTGTGAAGCTAGTGCCGGAAATCTCAGTTAAAGCAGATTTGTAAGGTCTTTCCCTCGATTTGGATCTTATAGGAACCAATGGTGAATGAAACCGAGACGAGACTCCCCTCATTCAGGAGTGTATCAAGCGCTTCCGGATCGACAGTATCGTGCAGGGTCCAGCCCTTTTCTACCGAGAGAGCGATTGGATCAACGTTTTCTATGGCTGCGATAGCCTCCACAATTGCTTGACTCGGTGCGGTATTCGACCAGTCATACTGATTCTGGATCGACTCTGAATAATTCACTATGTAGGCTACTAGCTCTGTATGGGATTATAGCTGTTGTAAGAAACCGAGTGAATTCGCTTTCATCCTGTATGATGTGATTGGCGTATTCCCTGTACTTACCGCTGATTCACGCGCTCCTGTCCGACTCTGGTCCAATTCTCGGATCTCGTCCTTTCGGTACCTCCGTCTTCGAACTGAGCGCAGAACTTTTTGTGGAATCAACGGAATACGAGACCGAGATGGATACCAGCCGTTCCAACCATGGTCTCTCGGCGTATTTTCTGTTTCTTCTTGGTGCAGTTTTCATTGGGCCGCTCGAAGCTGTACTGGGGTTGGCGCTTTACTGGCTCCTCGGAAGCCAGGAAGAGTCACCACAGACTGAATCGCATTTTCAGCATTGACATCCTCCTCCGCGTGAACGCGGAGGAATCCCGAGCGGTGGGAGTTTCAGGTCTGCAGTCCAGTCACCGGACTACCAGTCCTTTCGGGCGCGGGTAGTCCCACAACGTCGGACTGGTGGACTGCTGGCGGTGCCAAACCGCCGTTACCCCTATCCTCAACCGTGTACGGCGTCCCAGTGTTGTTTTTGCCACGGGGACGCCGGCAGGCGTCAGCAGAGTCGGGGGTATCGTGATGCTCGCTTTGAGCAGTCGGCACGGACACACTCTTCTGGAATGTGCGTTCACCGACTGCCCTTTCCGGACACTGCCTCGTTACGTGGGCGGACAGGCCGCCTCCGAAGGACGGTTCGGAATCCGCTCCGTTCCGACCGATTCCTGCTCCTCAGTAGGGCGGTCTGTCACTTAAACGTCACTGTGGAAAACTCACGGCGGGCGTTTGAACGGTGGGACGTTTCCCAGAGTGACGACGCGTATCCACGGCCTGAAGGGCGTGGTATTGCGCCTGTTCAGCCTATAAATTTCATTCTTAGCCTGTAATAAGGAGGTGAGGGATTTTCACCTCCTCATGGGTTCTAACAAATCTGATGCTTCGAAACCCACCGGTGTTTCCCGGGCTGAGACACTGGCTCGGGGCCTATTTGATTCCCGTCCCATTGTTCGAACATGGAGGTGAGAAAAACGAGGATAGCGAGCATCGTTGCGGTCACGACCGCACTCGGATACGCGCTCTATCGGCGCCGCTCGATCGATTCCTCTGATAGCCATGGCGACGAATAGGTCCCCCGCTGACGACGACAGCCGACAGGTACAGCCACTCGCAGACAAGTCCACACCCGTGGCAATCCTGTTAGCGTTCGTCCTCTCTCCGGCCGCGTACTACTACGTCGGCCGGACGAAGCTAGCAGTGATCAACTTCCTCACGCTGAATTACCTGTTGCTGGGTATCGTCATCGTTCCGCTGCACGTGTACAAGATTATCAGTGACGCCGAAGCCGAACGAGGTGACCAGACGACAGTCCAGTGAGGAAGGCGATCCCGCTCGCCAGACCCCTGTCGCTCCGCAATACCGGAGCGATAGCTACCGCCAGTTGACACGCCATCCGTCCGCCGACACTCGTCTTTTCAGTCCGATCACGACGTATATTCGGTGTCGTATAGACGAACAGTCACAACGCTCCCCGTCGGCTCGTTTTCACGGAAAGAGAGGTCCCCGCCCAGTTGCGTGACGGCCCAGTTGACGAACCAGAGTCCGATACCGCTCCCGTGTTCGAGTTGCGTCTCCGTTCCGTTATCCAGTATTTTTCGCTCTCGAGCCGGAATCCCCGGTCCGTCGTCCGCGACGACGAGTTCGGCGGTACCGTCGGGACTCGCTCGAGCCGTGATCTCGATCCGGGGCGAGCGGTCCGCGTGCGTGATCGCGTTATCGACGAGTTCCGACAGCACGCGCCGGACGACGGATCGATGCGACGAGACGAGTATCTCGCCGGGACAGGACAACGAAATTTCACACGGGCGGTTGGCAGTTCGGTACTCCTCGACGACTTCCCGTGCGACGGCAGCGAGATCGACCGGCTCAGGCGACCCCGCGCTGGCGGTCATCACGTCCTCGGCCGCCCGGGCCTTGCTGCTGAGTTCGACGAGGTCGGTCGCACTGTCACGAATTCCGTCCCGCACGTCTTCGTCATCGATACGGTCGGCGTACGCGAGAACGACGTCCAGTTCGTTCCGAACGTTGTGCCGGAGGACGCGATTGAGTACAGCCAGTCGCTGTTCGCGCGTCTGGCGGTCGGTCACGTCACGTAACAGTACGGTTCTCGCAACCGGACCGGCCCCGCCATCGGTATCGGCTTCGGCGTCGTCGACCGCCGAGACGCTGAACTGGAACCGTCGGCGTCCCTTCGTCGTCTGGAGCGGGATCGTTCCCGTCGCACCCGCAGAGAGGTCGGTCCCCTCGAGCCCGGTGGTGATCGAACGGAGCGGGTCACCGATCATCGATTGCGGGGACTGACCGAACAACTCCGCAGTCGTCGCGTTCGCGTCGAGGACGTGGTCCTCCCAGTCGAGTACGATGACCGCCTCCTGGAGCGCCTCGACGACGCGAGTTCGGGCGACGTACTCCGCCTTGGGAAAGCCGGTCATCACCGGATACTGCCGCACTGCGACTGTGAGCAGCCCGCCGGAGACGAGGAGGCCAACCGTGACACCGTCCGCAACGGGGCCGCTACTCCCGCTCCCGCCGGCGAGATACGGCGCCGCGATCGCGGCGATCACGATCGCGACCTGCCACCTCGAGATGCGGGCGTGGTTCCACCCGTGGCCGACCAGGAGATAGGTGCCGTACGTGAACAGTCCTAGCAACAGCATGATCTCCGTCCCGATAAACGATGCGAGCAGTTGCTCGCCGACGGTGGTCGGGGGCCGAACGGCGACGACGAGAGCGCTCAGCGCAACCGGGACCGCCATGCCGAGAAACATGGCGATGCGCCGCCGCGTGAGGCCGGTTCCCCGACCGGTGTAGCTGAGCGCGTACACGACCCAGACGCCCGGAACGACGATCCCGACGCCGAACTGGCCGATGTCAATGATCGTCGCCAGCGCCGGAACCGCCGACGTCCCCGGCAGTTCCGCCAGTACCGAGAGGCCCCCGAGAACCGTCAGGAGTGTCAGTATGAGGATAAACGGGGGTGCGCTGGGCCGGTCCCGTGACTGGACGGCGAGCCAGAGCGTCCAGCCAAGCAGCGCGACCGCTGTGACGTCGAGAGCGACGGCCGCGGACGTCTCGACGAGTGACATCGGTTCCTCTCTCGCAGTGTTGACAGTGGGATGTAATGAACGCGGTGGTCTCGGCCGACCAAGAGAGCAGCCGTCCGATGGCTCTCACCGCCGGCAGCGGAGAGAAACGGGCCGATCGTTCACAAATCACCGCGCTCGAACTGACGGGAGCCGACCAGCAGCGGTACCGCGATCCAGGCGACGAGTACCGCCAGTGCGGCCCACCAGTCGACGAACGCCGGCGTCCCGTTCCCGACGTACCGGTTCGCCCGCTCGACCTCGAATCCCACCGAGAGGAGGCGAGCGTACGCTTCGCCGGGTTCGACTAACTGGAGGAACAGCACCCAGTCGGGCAGGCCTAGACTCGTGTCGAACCGGTGAAGCACCGTCACGGCGATCGACGTAAGGGTTCGCCAGAGGACCACCAGGAGGAGGTAGCCACCGACTGCACCGTAGGTGATCCGGCGATCCGTCGTAGTCGACGCCGAAAGTGCGACGGCGATCGCGACGAACGACGCGCCGTAGAGGGCAGTGGCGAACAGGAACCACGGATACGCGATCGCACCGGCTTTCCCGTACCGCAGCGCCGCGTACAGTCCGGCGATCGACAGTCCGAAGAGTGTCGGTCCCAGCAACGTAACCGTCCGACCGACCGCCGTTCCCACGAGCAACTCCCGACGGGACTGCGGCAGGGACAGCGAAAGCAAGAGGCTCCCGTCAGTCCGGTCGTCGGAAATCGACCGATAGCCGAGTAAGAGCCCGAGTATCGGCAGGACCCCGTCGACGAGTCCGATCGAACCCGTGACGAACCCCGCGAACGTCCCATCGTCTACGGTAGCGTACGCGACGGCGTAGCCGCCGAACAGGATCGATAGCAGTCCGAGCAGTAGCCAGAGCGTTCGGGCGCGGCGGGCGTCGTGGATATCCTTGCGTGCGACGGTCCGCCAACTCATGACAGATCACTGCCGGCAAAGCGGCTGTAGGTCACCGTCAAGGGCCCGAACAGCCACAGGCCGAAGACGGCCAGTGCGACCCACTCGCCGAGATACCACGGACCGTCGACGCTCGTACTCGGATCGAAAAAGCCCGCAGTGACCCGCTGGAAGACGGCCCCGGGCTCGAGGCCGAAGACGAACTGGACGGGGTCGGGAAGGCTCCCATCGACGAGTCCGGCCCTGTCGAGTCCGTACTGGAGCCCGTCGGCGATGGCGTCCCAGACCAGGACGAACAGGAAGAAGAGCCCGAACGCGACCACGAACGCGCGCTGTTTGGTCGCGGTCGAGAGCGACGCGGCGATTCCGAGATTTGTCCAGATCGCCCCGAAAGCGACGGTCGTCACGACGAAGCCGCAGAACTGCACGACCTCGAGTCGGCCGAAAGGATACACGACGAGTCCGGCACCGAGGACCATCGCGACGAGGACGACGCCGCTTACCAGCCCGACGCGGCTCAGGACTTTCCCGAGAACGAAGTCGCCACGTCCGTGCGGCAGCGACAGCGAGAGCAACAGCGAGCCGGACTCGCGTTCGCTCACGACCGCGTCGTGGCCCAGCAAGACGCCGGTCAGGGGAACGACGGTCGCGAGCCAGCCGTCGACGAACCCGGAAAAGCGGGCGGTCGTAATCGGGTCGGACCCAAACACGGGATAGAGATACGCGGCCGCGAGAATCGTGACGGCCGGGAGTACAAGCACCAGTCGCGTCGACCGCGGTGCCGAAGCGAGCGCGGCGTCCGTTCGGGCGATGACCCGCCAGTTCATTCCCGACTGCCCCCCGTGTACGCGAGGAACATCTCCTCCAGGGAGGCCTCCTCGGTCCGGAAGTTCATCACGTCCGCACCGCGGCGCTGGAGTTCGACCACGACGTCCATCTTCGCGTCGTTCGTACACGTGACCTCGAGCGTCGTCCCGTCGCTGACGGTCACCGTCTCGACGCCGTCGACGCCGCGGACCGCCTCGGTCGTCGCGTCGTCCAGTTCGCCGACGTCGATCAGGAGCTTGGTCCCGCCGCCGATCGACTGTCGAAGCCCGTCGATCGTATCGACGGCAACCAGTTCGCCGTCCTGCAAGATGCCGACGCGGTCGCAGATCGCCTCGACCTGCTCGAGGATGTGACTCGAGAAAAAGACCGCAGCGCCGCGGTCGCGTTCCTCGCGGAGGATCGATCGGATCTCGGCGGCTCCGCTCGGGTCCAGCCCCGTCGTCGGCTCGTCGAGGAGCAGGAGATCGGGCTCGCCGACGAGCGCCATTCCCAGAACGAGGCGCTGTTTCATGCCCTTGGAGTAGTCGCTTGCCGGCCGGTCGGCCGCCGCCGAAATCCCGACGCGCTCGAGGACCTCGGCGGGGTCGTCGTCGGCGTCTTTCGACCGGACGACGTACGCGACGTGTTGGCGACCGGTGAGTCGGTCGAACACCGAGTAGCCGTCGGGGAGGACGCCGACGCGCTCGCGCGCCGAGACGCCGTCGGCCTGACAGTCGCGACCGAACAGTTCGGCCGAGCCGTCGGTCGGCCGAGCGAAATCCAGCAGGACGTTGATGAACGTCGATTTGCCGGCACCGTTCGGGCCGAGGAACCCGAATATTTCCCCTTCCTCGACCGAAAGGGAGACGCGATCCAGTGCCGTGACCGTTCCGTATCGTTTCGATACCCCGTTCGCGGTGATCGCTGCCATAGTCGCGGCTTCGGATACGGGGAAGAAAACGACCGCCGCCGTGTGTCACGCCGAGAAACACCGTTTGCTGGGACCCCAACCGTTGCGCGTCATGTCGGACAGTCGAAAGACGTTTCAGATCGGTTTTCGTTATTACTAGGGTGTGCGTCTATGGGTCAGGGTTACAACGATGAGTGTATGATCTCCACAGCAGTACGCCGAGTAGCGGTTCGATCGGCCGTTGCGACGCGTCGAACGAATCACCACGGGCGCGCCGCCCCAGCGGCCGGGCGTCGGTGATCTCCATGACGGACCGCCGTGATGACGGTCGGGCGGACGAGTCCGACGCCATCACGATCGACGCCGTTCCGGTGCCGGTCATGGGGTACGACGCCTCGGCCGGAACGCCGGAGATCGAAGTGACGAACGATGCGTTCGATGCGACCTTCGACGCGGCGTCGACCGGAACGAACGTCCGCGAATGGCTGCGTCGGAGCCGCGCAGTCGACGAATCGGAGGTGGCAGCTGCCTGCGATCAGCTCGCCGCCGGGAACGCGATCGATATCGAGGTCGGTGTCCGAACGGGCGACGCTGAACGTCGCCCGATCCGGCTTCGTAGCGTCGGCCGCTCGAGCGACGACGATACCAGCGACGGAGCGGACGGCGGGGACGCGGTTGACGGGTACGTCCTGATAACCGAACTGAAACCGACGAGCGCCGATCCCGTCGAGTTCGACCGCGTCGCGAGCGTCATCACGCACGACCTGCGGAACCCGCTCGACGTCGCGAAGGCACACCTCCGGGCGGCGCGGGAGACCGGCGAGACGGACCACTTCGATCAGGTCGAAGAGGCCCACGACCGGATGGAGCGGATCATTCGAGACGCGCTCACGCTGGCCCGCGGGGACCGCGCGATCGATGCTTCCGAGAACGTCGCGATCGATGCCGTTGCATCGGACGCCTGGGCGACCGTCGAGACGGAGGCCGCGTCGCTCGAGGTCGCCGAGGACCTCCCGCGGCTCGATGCCGATCCCGACCGGCTCCAGCGGCTGTTCGAGAACCTGTTCCGGAACGCAGTCGAGCATGGCTCGACAAGCCCTGCTTCGAACGCTCAGCAGGACGCCGTCGAACACGGCTCGACGAACCCTGGCTCGGCCGCTGGTCAGGATACTGAACACAGTTCGACAGACGGTCCGGACGCGACCGAATCGGCCTGTGACGAACCGGTCCGCGTCCGGGTCGAAAGCGCCGACCGTGGGTTTATTGTCGCCGATGACGGGCCCGGAATTCCGGCCGACGAGCGCGAGCGAGTGTTCGAACCCGGCTACTCGTCGACCGACGCGGGGGGCGGAACCGGTCTCGGGTTGACGATCGTCGAGCAGATCGCCCACGCGCACGACTGGACGGTCTCGGTTGCCGAAGGAGCATGCGGTGGTGCGACGTTCGAGTTTCGCCCGATCACAGACGATGACTGACCGGTCTGATGACGAGACGACGGCAGGCGGTATCGATTCGGACGCGATGGACGACCGACTACGACGGGCTCCCATCGGGATCATCGAGACGACGACCGACGGACGCGTCGTCGACGTCAACGACGTCGCTGCGACGCTACTGGAGACCGACCCGTCCGCGATACGCGGGACGGCGATCGGAGAGTGCTTCCCGAAGTCGGCCGACGGGACGCTGCGGGAGGCCTTCGGCGGCCCGTCGCCGACGCCCGCCTCCTTCGAGGAGTACTACCCGCTGATCGACCGGTGGCTTGCGGTCGACGTTCACGTCGACGAGGGAACGCTCGTCTACGTCCGAGACCGCACACCGCGCAAGGAAACCGAGCAGACCGTCGATCGGATCGACCAGCGACTCGATCGGATCCAGCGGATCAACTCGTTGGTCGCGACCGTGTTACAGCAGGTAATCGGCACGTCGGACCGCTCGGACATCGCTCGGACGGTCTGCGAGCAGTTGGGCGGCACCGACCTCTACAGGTTCGCCTGGGTCGGCGACCGGTCGTTCTCCGAGGAACGTCTCCGAGTACTCGCCGCGGCTGGCGATGCAGCCAACCTGTGCGAGCGGATCGGCGAGAGCCTCGAGGACGAGCGCACCGTCCCGGGCCAAGCCGCGGTCACGTCCGGCGAGACGCAACGTCACGAGGCGATCGCCGAGGACGATACCGTTCCCCGCGGGATCCGTCGAGCCGCGTTCGGTCACGGCCTCCAGTCGTGTCTGGCGGTCCCGCTTGCGTACCAGGGGACCGTCTACGGCGTCGTAACGGTATACACCGACCGGGAAGACGGATTCAGCGATCAGGAGCGAGTCGCCCTCGAGACGCTGGGCGGCGTCGCAGGGTTCGCGATCAATGCCGGCCAACAGGAGGACCTACTGGTCGCCGACACGGGTACCGAGGTAACCGTCGAAGTCCGCGGCGAGACGGTCCCGTTCGTCGGTGCCGCACGCGAGGCCGACCGCGCCCTGTCCTTGGCGGGGGCGATCCCGCGCGGCGACGGCGCGGTCGTCTGTTATCTCACTGCCGACGGCCCGCTCGAGGGCGTCGACGAATCACTGACCGACTGCGAGGCCGTCGCCAACGTGCGGCGGATACGGGACGAGACGGAACCGCTCCTCCAGGCGACCGTCAGCGGCGACACACCGGTGACCGCGCTCGCGGCGTGGGGTGCGACGATCGAGGGCGGCGAGTACGGCATCGAGTCGGCCCGACTCGTCGCCGAAGTCCCGTCCGACGGCGATGTCCGACGGCTGCTCGAGGCCGTCGACGCCGTCGTTTCGGAGACGCAACTGGTCGCCAAACGGGAGACGACTCGAGCGCCCGAGCCGACCGAGGGGTTTCGAGACACCCTCGACGAGCAGTTGACCGACAGACAGCGAACGGTGCTTCGGACTGCCCACCTGTCGGACTACTTCACGTCGCCGCGCGGGAGCAGTTCGGCGGAGGTGGCGGAGACGCTCGACATTGCCGGATCGACGATGCTGTATCACCTCCGGCGGGCGGAGCAGAAACTCGTCGAGGCCTTTTTCGACGCCGACTCGGCGACGGAGGCAGGCGGTTCGGATGCGGCTATAGACGACGCGGAACCGAGTGCGACCGACGGGACGTAACTCGAGTCAGTACCGGCCGCGGTCGATACCCGAGAACTCGGTCAGCAACTCCTCGGCGTCGGGGAGGAGACCGAGAACGCGCTCCTCGATAGCGGCCCGGCGCGCCTCGAGGTCGGCGAGCCGATCGTCGCGTTCGATCTCGTCGGCGGGGAGTTCGGCGTCGATGACCGCTCGCGTCGACTCCAGACGGAAGTACTCGCCAAGGAGTTCGTACGCCAGGACCTGACACTGCTGGTCGATGGCCGCTCGGAGGTCGTCGCGCTCGACGGGCTTCGAGAGGTAGTCGTCGAACGGCATGTCGACGATGTCCAGTCCGGGATCGATCGCCGTCACCATGACGACCCGCGTTTCGAGATCCCGTTCTCGGAGGCGATCGAGGACCTCGTCCCCCGAGAGACCGGGCATGTGTCGATCGAGCAGGACGACGTCGGGTACCGGCTGCTCGTCGACGACCGCGAGGGCTTCCTCGCCATCATACGCGACGGTCACGTCGGCGACGTCCTCGAGACGGAGGGCGTACGCGTCGGCCACCTTCTTCTCGTCGTCGACCATGAGGACCCGGGGCGCTGTCACGCGCATCTCGTTTCCCATCTTACAGGTCGGTAAGCCGTCACCGTATTAATATCCCGGTACGATCGGACCGCGGTCGGACGACGTCGCTGCGGATAGCTAGAGTCGCGTGACGAGACCGTTGCGACTGGTAGCACCACCGTACAGGGACCGTCCCGCCGAATCAACGACTATCGATGTCGAAGGCAGATCCCGCCCGTAAGGAGAGACGGCCGACCCCGTCCGAGAACGACGAGACGGTGATAGACACCGAGACAGCGCTCGACCTCCTGAGCGACGATCACGCCCGGCGTCTCCTGGACGAACTCGACGGAAATCAGCTCTCGGCGACGGAGTTGGCAGAGTGCACGGACAGTTCCCGTGCGACCGTATACCGCCGACTGGACAGCCTCGAGGACGCGGGACTCGTCCGGAGTGCGATGAGCGTCCGGGCGGACGGTCACCACCGGCAGCGATATCACATCGCCGTCGATCGAGTGCGACTCGAGTTCGGCAGCGATGGGCTCGCGATCGAAGCGAGCGATCGCGTTGAACGCGACCGCAACATCGACCCTGCATAGCTAGAGGGTGGTCTCGATCGGGAGTGCCGAATAGTAGCGAGACACTACACGACCGTCCAACTGGTACGAACGACGTACCCGATGTCCGATTCCGAATCCAAATCACGATCCGATCCCGCGCTCGGGGCCGTCTCGAGCGATACAGAGCGTTCGATCGATATCGACGCCCTCCTCGCAGTGCTGGCCGAGGACTACACGACCGAGATCCTCGCGGCAGTAGGCACGGGATCCGTCCCTGCCCGCGAGATCGCCGATGAGACAGGTGCCTCCCGCCCGACCGTGTATCGGCGTCTCAACCGACTCGAGGCGATCGGGGTCCTCGAGACGACGATGGTTCCGTCCCCCGGCGGACAACGCCGGCAGGCGTTCGAACTCGTTCTCGAAGAAGTCGAGGTCCCACTCGTGGCCGATGTGGACGCAGTTGCAGACGGGAGCTGACAGGAGAAGTCGGAACGATCACGTTTCGCCGACTGTCGAGTTACCTCACGGCGACCGCCGTGGTGTTTCGCCGGACGATGTCACAGCCGATGCTCGGTGGACTTGTATAATATGACGGACTACAACGAATTATTAATATTTTTTATAGATATATGGGGAACCTCAGTTCCAGCGTCTTACTGCCCGTTTTCGAACGGATACGAACCCCATATCGTGGAAAATCCACACTCACGGGATCAGAAGCGCTGCTTTGACGGCGAACGTTGGCCGTCGTTCCGGTTGCGTTCGTCTCACAGGAACGAGAAACCACGAAACGCGGTACGAGATCGGGCAGGTATCCGAAACGGACTGCGTCAGGGTCGGCCGTATATGTCGAAGTGCGAACTAGTATTCGAAACCGACATACCTATCTGAATCACGCCGGACTGATGCGATTCCAACGATGGGGTCTCGGTCAGTACGAGGTCGACACCGAACCGCCAGCCGCGTCCAGTCGCGACCAGTACCGCCACTTCGCTCGGATTTTGTACCGCTGTACGACCGCGAGCCTGAACCGCGGATGATCGGCGAGATCCCACGGGTCACGCTCGAGGCGATCCATGACCGTCCGCATGAGGGCGGCCAGTTCGCCCTCGTCGTCCGGCAGCGGCGAGACGTCGACGAGACAGACGCCGGCAGTCGTTCGCTCGCGAACGTCCTCGCGGACGGCCATCGAGAGTACTGTGCGTGAGACCGGGTCGGCAGTAACGGGGACGACGGTGAGTTCGGTCTCGGACGGTTCGGTAATAGTCACGCGAACCCCATCGGCATCGCTGCCGTACAGGAATCGGTCGGTACCCGAGGGCGACCGCTCATCGATCTCGAACGGCAGGCCATGGTCCTCGAGCGCTTCAGTAAGCCCCTCGAGGAGCGTCGCTTGCGAACAGCCACAGAACGTTCGCCAGCGGTTCCCGACGAGAACCGTGTCGACGAATCGTCGCACGAGTGAGCGCTGTGCGTTCATTGATCGTCGTTACCAGCCTGCGTCTTCGTGTCCCAGTTCGTCGCGGAGTCGTTCGACCTTCTCGACCGAGGGTGCATCCGTGACCAGCGACACGGCGACGGTGACACACAGCGAGAGCGGTAAGGCGAGCAGAATCGCCGAGAACATGGGCAGCAAGAGCCAGGCCCCGACGTAGCTCAGGAGTCCGGTCACCATCCCGGCGAGCGCGCCGGACGTCGTCGTCCGCTTCCACCAGATACCGAGGACGAGCGGGAAGAAGAACGCGGCCGCCATCATCCCGGTCGCGTCGGTGTAGAGGACAACGAGGACGCTCGGCGGATCGAGCGCGGCGATGGCGATGGAGACGAGGCCGACGCCGACGGTCGCGACGGTCCCGAGACGAACGACCCGTTCGTCCGAGGCGTCGGGGTTGAGGACCGTCCCGTAGATGTCGTTCGCGATCGACGCCGACATCGCGAGCAACAGCGCGTCGGTCGTCGACATCACCGCGGCGAGGATCGCGGCCGCGACCAGCCCCGCGACGACGGCCGGCAACAGCGATTCCATCACGACGACGAGCGCGAGATCGGGATCGGCGAGGTTCGGGTCGATACTGAGCGCGACCGAGGGAATGATGTAGAAGGCGATGACGCTGAAGACGGCGTACAGGATCGCGACCCAACTGTAGGCGATCTTGGCCGATTTCGGGCTGTCGGCCGAGAGGACCCGCATCACGATGTGGGGGAGGATCGCGACCGTCGACGCCCAGATGACGAAGAACCCGAGATACGAGGCCGGATGGACCGGTGCCATCTCGAGCAAGCTTGGCGTCGCAGCGCCGGGGGCGGTAATCGAGAACCCGTAGTAGGCGAACCCAATACCCGCCATGACGAGCATCAGCCCCCAGATCAGCACGCCCTGAAGGACGTCGGTGACCGTAATCGCCCACATGCCGCCGAGCGATACGTACGCGATAAAGATCAGGCCGATGACGATAACCGACGGGAGATAGCCGATCCCGAGGAGATACTCCGTGACGACGCCGGCGGCCTTGAGCTGTGCGACCATGTACAGGACGAACGCGAGGATGACGACGATCGGAACGAGGAGATTGATCCGTCGATCCCGATAGAGGAAGTCGAAGACGTCGGTGATCGTGTACGCGTCCACGCGTCGCATCGGTTTGGCGACGAGAATCGCCGCGACGATGAACCCGACCACGGAGCCGGTGATCGCCGTCCAGCCGAACGGCAACCCGAAGGTGTACGCGAACCCGATCGAGCCCAGAAACGTCCCGCCGCTCGCGAAGGCGGCGAAGATCGCGAGCGTGTTCATCACGGTGCCGATCTCCCCGCCCGCCGACCAGTACTCCTCGCCCGAGCGGTGATCTTTGAAGTAGTAGCCGATCCCGAGGATAACCAGGAAATATCCCAGAACGATCGCGAGTTCGCTGGCTTGGCTCATGCCGTCTCACCGCCCCGACGTTCGACGTAGTACGTCGCCGCAACGAACAGGGTTCCGAGGACGACCATTACGATCGGCTGAGACAGGAGGAGCCACGGCTGCCCGGCGATCATCAGTTCGACGCCCGTGAGCAGCGGTGCATACGCGACTGCAATGAGGATCGCCGCGACGCCAAGCATCCCGGCGGACAGTCGGTCGAGTCGGAAGAACCCCGATGTCGAGCCCGTGCCATCGTCTACTCGGTCGCTATCGTACTGTTGTGACATCTCATACCACGGTATAATACACCACCATATAATAATTATGGCAGTTCGTAGCGTACTGACAGCGAACCGCCGCGACTCAGTGTAATTCACCAGAACGTTTATCAAAGGTGGTTGTCGATTTGTGAGTATGGGAATCGCAAGCACACTAGACGATAGACCCATCGACGAGATCACGGTCGACAGCATGCTCCGGGCGCGAGCGAATCGGATCCCGGACGAAACGGCGTTGATCTACGGCCCGGACGACACCCACGTCACGTACGACGAACTCAACGCGACCGCGAACCGGATCGCGAACGGCCTCCGCGAGCTGGGCGTCGAACGGGGATCGAACGTCTCGGTAATGGCCGCCCATCCGCTCGAGACCCTGCATGGGATGTTCGGGATCAACAAGGCCGGCGGCGTCTACTCGCCGATCAACTTCGAGTACGAAGGCGAGACGCTGTCCTACCAACTCGACGATACCGACCCCGACGTCTTCGTCCTCGAGGACCGGTATCTCGACCGCTTCGAGGCCGTCCGCGACGGCCTCGAGACCGACCCCGAACTCGTCGTGATCGAGACGGACGGACCGAGTCCGGAGACGAGCCTCGAAGCGACGTCGTTCGACGAGTTGCGGGAACAGCCGGCGACCGATCCAGACGTCGACGTCGCCTGGCACGACACTGCGAGTATCGTCTACACCTCCGGGACGACGGGGATGCCGAAGGGCGTCGTTATTCCCCACCGGTGGATCTTCGCGAACTACATCGCGCCCAAACGCGCCGTGTTGAACGAGGACGATGTCGTCCACACCTCGCTCCCGCTGTATCACATCGGTGGCGTCTACGCCGACGTCGTCGCCGGGCTGGTCGCGGGCGGAACGGTAGCGCTCTGGGACCGGTTCTCCCCACAGGAGTTCTGGGACCGCATCGACACCTACGAGGCGACGTCGGTGACGCTCATCTCGGTGATGATGCCGTGGCTGATGAACGCACCGCGGACCGACTCCGACCACGAGAACACGCTCAACAAGGTCCACATGCAGCCACTGCCCGAGGAGTACGAGGACCTGGCCGAACGCTTCGGATTCGAGATCGCGACCGTCGCCTTTGCCCAGACCGAGACCGGGTCGCCGATCGTCGGCGTCATTCGCACGGACGACGCGGGCGGAACGCCGCCGTCGTACCGCCGCGGCCTCGAGCCCGCCGCCGTCGAGGAGCGAGCCCGCGAGATGAACCTGCCCGTCGTCGAGCGCGTCGACGAGGAGCGCTACATGGGTCGCGTTCGTGAAGACATCGCCGAGGTCGCCGTCCTCGACGAACACGATCGTGCGGTCGAGACCGGCGAGGTCGGTGAACTCTGTATCAGACCGAAACAGCCAGGGCTGTTACTCGAGCGCTATCACGCGAAACCCGAGCGGACGGCCGAGGCGATGTCGAACCTGTGGTTTCACACGGGCGACGCGGCCTATCGCGACGAAGACGGCAACTTCTACTTCGTCGATCGGCTCGGCGACGTGATCCGTCGGCGCGGTGAGAACATCTCCTCGATGCAGATTCAAGACGCCGTCTCGACTCACGACGCCGTCGAAGCGGCCGCCGTGTTCCCGATTCCGGCGCCCGAAGGCGGCGAGGATCGGATCGGGCTCGCGGTCGAACCCCGCGGCGACGAGTCGGTGACCGAAGCGACGATCAGTTCGCATCTCGAGGGACGGATCCCGTCGTTCATGCACCCCGACGAGACGTTTATCGTCGACGAAATCCCGACGACGGAGACGAACAAGATGCGAAAGGTCGAACTCAGGGAGCGACTCCTCGAATGACCGACGACGATCCGTTCGAGGCCGTCGCCGACGCGAAAGACGCGCTCTCGGACGACGCCCGGGACGACGCCGTCGAGTACCAACACGGCCTCGGCAAGCTCACGGCTCGAGAGCGAATCGAGTACCTGCTGGACGAGGGGTCGTTCGACGAGATCGGACGGCTCGCCGCGCCGATGCCGACGACGCCGGAGACGACCGACTGGGAGCGCGAGGACGCACCGGCCGACGGCGTCGTCACGGGATTCGGTCGGATCGACGATCGACCCGTCGCCATCTTCGCGACGGACTTTACCGTCAAGGGCGGCTCGATCGGCCACGCCGGTGGTCGGAAGATCGCGCGCGTGACCGAACGAGCACTCGAGCGTGGTACCCCGCTGATCATGCTGCACGATGGCGGCGGCCACCGGATCCAGGAGGGGCTCGACGCGGCACCGTTCGCTCGCGGCGACAACGGCTTCTCGAACCTCCAGACGGCGCTCTCGGGGTGGGTCCCCGTCGTCTCCGCGATGATGGGGCCGGCCTTCGCTGCGCCGACGAACTTCGCCGCGCTCTCGGATTTCGTCCCCATCGTCGAGGGGACCGGAACGATGGGCGTCGCCGGCCCCTCGCTCGTCGAGTCCGCCCTCGGCGTCGAGGGGACCAAGGAGGAACTCGGCAGCGCGCGGTTCCAGACGACCGAGACCGGGATGGCCGACCTCGCCTGCGAGGACGACGAATCGTGTCTCGATGCCATCCGGACGTACCTCTCGTACCTGCCGCGAAACGCGGAGTGTGAGCCCCCGACCGTCGAGCCGACACCGCCGACGGAGAGCGCTCGAGAGGGGTTGCGCGAGATCATTCCCTCGAGTCCGCGAAAGGGCTACGATATCGACGCGATCATTCAGGGCATCGTGGATCGGGACTCGACGTTCGAACTCAAACCGACGTACGGTCGCAACATCGTCACGGCGTTCGCCCGCCTCGAGGGCGAGCCGATCGGCGTCATCGCGAACAATCCGCGGTTCAAAGCGGGGACGATCGATACCGCCGCCTCGGAGAAGGCCGCCCACTTCGCGGCCGTCTGTGACGCGTTCGGACTGCCGATCGTCACCCTGACCGACGTGCCCGGTATCCTGCCCGGCCCGGACTCCGAACGGGAGGGGATCGCACGCCACTCCGCGAAACTCCCGTTCGAACTGGCTCGAGCGACGGTCCCGATCGCCAACGTCGTGTTGCGACGCGGCTACGGGTTCGGCTACGTCGCCATGGGCGGCGGCCGCTCGCTCGACTCCGAGTTGACGGTGCTGTGGCCCACGGCCGAACTCGCGGCGATGGGGATCGAAGGCGCAGTCGACATCGCCTACAGACACGAGATCGAGTCGGCCGACGACCCCGAGAGCCGCCGGCGGGAACTGATCGACAAGTTCGAAGACAGGACCGACGCCGTCCGCGCGGCCGCACGCGTCGGCGTCGACGGCGTCGTCCAACCCGAAGAGACGCGTGACCGAATCCGACGGGCGTTCGACCGGGCCGACGACGGCCGCGACCGGGACTGGCCGCCGAAAAAGCGATCGATCAACCCGATCTAGGCGGCCCGCACCCGTCGTATCGCCGGCCGGACGATCGGACTGAAGTTTTATATAAATGTTCGTGATAGAATAGGTGTATGCGAGAGATCGGAGACGGTAACGTACTGCTGCGTATCGACGACCACCGCGCGGACGTCGTACTCAACCGACCGGAGCGACGCAACGCGATGAACCAAGCGCTGCTTCGCGATCTCCGAACGGCACTCGAGGAGGTCGAAGCGCGTGACGACGTTCGGGCCATGGTGCTTCTCGGCGAGGGCGACGTCTTCTGTGCCGGGATGGACCTCGAGATGATGAAACGACGCGGCGCGGACGACGCGCCCGACTTCGAGATGGGACTCGACGACATCACCCACTTCATCGACGAGATGAGCGTCCCGTCGGTCGCGAGCATCAAGGGGGCCGCCATTGCGGGGGCGTTCGAACTCGTGTTGCCGGTCGATTTCAGGATCATCAGCGAGGACGCCAAATACGGCGTCATCGAGGTCGAACTCGGGCTGTTTCCCTCCGGTGGGGCGACACAGCGACTCCCGCGGCTGGTCGGTCTCTCGAAGGCGAAGGAACTCGTCCTCACCGGCGAGTACATCGATCCACGGGAGGCCAAAGCGTGCGGGCTTGTCCACGAGGTCGTTCCCGACCGGTCGGCGACCGACGACCGGGCTCGCGAGTGGGCCGACTCGTTGACCGAAAACGCGCCACTCGGCATGAAACACGCCCGACAGCTGTTGAACGCCGCGCTGGAGACCCCGCTCGAGCAGGGCCTCGAACGCGAAGGCGAACTCGGCGAAACGTTGACCGAGACCGACGACTACACCGAAGGGTTCGCGGCCCGACTCGAGGGTCGCGAGCCGGAGTTCACCGGACAGTAGGAAGCAGCTTCCCGTTCTCGAGCGGGCGTCCACCGCGGTCGGGACGGTCGGCGACTCGAGCCCGCCGTCGTTTCTCTCGGGCGGGTTCCGTCCGAGATTATTGGACAGCTTTATTGAGCAATCAGAATGGGATATGGTATGGGACGACAGGGTCCGGAGACGAAACAGCTCCAATCCGTTCGGACGACGTTCAAGATCATCGAGTCACTCAAGCGAAACACGGCCGAGAGCGTCTCGGCGCTCGCTGAACAGCTCGAGCTACCCAAGAGTACGGTCCATTCGCATTTGACGACGCTCAACCAACTGGGCTATCTGATCAACGAGGACGGGACCTACCGTCTCAGTTATCGCCTCGTCCACCTCGGTCGGACGATCGAACAGTCACACGAACTGCGCCGGATCGTCTCGCCGACGGTCGAAACGTTGGCTGCTGAGACGGGCGAACAGGCCTATTTCGCCGTCGAGGAAAACGGTCTCGCCACCAATATCGTCGTCGCTGAGGGCGAGCGGTCGATCCGCAGGCAGTTCCTGCCAGGCGGCCAGGCACGGATGACGAACACGGCGACCGGCAAGGCGATCCTCGCACACTTGCCACCCGAACGGGTCGACGAGATCGTCCAACGATGGGGGATGCCCCAAGCGGCCCCGGGAACGATCACCGACGAGACGGAACTCGCCACCGAACTCGAGACGATCCGGACGGACGGCATCGCGTACGCTCGCGAGGAGAGCGCCAAGGGACTGCTCGAGATCGCGATACCGATACTGGACGACGACGGGCATCCCCACGGTGCCCTCGAGATCGCGGGTCCGACCAAGCGACTCGACGATGACGACTACCGGCACGAACTCGTCGACGAGATCGAAACCGCCGGCAACGAGATCGAAGTCAATCTCTCGATCAGGTGAGCCCCCCAGTCACCGATTGGCAGCGGCGTCGACCGTCGGTATCATCTCGTTCGAGTCGATCGGATGGTCGCCCAGATATTACAACGATATACTTGTAAACCTAATCGAGAGCGACCGAACCGGAAGGCGTTCGACCGACGCACGTGACCCACGAACCGGTCGTCGTCCCGTTCCGCGAGTTCGAACGGGATATCGCAGTCGGGAGTCACGCTTCGGCGATCCCCCGTGGGCCTCGTGTCGACATGGTAATCGGTTCCCTCACCCCCCGAATAGCTATCTATATGCATATATGTCTACGGTTACCTCAGGAGATTGTCTATCACGCCCTCGAGCGCTACACAGTGCCCATCGAAACCGACCGCATATCGATGGAGTAAGGCAATCGGCCAATCGGTGACATCGACCGGGAAAACGTTCCGCGACGTGGCGTGCCTCGACCGGTTGGTGAGGGATACCGTGAGTACCGTATTCTCCCTCAGGTAGCTTTAAGGACAGGCATCAGGTCGTTTCGAGACGGCCTGGGCAACAACCGAGCAAGAACTCGGCAATCGGGTCCACGGGTTCATCGCGTCCGTCGCAGTCGGACTGGTGCCGGGAAGCGATCGTCGTCGTTCCCGTTGCGGTCGATCGTGTTCCATCGTTCGTGCCTGGCAGCTCGAGAATGTATACTCTATCAGAATAGTATGTGAATGCGATAGGTTGTACATCTATCTTTAAGCAGCGAGAGAATCCCGGCGTTTACGGAAATACAAGGAGAAAGCCCCGCCCTTTAGGGCGGGGATGAATCCGACACTTTTCTTCACAAACCACTATTCGATGGCACGGCAGAATATTCCACGGTCGAATCCATGTTTTCAAGTAGGTTTGTCAACATAGATTACGTATGGCGAAACAGGTCGTCGCCCGCACCTACACTGCCTCCATCAAGAACCAGCAACAGGTGCAGGATGACCTCGACGCCCTCGGGTTCGCCGCCTCGAAACTCTGGAATGTCGGACGGTGGACAATTAGTCGTGTCTGGGATGAAATCGACTACATCCCCGAACACGACGAACTCACTGCCTACCTCAAGAGCCATGAACGCTACGATGACCTGCATTCTCAGTCAAGTCAGCGCGTTCTTCAAGAACTCGCTGAGGCGTTCAACGGCTGGTACGGCAAACGACGCAACGGAGACCAACGGGCGAACCCGCCCGGCTACCGCAAACACGTCGACGACCACCCGCGTAGCACGGTCACGTTCAAGAACAAAGGCTTCAAACTCGACACCGAGTACAACCGAGTCCGACTCTCGAAAGGCTCGAACCTCAAAGAATACTGGTCGGACTTCGTTCTCTGCGAGTACCAGACTCGTCCCGACGTTGACCTCTCTACCGTGGAGAGCGTACAACAGGTTCGGGCAGTCTGGACAGGTGAAGAGTGGGAATTGCACATTGTGTGCAAAGTCGAAGTCGAAGTTTCAGAAGTTCCCGGTGAGAAGACGGTGGGTGTTGACCTTGGTATCAACAACTTCGCCGCGCTTGCCTACGAAGACGGTCACAGCGAACTGTACCCGTTGAACTGCTTGAAGCAGGACGACTACTACTTCAGCAAGCGACTCGCTCGCTGTGATGACTCTGACTCAGAGCAGGCCAATCGGTTGAACCAGAAGAAGTCCGCTCGGCGCACCCACTACTTCCACACCCTCTCCAAGCACATCGTCCAACGATGTGTGGACGAAGGAGTTGGAACAATTGTAGTGGGCGACCTCTCCGGCATCCGTGATGACGAGGAGAACGGCAAGGCGAAGAACTGGGGGAAACACGGCAACCTTGACCTGCACTCGTGGGCGTTCGATCGCTTCACCGACCTCCTCACGTACAAGGCCGAGATGGAAGGTATCTCGGTTGAGGAAGTGTCCGAGCGGGATACCTCGAAAACGTGTTCGTGTTGTGGTCGCAAACGTGATGCAAACCGTGTTGAACGCGGACTGTACGTCTGTGATGACTGCGAGACGGTGGCGAACGCTGATGTGAACGGTGCTGAGAACATCCGGCAGAAAGTATCTCCGAATTCGCCGAGTCTTTCGGCGAATAGGAGTAACGGTTGGTTGGCACAGCCATCGACGTTCCTGTTTGACAAGGAAACTGGTGCGTTCGCACCTCAAAAACAGGTCACGTCGTAAACCACAATATCCCAACGTGGGAATCCTCGCCCTTCAGGGCGGGGAGGATGTCAATCAGTACGCATCCAGTCGCTCGCCTGTGGCTCCGACGGATCGGTGGGGATCTGAACGAGGACCGGTTCGTCCGCCACGGCTGCGGACCCGACCGTCGACCGTATCTCGTCGGGGTCTTCGACACACTCACTGCGCATCCCCATACTCTCCGCGAGCGACGTGAACGAAATCGGCGCGTCGCTCCAGTTGTACTCACGGTCGGAGAGGTCATAGTCTCGCCCCGCCTGATCGCTGATGATCGCGTAGTCCTCGTTGGTGAACACGACGACCGTAATCGGAACGTTCTCCGCGACGGCCGTGTGGAGTTCGTGGATGCACATCATGAGGCCGCCGTCGCCGGTGAGAACGACGACGTCGTCGTCGGGATTGGCGAGCTGTGCGCCGATTCCTGCCGGGAGACCGGTTCCCATCGTCGCCCACGATCCCGGGTTGACGTACGACCGTGGACCGGCCGCCGCAAAGACGTTGAGCGCCCAGACACGAAACCCACCGGCGTCGACGGAGACGACCGTGTCCTGTGGAATGGCGTCTCGGACGCTCTCGAGTGCGCTCACCGACGTCAACGGGGGCGACGAGCCACGGAGTTCGTCGAGGCGGTCGCTCGTCGCTTCCCGGACCGCCATCGCCCGCTCCGTCCCGTCGCTGGCACGGATCGGTCGGTCCGCGAGCGCGGCCTCGAGTTCCGAGAGCGCCACCCCGGCATCGGCGATGATGCCGACCGTGGGATCGTAGCCGTTCCCGAGATCGTCGGCATCGAGGGTCACGTGGACGAGGTCATCGGGCAGTTCGACGCTCCAGGTCCGGGTCGCGACCGCGTCGAAGTCCGTCCCGACCGCCAGTGCGGCGTCGGCGGTGGCGAGACAATCGAGGAGTTCGGGGGATGCACTGCCCGAAAGCGTTCCGGCGACGTACCCGTCGGGATCGTCGGGGAGAACGCCCTTGCCCTTGTACGTCGTCACGACGGGTGCCTCGAGTCGGTCGGCCAGCCGTCGAAGCGAGTCGCTCGCGTTCGCGGCACGGACGCCACCGCCGGCAAGGATCACTGGCGTCGTCGCCTCGGCCAGCAGCGTCGCAGCCGCCTCGATATCCGATTCGGCGGCGCCCTCGACGTACTCTCGGTTGTACTCTCCGGGTGTCGCCAGGGGAACGTCCATCGTCAAGAAGTTTTTCGGGATTCCGATCCGGACCGGCCCCTTGGGCGGCGTCTCGGCGATCGCGATGGCTTCCTCGACGATCGCGGCCGTGCTTTCCGGTCGTTCGACGAGCAGGTTCTCCTTGACGACGGTATCGTAGGTTTCCGGTGGCGTCTCGTGGATTCCACCGCCCCCGCGAACCTCGGGTTCGGTCTCGACGGCGATGTGAACGAGCGGGGTACAATCGTTGAGTGCGTTTTTCAGCCCGTTCATCGCGTTCATGTCGCCCGGCCCAGGGACGACAGCCGTCGCTGCCGGCGTGCCGCTCGTTTCCGCGTACCCCCACGCTTGATGGGAGACGGCGGTTTCGTGGCGTGCGACGACGAACCGGATATCGTCACGTGTCCCGATCGCTTCGTTCAACGGGAGCGTCTGTTTGCCCGGAATGCCGAACATCGTGTCGATCCCATTGCTCGTCAATCGTTCTATCACGGCACGATTAACATCCATACCTCGTCATCGGAAACCAGATACTTATGATCTCCCATTCCGGTTATTGCTTCGCCGGTTGCGGTTTTGGCCCGCCTGTTGCTCTGTGTCGCTTCCCGGATAAGAGGGTCGGGGGGCCGACTCGCGCTTCAAATTGTGAAACGATACCGAGAGACGCAGTTACCGGGAACGATCGTCGCGGACGTTAATCGGTTCCCTCCGGCGCTGTACCGTGTTCGGAGTCGGCGTCCTGCCCGGTCGGGTCGACATCGCGTCGCATTGTCCCGACGTCGATTCCCCGTCGATTCGCGTCGAATTCCGACAGTCCGTACACGAGTCCGACAAGCAAGACGACGCCGATCGGCAGGAATACCAGTGGCGGGACGGCAAAGAAGCCGTACAGGAGATAGCAGACGACGACGACGGTCGCAACGGTCGTCGCGTAGTACGCTTGCGTCCGGACGTGGTCGACGAGGTCGGCACCGGTAAAGGTCGACGAGAGAACGGTCGTATCCGAAATCGGTGACGTGTGGTCCCCGAAGATCGCGCCGGAGAACACCGCCCCCACGGTGACGGGTGCGAGTCCGAACCCGCCGGTGAGATCGAACGCGACGGAGATCGCAACGGGTGTCAGCAGGCTCATCGTCGCCCACGACGATCCCATCGTGAGCGAAATGAACGTCGCGGTGATGAAGACGGCAACGGGGAACAGTGCCACCGGAATCGTCCCTTCGACCAGCGTCGCGACGTATGCCCCCGTCCCCAGTGCATCGGCGACGGTACTGATCGACCACGCCAGGATCAGAATCGTCACCGCAGTCAGCATGAGTTCGAACCCTTCGAGGATGGCATCGACGCCTTCGTCGGCCGTAAACAGGTCGTATACGATACCGATACCGAACGCTGTCGAGACCATTGCGAACGATCCCCAGACCAGTGCGGTCGTCCAGGACCCGTTGCCGGCGATGGTCGTCGCCGTTTCGACGAACGTCGCGAACTCACCTGCGAGCAGTGACTCGACCACCGGCTGACCATCGTAACCGGTCCGAAGCGCGCTGCCGATCGTAACGGCGATCAGGACCACGATCGGGAGCAGAAACGTCCGAAGCATTGGTCGGTCAGTGATCGGATCACTGAGATGACCCTCGACTTCCTGTAACGGGTCCGCATCGTCGTCGTTGACCTTGCCCGTTTCCCAGGCGCGGCGCTCCGCCGTGAGCATCTCACCGTAATCCCGCTGTGTAACGACGATAACACCGACCATGACGATCGCAAGAATCGCATAGGCGTTGTACGGGATCGACTCGAGGTAGACGGTGAAGACGTCCGGTGTCTGGACGCCCGCTCCGGTTTCGATATTGCTGAATGCCTCGTCGATCATCGACAGCTGAAACGCGACCCATCCCGAAATACCGATCGTCGCGACGGGAGCGGCCGTCGAGTCGACGATATAGGACAGTTTCTCTCGTGAAATATTGACTCGGTCCGACGTTTCACGCATCGTGTTCCCGATGATCGCGGTGTTTGCATAGTCGTCGAAGAACAGCGCCATACCCAACAGCCAGGCGACGATCCCGACTTTCCGTCTCGTTTCGAGGCGTTTGCTCGCTATCTCCTGAATAGCGATAGCACCGCCTAACCGCCAGATCAGTGCAACGCCCGACCCGAGGAGGAGCGTGAAAATCAGGATTTCCGCGTGAAACCCGTCATCGGCGATGATGGCTGCGACGACCCAATCGAACGTCTGTCCGATGCCGAACCCGCCGGTATAGATGACGGCACCGAACCAGATGCTAACGAACAGTGAGAGGATGATACGTCTCGTGGTAATCGCTAACGTGATCGCTAAAATCGGTGGTACGAGGGAGAGTATCCCGAATTCACCCATAGACCCCAATGAATCATGGCCTTTGATAAGTCTTTCCATGGCTGATATACTATGCCACGATATCGAGCCCGGAGTCCATTGTGTACGTCCGCAGGGCCGATATCCCGCAAACTCTCGTCACGATACCGTCCATTTCAGAATATCAAATCAGACGCATCACGTTGTATTACAATCGTATGTCTGTAACGTTACCGAGAGTGTGTGATGGTGTAACGTCCAAGGAGCGGCCGCTTACCGTACTCTATCGTTCGTGTTCGCTCCCTTTTCAGTCGCCGCATTCGCTCGAACACGTATTTGATATATACGAACCCCGTACTCCCGGTGAGCCGTATCACGGACCGCTCACGCAAAGATGAACAATTATATGCGCCACAGGAGAACGGTCGAACGTGAGTCGATCAACAGCAAGTGGAACTAATCTCCACTATATCAACGGCGAATGGACGAGCGGAACTGGCTCCGAAACCTTCGAGAGCGAAAGCCCTGCCACCGGCGAGACGCTGGCGACGTTCCAGCGTGGCACCGAGGCGGACGTCGACGCGGCCCTCGAGGCGGCGGACGAGGCCTTCGAAGAGTGGCGGGAACTGTCGGCGATCGATCGCGCGGAGTACCTGTGGGAGATTTACCACGAACTGCGCGAGCGCCACCAGGAACTCGGCGAGATCGTCTCGAAAGAGTGTGGCAAAGAGATCTCGGAAGGGAAAGCGGACGTCACCGAGGCCTGGCACATGGTCGAATGGGCGGCGGGCAACGCGCGCCACCCACACGGCGACGTCGTTCCGTCGGAGATTCCGAGCAAGGACGCGTACATGCGCCGGAAACCGCGGGGCGTCATCGGCTGTATCACCCCGTGGAACTTCCCGGTCGCGATCCCGTTCTGGCACATGGCCATCGCGCTGGTCGAGGGCAACACCGTCGTCTGGAAGCCCGCCGAGCAGACCCCGTGGTGTGCCCAGATCATCGCCGAGATGTTCGAGGACGCCGGGATTCCCGATGGCGTCTTCAACATGGTCCAAGGGTTCGGTGATGCCGGCGCAGCGATTACCGACGACGAGCGCGTCGATACCGTCCTCTTTACCGGCTCGGCCGAAGTCGGCCACGAGATCGCCGGCAAGGTCGGCGGCGAACCCGGCAAGCTCGCGGCCTGTGAGATGGGTGGCAAAAACGGCATCGTCGTGACCGAGGAGGCCGACCTCGACATCGCCGTCCACGCGGCCGTCATGAGTTCGTTCAAGACGACCGGCCAGCGCTGTGTCTCGAGCGAGCGGCTGATCATCCACGAGGACGTCTACGACGAGTTCAAAGAGCGGTTCGTCGAGATCGCCAAGGACGTCGCCGTCGGCGATCCCCTCGAGGAAGAGACGTTCATGGGGCCGGCGATCGAGGCCGACCACGTCGAGAAGATCCACCGGCACAACGAACTCGCGCGCGAAGAGGGCGCGAACGTCCTGGTCGATCGATTCGAACTCGAGGACGACGAGATTCCGGACGGCCACGCGGAGGGTCACTGGGTCGGCCCGTTCGTCTACGAGATCGACTACGAGTCCGATCTGCGCTGTCTCAACGAGGAGTGTTTCGGCCCCCACGTCGCCCTCCTCGAGTACTCGGGTGACATTGAGGACGCGGTCGAGATCCACAACGATACGCCCTACGGGCTGGCTGGGGCGATCATCTCGGAGGACTACCGACAGGTCAACTACTTCCGCGATCACGCCGATATCGGGCTCGCGTACGCGAACCTGCCGTGTATCGGCGCGGAGGTCCAGTTGCCCTTCGGCGGCGTCAAGAAGTCCGGCAACGGCTATCCGAGCGCCCGCGAGGCCATCGAGGCCGTCACCGAGCGCACCGCCTGGACGCTGAACAACTCCAAAGAGATCGAGATGGCCCAGGGACTGTCGGCCGACATCACGACCGACGAATAACTGGGCTCACGAGTCGGATCGACTGCGAACCGGCGACGATTTTCCCCTTTCGCGGTTCCCACCCGAGATCGGCCTCGGTTCCGCGTTCGAATAAACGCGTTTGATATATGCAAGTGTTTAAGAAACAGCGCTATAGATGAAGGGCTATGTTCGGAACCGCAAAGGAAACGAACGGTCAGCGGGAGATCAAATCAGTCCACAAGATCGATGAAATACTGGCCGCTATTAAACGGCTCACCGAGGGAACGCTCACGGAGATCACCGAGGAAGTCGACCTGACGAAGGGCACGGTCCATACGTATCTCCGGACGCTTCACAACTGTGGCTACCTCACGGAGGAAGACGGCGTCTACCGACTCAGCTTACAGTTTGTCACGGTCGCGGAACACGTACGAAACGAAACCAGCCTGTACATGGCGGGCCACGACGAGATCGACGAACTCGCCGAACGGACCGGGGAATACGTACACCTCGTCGCTGAGGAACGCGGTCGCGAGGTCACCCTCTACGAGAGTCGCGGCGAATACGCGATCGCGACCGACTACCACCTCCGTCTGCGCGAGACACCGCAGTATCTCCACCACAACGCCGCCGGGAAAGCGATGCTTGCACACTTCGATGCGGACCGTCGAGACAGGATACTCGACGCCCAAGAACTCGAGGCACAGACGGCAAACACGATCACGGACGAGACCGAACTTCGGGAAACGCTCGAGACGGTACGAGAGAACGGCTATGCGCTCAACGACGAGGAGGAAATCCGTGGCATGCGTGCCGTCGGTGTACCGATCCGCGTTCCCGACGGTTCCATCTTCGGTGCAGTGAGCATGAGCGCACCGGCCAGTCGGCTGAAAGGCGAGCGGTTTCGGTCGGAAGTCCCCGAACTCGTCATGGAGACCGCCAATCTCATCGAGGTCAACCTCGAGACCGCACAGCGTGACGGCTGATTCGACGTGATGTCGAGCCGGGAGTTGCAAAGAGTATATATACTGGCGTAGAGTTACCGTGACGATACACGGAACATGCCTGTAACTACCCAGCGACGGTGTCCAGCGTGCGGTACTGTTATTGACACCCACGAACCGGAACCGAGATGCGGGAACTGCTACTGGAGTAACGGTACGAAACAACCGAGTGACTGACGCGTGTCTTCGGCAGCCGCACCGCTCGTAGCCGCCGCGAGAGTCGCGACCGACCGGCCGATGCCGACACGTTCGCTACCCCGGGTGGCGTGACAGTGAACGACGGCGAGTTGCTCCGACAGCTCACCCGTCGGAGCCGATCGCTCGAGTGTGGGGACCTCCCGTTCGACGCCTGGCGGACGATCCGGACGGCGGTCGAAAAGCGAAACGTCCTCCGGGGAACTGCCGTGTGTGCTACCCAGTGGCTACGACGTAGCGACGCGCGGGACACGGGGGCTGACATCCCGCCGACGAAACGGAACCATCGACGAGTCTTTCCACCAGCATGACAACACCAACCGACGCCAGAATCGACCACCCGAACCGATCGACGACTCGAACCGTTCGCCTGCTCGGCGCGCCGCTCGATCTCGGAGCGGATCGGCGCGGCGTCGACATCGGACCGCGAGCCATCCGGTACGCGGATATTGCCGGCGAACTCGAAACAGCCGGCGTTGCTTGTACCGATTGCGGAGATCTTCGCGTCCCCCGACTCGAGCAGTGCGATGTCCCGGATACGGAAGACGATGCGAAGTATCTCGACGAGATCGCCGACGTCACCGCCGAACTCGCGGACGAGGTCGCCGACACGATTGCGGACGGTGACGTTCCGATCGCTCTGGGCGGCGATCACGCGACTGCGATGGGAACCATCCGCGGCGCAGCACGAGCGGCGGACATCGGGGTTCTCTGGTTCGACGCCCACGGGGACTACAACACACCCGACACCTCTCCCAGTGGCAACGTCCACGGGATGCCCCTGGCAGCCGTCACTGGCACCGGTGAGTTCGACGGACTCGACTGGACGACGACGCCGACCGTCGACCCGTCGAATACGGTCATCGTCGGCGCACGACGTCTTGACAACGCCGAGCGAACCGCCCTCAAGGAAAGTGACGTAACCGTGTTCACGATGCACGACATCGACGAACGCGGTATCACCGCTGTCGTCGAGGACGCGCTCGATATCGCAACCGACGGCGTGGACGGGGTTCACGTCAGCCTCGATCTCGACTGGCTCGACCCGACGGTCGCACCGGGCGTCGGAACCCCCGTTCGCGGCGGCGTCGAATACAGGGAAGCCCACGCTGCACTCGAGTGCGTTGCCGAGCGCGACCGCGACGCGGAGCTACTTCGCTCGGTCGATATCGTCGAAGTGAATCCGATTCTCGATCGGAACAACCGCACCGCGGAAGTCGCAGCCGAACTCGCCGCCAGTCTCCTCGGCAAACGGATAGCGTAACGCTTCGGGAGCCCTTCGATCGGAGTCCCTGTTGGAGGAGAACCGACCGGCACAGCGTAGCGGCCCCGTCGAAACGACCCGCCTATCAGTCACGCATCGGCGCCCGCCGAGCCACCGTTTTGTTGATACCCTGAGTTTTAAGACACGCGTGACCATGTGAGAGAGTATGCAGCGCGAAACAGCAGAGCCAGCTGTACAGCAACTGCCAGGCCCGACCGCGACGGAATGGGTCGACCTGCATCATCAGTCTGCAGCGACGAGTACGTACGTCTACGACTTCGTCTGGGACATCACCGAAGACGCCGAGGGTCCCTTCTGTACGGACGCGGACGGCAACGTACTGTTGGATTTCACGAGCCACGTCGCCGCTGCGCCGCTGGGCTACAACAACCCGAAGATCATGGACGACCTCCGCGAATTCGACCTCGTGGATCCACTGAAGATCGCCGGGCAGGATTTCTACGTTAGCACCGGTGGCACACCCGACGACGCCGAACTACCGTCACAGAGCCACCTGATGGACAAGCTGACCGAGATCACCGCCAAATACGACATGGACACGGTCTTCCTGTCGAACTCCGGGGCCGAGGCGGTCGAGAACGCGATGAAGATCTGTTACGATAACTGTGAGCAGCCCAAATACGGCCTCACGTTCGAAGGCGCGTTCCACGGGCGCACGCTCGGTGCGCTCTCGCTGAACCGGTCGAAATCCGTCCATCGCCGTGGGTTCCCCGAACTCAGCGGCATCCACGACGTCCCCCACAGCATGGCCGGCGTCGAACGTCTCCGCGAGAAACTCGATCCGAAACACGGCCACATCCCACCCGAACAGGTCGCCTTCCTCATCCTCGAGCCGGTTCAGGGCGAAGGCGGCTATCGGGTCCCCGACGCCGAGTTCATGAGCGCCGTCGACGACCTCTGTACCGAACACGACATCCCGCTCATCGCCGACGAGATCCAGTCGGGCGTCGGCCGAACCGGGAAAATGTGGGCCTCCGACCACTACGATTTCGAGCCGGACGTCATCACGAGCGCCAAGGCACTACGCGTCGGTGCGACGATCTCGCGGTCGGAGCTGTTCCCCGACGAGAAAGCGCGCATCTCCTCGACGTGGGGGGCCGGCGACATCCTCTCCTCGATCCAGGGATCGCTCACCCTCGCTGCGATCGACGAACACGACTTGCTCGATCACGCCGACCGACAGGGCAAAGGGCTCCTCGACCGTCTCGCACCCCTTCAAGACGAGTACCAGGCCCTCGAGGACGTACGCGGGCTCGGGCTCATGGCCGCCATCGAGTTCGAGACCCCCGATCAGCGTGAAGCGGTCATGGAAGCCGCGCTCGAGCGCGGCCTGTTAACGCTTGGCTGTGGACGGAAGACGCTCCGATTGCTGCCGCCGCTTGACGTTCGCGACCGCGAACTCGACATCGCCGTCGACCTCCTCGACGAAGCGATCGCGAGCGTCAGTCGAGCCGCGACCGTCTGACTACGACCTGCGGGTCCGACGACGGACCACGCCGAGTGACCGCAGCGGCCGCCGGGTTCCCCATCGAGTCGTCCTCCGTACCACGATATTTCGACACCGCTCTCCGACGCACGGTTCGAGTGATGTAGTGTAACCACCGCGGAAGCGGCGAGACCGTCGCCTCGAGGTTGGAACGCGATGGTCGAAAAAAGACGAACGCGGCTTCGGCAGCGACGGCGATCGGTCGAGACGGATTCGACGGTGAACGGTACGGGGTTCGAATATCGAGCCGCGCCGAACGATCGGTGAGCCTTACTCGTCCCCGGCTGGAACGGGTTCGGCGTGTTCGACCGCGGTACTCTCCGCGTCTGCTGATTCCTTATGCGTGATGTTCCATCCAGTGACACCCATTAGGATGAGTATCAGGGGCGAGAGGAAGCCAAGGAAATAGTACGGCGCATAGTCGAACGTACTGACGCCGAGCGTTCCCGCCATGAAGACAGCGCCACTGTTCCACGGAACGAGCGCGCTCGTCACCGTCCCGGACGACTCGATGGCCCGCGAGAGGTTTTCGCTCTTGAGTCCTTTTTCCTCGTAGAGGTTCCGGAGCGTGATCCCCGGAACGACGATGCTGACGTATTGCTCCGCAGCGAGAACGTTCATCGACACGGCCGAGAACGCAGTCACGCCGGTCAGGCTCGCGACGCTACGACTCAGCCGGCCGAGATGGTGAGCGAGGACAGCGATAATACCGGTACATTCGAGCATTCCGCCGAGTGCAAGCGCCGAAATGGCGATCGTAACGGCCCACGAGCCGCCGACCATTCCGCCACTCGCCAGAAGGTCGTTGACGACCTCGAGTCCGGTTTCGGGGTTCGTACCGCTCTGGGCCGCGGACCAGATCTGCTCAAAGCCCGTCCCTTGCAGTGCGAGCGCGGTCGCCGCGCCGGCAAAGATACCCGTACCGAGGGCCGGAATCGCGGAAATACCGTATATCGCGAGCGCGAACGTTACCACGATCGGGAAGAACGCGAGCGGGGAGATCGTGTACGTACCGGCAAGTGCCGTCTGTATCTCGCCAACCCGGTCGGCCGGAATAGCTCCGGAGGCCTGGAGACCGAGGACCGCGAATAAGATGACACTGATCACGAACGCGAGCGTGGTTCCGTTCCGCATCGCGTTGATGTGGTCGTAGAGATCGGTGTTGGTGACGGCTGCCGCGAGGTTCGTCGTGTCCGACAGCGGTGATTGCTTGTCACCCGTGTACGCCCCGGTGAGGATCGCCCCGGCCGTCATCGGTGCGGGGAGGCCAAGCCCGGAGCCGATTCCGATAAAGGCGACGCCGAGCGTCCCTGCCGCCGTCCACGAGGACCCGATGGCGAACGTGATAACGGCAGTGATCACTGCCGTCATCGGAAGGAACACTGCGGGAGTCAACAGACTAAGCCCGTAGTACATCATCGCGGGTATCGTTCCCGCCTGGATCCACGTGGAGATGAGTGCATACACGATAAAGAGAATGAACACCACCTGAATCCCCATCAGGAGACTCTGGGTGATCCCTTCGTACAACGTATCCCACGAGACACCGAGCCAGTAGTAACTGAACAACCCGGTAAACGTGATGCCCCAGAAGAGGGGGAATTGCGGGTCCAGCCCATAGATTCCGATCCCGAGGGCGAGGAACGACAGCATTCCCGCAACCGGTACTAACGCCTCACCTAACGAGGGGCGGGCGTCCGGATCGAGTTCGTCGAAGAGTGTAATATCGTATTCCATTGTTGTCAGTCGTGACAGGCCACGCGATATTCGGATGCGGCCGCGGTCCGGACAACCGTGCCTCGAGACTCAGTCGGCAGTATGTTCGCTCCGTAAGGATAGGGTTGACAATGCATGTCGGTTCAACGATTCCGATGATCATTTATGTATCTTATGCTCTTGGAGACCGTCGTGCGTCGATATATGTGAGAATATTAACTACAAAAGGACAGTAGAGAGTTTGGCTATATCGAAGTGCAAGGGTGAAAGATCCACATAGCGGCCACAGAACGCGATCATTGGGACTGATGCATCCCGCTCGGTCCGACGGAAGTCGCACGTGGCCCAGGCCACTACCCGCTCGAGCAACCAACAGCGTTTCGTCATCGCTCCGGTTCGGGTGTCGATTTCAGCGGTTCTCGAGGTGATTCAGCGACGATTGCCTTACTCCATTGCAGCGCTATAGTAGCCGTTGAAACGATTCACACACTGATCGCAACGCCGTCGTTCGATTAGGTGTACAATGACTTTCAACGGCTACTATAGGTCCATCGAGATCAGGCGCCGTCTGTTTGCCGCTATTGCTATCGTCACGCTTGAAACGAGACACACTGATCCAACGCTGCCCTGCGATCGGGTGGACAGTGACTTTCAAGCGCGACGATAGCCCACCTCGAGCCGGACAACCCGGCGCGGTTATACGCCGCTATGCCACCGAGAAACCGGCCAGTATATTCGAGCCACCTGTTTGAGGTACACGAACTCGGGCCAGGGACGGTCGTTTGAATTCGCGTTCTCCCCCGCTTTCTAGGGGGAGAGGATTCAGTAGTACTCTCGTTGCAACTCGTTCGTGTACTGTGATCGGACACTGAACTGGAGATGGCGCAGTGCAGCAGGGGAGTTCGAAACGGTTGCGATCAGCAACGACAGCCACGTGATACGAGTTCGGAGAGACTATAAATTCGATCGAAAAGCGGCCTCCAGGGCAACGTCCGAACCGCTGACGAGCGGACGCTAAGCGCTCGAGTCAATAGCCAGCACGATACTATGCCGACCGACCGAATATCGGACGAGCAGAACCCGGCGGTCGTCTGCTCATCCGATTGACGGCAATCCGATCACGGACGTGTTTGAAACTTTCAAAGCAGTGGGCCCGATAATCGTCGACGTTCCCTCTTAGTTCCGTTTACGGGGCGAGACGATGGAGCCGAACAGGCGACCACCTATACAGACGTATGTTTGTAATGGAAAGCTACATTCCGGATCACGGTAATCAGCGGCTACCAACGATTCGTGCTGGAAAAGTTCGGATATATCGAACAAACAGTGCCGGTCCTATCGCACCGAGACACGGTCATCGTACGAAATATTTATATTGTGGTAGTGGATGTGACCAATGTATGCAGAGACAAAAAGCTGAGCCATCAGTCCAAAACTTACCAGGACCAAAGGCCGAAGAGTGGGTCGATTTTCACCACGAGGCGGCAGCAACGAGTACATACGTCTATGACTTCGTCTGGGACATCACCGAAGACGCTGAAGGGCCGTTCTGTACTGATCCCGACGGGAACGTGCTGCTCGACTTTACGAGCCACGTCGCCGCTGCGCCGCTGGGCTATAACAACCCGAAGCTGATGGACAAACTGCAGGAGTTCGACCTCGTCGACCCGCTGAAGATTGCGGGGCAGGACTTCTATGTCAGTACCGGTGGAACGCCGGAAGACACGGAACTTCCGGGCCCCGCCCATCTCATGAATACGCTGACGGATATTACCGATCAGTACGGGATGGATACGGTCTTCCTGTCGAACTCCGGAGCTGAGGCGGTCGAGAACGCGATGAAGGTCTGTTACGATAACTGCGAGCAGCCCAAATACGGCCTCACGTTCGAGGGCGCGTTCCACGGACGCACGCTCGGTGCGCTCTCGCTGAACCGGTCGAAATCCGTCCACCGCCGTGGATTCCCCGAACTCAGCGGCATCCACGACGTCCCCCACAGCATGGCCGGCGTCGAACGCCTCCGCGAGAAACTCGACCCCAAACACGGCCACATCCCGCCGGAACAGGTCGCCTTCCTCATCCTCGAGCCGGTTCAGGGCGAAGGCGGCTACCAAGTCCCGGAACCGGAGTTCATGCGTGCGGTCAATGACCTCTGTACCGAACACGATATCCCGCTCATCGCCGACGAGATCCAGTCGGGCGTCGGTCGCACCGGGAAAATGTGGGCCTCCGACCACTACGATTTCGAACCGGACGTCATCACGAGCGCCAAAGCGCTGCGCGTCGGCGCGACGATCTCGTCCGAGGAGATCTTCCCGGACGAAAAGAGCCGTCTCTCCTCGACGTGGGGTGCCGGCGATATCCTTTCCTCGATTCAGGGGACGCTCACGGTCGCAGCCATCCAGGAACACGACCTGCTTACCCACGCGAAACAGGCCGGCGAGCGGTTCGTGGGCCAGCTCGAGGAGCTTCAGGCCGATCACCCCGAGACGGTCGTCGACGTTCGCGGGCTCGGTCTCATGACTGCGATCGAATTCGATACGAAGGAACGTCGGGAAGCAGTCGTCGACGCTGCCCTCAAGCGGGGGCTACTGACGCTCGGATGCGGGCAGAAAACGCTCCGATTGCTCCCGCCGCTTGACGTTCGCGACCGCGAACTCGATATCGCCGTCGACCTCCTCGACGATGCGATCGACCACGTCGGATCGTAATCGAGTATCCCCTCGATGATCACGCGGCCCTGTCGGCACGATCCGACCACGTACCCGCACACACAGTGCTAGTCGCCGAACGATCACGACTCTCGACACCACCAACCGACTTCACCAATGACACAGAAACAGACCACTCACTCGGAATCGGACAGCGAATCGACGACCGAATCACCCCTCGAAACGGCTCGCCGGCAGCTCCGCACCGCTGCGAGCCGGACCGATGTCGACGACGGCGTCATCGAACGCCTCAAACACCCGACCAGAGTCGTCGAGGTCTCCATTCCGCTCGAGCGGGACGACGGCTCCGTCGACGTCTTTACCGGCTATCGCGCACAGCACGATGACGTTCGCGGCCCCTACAAGGGCGGACTCCGCTATCACCCCGAGGTGAACGCCGACGAGTGCGTCGGCCTCGCGATGTGGATGACGTGGAAATGTGCCGTGATGGACATCCCGTTCGGCGGCGGGAAAGGCGGCATCGTCGTCGATCCGAAAGACCTCAGCGACGACGAGAAAGAACGGCTGACCCGCCGGTTCGCTGAAGAGATCCGAGACGAGGTCGGTCCCAGCAGGGACATCCCGGCACCCGATATGGGCACCGACGCCCAGACGATGGCCTGGTTCATGGACGCATACAGCATGCAGGAAGGGGAAACGATCCCCGGCGTCGTCACCGGCAAACCACCCGTCATCGGCGGGAGTTACGGTCGAGAGGAAGCCCCCGGACGGAGCGTCGCCATCGTCGCACGGGAAGCGGTCGAGTACTACGACGAGCGTCTCGAGGACGTGTCGATCGCAGTGCAAGGGTACGGAAGCGTCGGTGCGAACGCCGCCCGCCTGCTCGACGAGTGGGGTGCGGACATCGTTGCCGTCAGCGACGTCAACGGTGGACTGTACGACCCGGACGGCCTGGATACACAGGACGTTCCGTCCCACAAGGAGGAGCCGGAAGGCGTACTGCGTTACGACAGTTCGAAGACGGTTTCCAACGAGGAACTCCTCGAGTTGGACGTAGACGTTCTCATCCCGGCCGCCATCGGGAACGTCATCACGGCCGACAATGCGGATCGAATTCAGGCCGACATCATCGTCGAGGGCGCAAACGGTCCGACGACCTCGACCGCGGACACGATCCTTCACGAGCGTGGCAAACACGTCATTCCCGACATCCTTGCGAATGCCGGCGGTGTCACAGTCTCCTACTTCGAGTGGCTCCAGGACATCAACCGCCGAACGTGGTCCAAGGAGCGAGTCAACGACGAACTCGAATCGGCGATGCTCGACGCATGGGCCGACGTGAAAGCGGAAGTCGACGCCCGAGGACTGAGTTGGCGGGACGCGGCGTACGTCGTGGCGCTCAACCGCATCGGCGAGGCAAAGGAAGCCCGGGGACTCTGGCCATAGGTCGGTCGAGAGATTCCGGCAGACATCGTTTCGTGACGTGATCGCCGACGGCGATTCGTGAGCGGTCCCGTCTTCGGCTCGGATACCGGACTTAGCGTGGCTGTTTGACGCCAGCCGTCTCGAGGTTCACTTCGATGATATTGGCCGCTTCCATAACTAACTCGGGAATCTCGGATTCGAAGTACTCCCCAGAGAGACGACTGGTCGGTGCTGTCACACTTATTGCCCCACAGACGGCGGCATCGGGTCCCGTGATTGCAGTGCCGACGGAGCGCATCCCTCGTACTTCCTCTTCATCGTTGACCGCGTACCCCTGCGTTTGGATCCGGTCGAGTTCCTCGAACAACGTTTCGAGATCGGTGATCGTCTTTTCGGTTCGTTGGACGAACCCCTGTCGGTTGATCAGCTTTCGGACCCGGTCTCGATCGAAACACGCTAACATTGCCTTTCCGGCCGCCGTGTGGTACAGGTACTGCGGTGACTCCCGCATTCGGAGGTGGTAATCCATTGCGATCGCCCTGTCACCGCTACTTTCGTAGAGCGTCACTTCCTGCCCCTGACACTCGACCGTCAGATGTACCCACTCGCCCGTCTTCTCGGCGAGTTTTTCTACTTCGTCTTGCCCTGCGCGGTAGATATCCGTCTGGTTTCGAACGCTTTCCCCCATCGTTACCAGCCGTACCCCGAGTCGATACTCGTTCCCCGATTTCGTGATGAACCCCTCGCTCTCGAGGGTCTCGAGATACGTATGGACCGTCCCCTTCGAAATATCGACCTCGCCGCAGAGATCGGTAAACGTCGGTGCCTCGAGATGCTGAATCGCTTCCAAGATAGCACTCGCTGTCTGAATCGATTTGATACGGCGGGGTGAATCGCTCGAGTCGTCGGCGTCCATATCGGTTATCATCTTCATCGCATCATATAGGTTTGTATATACCAAACTCACGGGGGCAGTGCCATGCTACGACGCTGCTCGGGACAACGGTCACAATCGTTTCACAGCCGAACCGATGACACAGTCTCGAGGAGCCACTAAACATCACTGCACAGTCGATCGTACTTCCACGATACGATCATTGGAACATGATATGTCATTTAAATTCGTTTTTTAGAGAACTCTCAGTGTGTTTGGCATTGCTTGTTGTTACCACGATGAGATCGATGTCTGATAGACTACGGGTGTGTTATTACAATGAGATATAAGTGGCTGATTCCGCTACTCTGTAGTATGATTGCTGAGAAATTCGACGTGTTCTTGTTCGACCTCGATGGGGTGGTCTACGTTGGGGACGAGCCACTGCCTGCTGCAGTTGACTCGGTAACCCGACTCTACGAGATGGACAAGGAGCTGCGATTTCTAACGAACGATCCACGCCCGACGCGGCGGGCGGTCGCAAGCGATCTTCGAGAGATGGGGATCAACGCACAGGAAGACGAAATCGTCACGTCAGGCTGGGCGACTGCACAGTATCTCTCCCAGCAGGATGTGACCACGACCGCCGTCGTCGGCAGTGAAGGCTTGAAAACCGAACTCCAGGCAGCGGGGATCGAGATTACGGACACTGATCCAGAAGCGATGGTTGTCGGCGCAAATGAAGAGACGACGTACCGAGATATTCGGCGGGCAACGAGGCATATCGATCGGGGAGCAGCGTTCGTGGGGACCAACCCCGATGGGTCGTTCCCGACACCGGATGGCCCTGCACCCGGAGCTGGGGCCATCGTCCGTGCAGTCGAAGCGGCCGCCGGAACGGAGCCGACAGTCGTCGGGAAACCCGAACCACTCATGTTCGAGATGGCCATCGATGGACTGTCCGCTAATATGAGCGCTGTCGTGATCGGGGATAGCCCGGCCACGGACGTACTCGGTGCGCACCACGCGGGACACACTGGGATTCTGGTAGCCGACGAAGAACCGACTGCTGCATCCGCTCGTGACCGACAGGAGCCAGAGCTGACGGTTTCGACGCTTGCTGACCTGTTTACCGAGGAAATCGAGCCGTGGGAATCGCCGCCATATTCGTGGCCGGATCAGATTCGGCCGGGCGTCGCGGCGGTCGTGACTACCGATTCGGATGAGGTACTGTTGTTAAAACGCGCCGATACGGAACAGTGGGCGCTTCCAACGGGCTCGGTCGAACGGTGTGAGCCAGTCCAAGAGGCAATTTCACGGGAAGTCATGGAGGAAACGGGAATCCGTATCCAGGTCGAGGAGTTAACCGGTGTGTATTCCCAGCCTGAGCAACAGGTGTTTTCGTATCCATCCGGAAAGACAGTCCACTTCATTACGAACTGCTTCCGGTGTACCATCGAGGCGGGGACAGCCGAAGCCGATGAAGAGGAAGCACTTGAGGTCGGATTCTTCGGCGTAAACGACTTGCCGTCCGACATCCTTCCGATGCAGCCACAGTGGATTGCTGATGCCATTGATATGAGCGGCCCTTGTGCAATTCGATAATCCACAGACCGTACTAACCAGTTGGACGGACTCTTGAGCGTGACGTGGACGGTCTCTTGTAGTGTGACCCCGAGGCCGTCCACTTGGACAGGTCGAGTTCCCCGACGAGTACACTCACTCGCCGATCGTGGCGGCCGACAACACGCTCTTGAAGAAGGAGACGGAAACCGAATAGCGAGTACGAACACGCACCGATTGTAACAGCCGATAACACGCTCACGTTTTTGAAGCAGGAGACCGGAATTGGATAGTAACGGAACTCTCCCCGCGATTGCGCGTCGTTTGAGTGGCGACACTAAGATTCTCGGAAAAGCCCCGAATCAGTTGCCTACGGAACAGGAATGGCCGTTTAGAAAGCGATCTGAAGCAGATTCTGGTTATCGGTTCGGTCGATACCACGCACTACAGGCCCGCTATACCCGTTTTATCCTCATCTTCCGAAGTACACCAGTAGTTGAGACCGGTCGTCTCAATGCATATGGCAGTCCGCCGTAGTTCATAAATAGTATGAAGACGTAGTCTGGGGTAGAACGATGGCACGAATCACCGGTTCCTATCCAGACGATCTTGATCTCCTCATCGAGGGTGCTGTCGAGGCTGGTGTGTTCGGGGGAAAGAGCGATGCGTTGCGAGAGTTCGTGCGTGAGTATTTCGAAGACCACGAAAACGAACGCATCGCTGCTGCAGTCGCCCTCTACGAACGCGAGCGGATCACGCTGGGTGATGCTGCGAGACTTGCTGATGTCGACCGCTGGACGATGCGGGATATTCTCCGTGAACACGGCGTTGACCTCCGTCTCGGGCTCGCGGACGAGAAGAATGCAGCCTACGAAGCGGAGGCGGCGACGGAACTCGAGTTCGATGATGAGCCTGCTGATAACGAGACATCGGACTCGTAATGACGACTGCCGATATTCCAGCGGACCCAAGCGTTCTCAATACGACCGTTCTCTCGAACTTCGCCTACATCAACCAACTGTGGGTGGTGGCTGGACTCTCGGGAATCTGTACGGTGCCGGTCGTTCGCGAAGAACTCCACAATGGTGTCGATGACCATTCCTACCTTCAGTCAGCGCTGGACGTACTCAATGCGGAGATTCCAGTCGCGACAGTTTCGGATACTGTTGCAAACCGTGAAGCAGTCGTCAGCGACCATCTCGATCCCGGAGAAGCACAGGCATTTGCGCTTGCCGACGCACACGACGGTCGGTTACTGACGGACGACAGCGACGCCAGAGCATTCGCGAAAGAACAGGGCGTGACCGTTGTCGGTTCGGTCGGCGTCCTCCTGGCCGCCATTGATGCTGGGCGGATTAGCGAGGAAACTGCGGATGAATGGCTCTCAACGTGGATTGATGAAATCGGATACTACGTTCCATATCGGAACATTACGGACTACCGGTAACGTTTCGGTTTCAGTGACTCCGTCATCCGAGTACAATTGGAATTCTACGTGTGATCGAACCATCTCCGGCAGTTGTTTCGACTTCCTCAGAAGGGATTCCCCGCTCAATGTGTATGCGAGTATATCACGGTGTTCACTACAGACTCGGAGTTAATTACTTGCTTTCCGTGACTGCCAGTTGACTTCGCCATCGGAACCGGGTATATGTAACCGGACGTATTGTGGCGGAGTATCACTCTTAGAAACCGTCTTCTGGAAGGCATGATACCCGATCGACTCCCCAATATGCTAAAGATATGGAAATTGGAAGCTTTCTCATCTTCCAAAGTACACTAGTAGTTGAGACCGGTCGTCTCAATGCATAGGTCGCAGGCACGGTTTGCTCACTGACAACGAGTACTATTTGGACCGCTTGAACTCAAAGCGTGCCCCGCCATCGGTTCCGTTTGTCACCGAAACCGTCCAGCCGTGTGCCTTCGCAATATCGGCCACGATCGAGAGCCCGAAGCCAGTTCCTCCGTCACTGGACGTGACGCCATGCTTGAACACGTCGTCTCGCCTCTCTTGGGGAATCCCGCTGCCGGTATCCTCAACGTAGAATCCATCGTCTCCGTCTAGTCCACCCACGGTCACCGTGACATCGGCACCACCGTGTTCGATTGCGTTCCGGAATAGATTCTCTAAGAGTTGGGTCAGCCGCCCTGCATCCCCGGTGACTGTCAGGACTTCATCTGCAACTGTAAGCGTTGCCTCCTCCGTGTCAACGTATCCCCACGCCTCCGTCGTAATACTCTCGAGGTCGATCTCTTCTGCATTCTCGATCGTCGTCTCCCCACGTGCCAGCGTCAGAAGGTCCTCAATGAGCCGTTCAATTCGGTCGTGTGCAGATTCTACTTTTTCAAAGTGTTCCGCGTTCCCGGTCTCCTCCGCGATCTCGAGAAATCCCATTGCAACGGAGAGCGGGTTCCGCAAGTCGTGGGCAACGACGCTCGCGAACTGGTCAAGTCGCTCGTTCTGTCGATGTAACTCCGCTTCTCGACTCGCTCGTGCGAGTGCTGCCTCGACAGTCGCACCGAGAATTCGAAACAGATCGATGTCTGTCTCAGAAAAGGCCTGCGTGGAAATCGATCCTGTCGAGATGAGCCCATACTCACCTAGTGGGACGAGAATCTCACTTTGGATCTCTGTGTTCGGGTTGTGGGGTTGACCCTCGGTCTGGACATCATCATATACCTGGGTTTCTCCGGCCTCAAACGCGTCCCAAGCGAGACCGTCCCCGGGGGTGAATCTGGGAGAAGCGCCAAATAGGTCTCGTGCTGTGGGAGTCTCTGTGATTGGGACGAGTGCGTCCTCTCGCTCGTCGTATTCCCAGATCCCAGTAATATCAAGGTCAATTATTTCGGCTGCCGCATCAACGGCGATAGCTCCGATCTCTTCGCTTGATTCAGCACCGCTAAGCTGCTGTGCGGTCTCCTGAAGCGATCGAAGGCGGGTTTCCAACCGTTTCTGTTCAGTAATATCCTCCAAGACGGCAAGGATGCTCGTGGTTTCCCCGTCGGAATCTGTAATCGGCGCGACCGACAAGAGCAGGTCCAACTCGTCTCCGTCTTTTGTCTCCCGGCGTATCTCCTTCGCTCGAATTCGCTCGCCGCTCAGGGCGCGCTGCTTGTGTGACGCAAACTCGGCCTCCTGGTCGTCCGGGACTATCGGATTGAACTCGCCAAGTACTTCTTCCCGCGACCAGCCGAACATATTTTCAGCCTCATCGTTCCAACGAATGACGGTGCCGTCAGTGTCGATCTCCATGACGGTGAGTGGCGTGGCCTCGATGAGTGATTCCAGTCGCTGGTTCGTTGCTTCGAGTTCGCGCTCGCGCTCGACCTGCTCGGTGACGTTTCGAGCGATGCCCACAACTCGAACGGTCTCGCCATCGACGATGACCGGTGCGAGACTCGTCTCCCAGAACCGAGCATCGTCACTGATATCGAGTTCTTCACGATACGAGATCGGGGCACCCTGATCGACGCAACGAGTGTAATTGACTTCGAGATCAGTACCCTGCTCGTCGCCGAACACTTCTCGCGGCGTCTTGCCGCGAACTTCCTCAGTTGTGAGCCCGGTCTGTGTCTCGTATCCGGGGCTGAGTCGAGCAAACTCGAATGAAGGGTCCTCACCAGCAGTATCGACGTCAAGCAAGAATATCGCGTCCCCTGATGTTTCGAGCAACGCCTCGTATTCCTCCGCGAGCTCTTGATGCTCACGCCCTTCCGCTTTTCGCTCCGTTATATCCTGAAAAACGCCCCGAAGTGCTGAGTCGCCGCGCTGTGTGTCGTCGACGTATTCACCCCACGCCCGAACGTCACGCACCTCTCCGTCGGGTCGAACGATTCGGAGATCGAGGTCGTACGGCTCCCCGTTTTCGATTGCCCGGTCGACTGCTGCGGTAATCATCTCTCTGTCGTCGGGGTGGTAGAACTCGATCGCGTCGTCGAGGGAGGGCTCGTAGTCCTCGTCGACACCGTGAATATGACGGACCCCGTCAGACCAAATGAGCTCGCCGCTCGATGGGAAGAATTCCCAGATACCGACATCCGCGATGTCCTGAACGCGGTCGAACAGGAACTCTTGACGCTCAAGTTTGGCACGGTCACGACTGCGCGAAATCTCGGCACTCACGAGTTGGGCTAACAACTCGACGAACGTTCGTTCAAGTGCTCCGAACGGAGCGACTCGCGTCGTTGGACTCGAGAAATTGACGGTTCCGTAACGCGTGTCGTCGACGACGAGTGGCACGCCGATGTACGACTCTAACTCGAAGTCACGGTAGGCAGGATGCGTCTCTTTCCCGTCGCTAACGGCGTCTGCAAATGAACAGACCGAATCCGTACCGACGACTTCTGCACAGTACGTCGAATCGAGATCGAACTGATCGCCAGCTTCGATATCGGCCTCTGGTGCATGAACTGCTTCGACCGTGTAGTCGCTGTCCTGAATCCGCGAGACGATGCCGATTTCGAGCCCGAGGGTCTGACAGCCGACTTCCAGTAGATTCTGGAGGCGTGATTCGTCCGAGACATCGCTTTCTGCCATGACGGTTTGGAGGGCCTGAAGTGCGTCCCGCTCTCGTTCCAGTTGCCGCTTCACCTCGCTTTGTTCGGTAACGTCTCGAGCGACAACGAGTATCTGTTTACTTTTTCGACTCTGGAACGGCGTTATCCGGACGTCGAACGTTCGCTGACTGCCCCCGGCCACGACGTCGAATTGGAGGTCTGTATCGTACAGCCCGGTGGATCCATCATCGCTCTCGACCTCGTCGAGCGTCGATTCGATTGCCTGGGAGAATCGCGTTACAGCAGAATTGCTAATGCGGTCACCGACGACCGTTTCGAGCTGTTGTCCTGTGAGTTGGGCCGACTGATCCCCTGCGAGCAACCGCTTTGCAGCCGTATTCGCGAACTCGATATCACCTTGCTCGTCGAGGACGAACACGACGTCGTGGATGTTCTCCAGAATCGCATCACTGCGCTCTAACTTCAGTTCCCGCTCTCGCTCGGTAGTAATTTCACGCGAAAAGACGGTCAGCCCGTCGTCATCTGGAAACGCTCGCACTTCGACCCAGTAGTCGAATGGCTCTTCCAGACGCTGTTCGAACGATACCGGTTCACCAGTCTCCATCGCCGTTCGATACTTGTCTTCGAGTTCCGTCCCGACGATCGACGGGAACTCTTCCCAGATGGTTTCTCCGACGACCGCGTCCGAGTCACGGCCGATTCGTTCGGCCATTTTTTCGTTCATATACTCGATGCGCCAGTCGCCATCGACGGCGTAAATCGCGTCAGTTGCGCGCTCGAGCGTTCGTCGAAAGCGTCGTTTCGTTTGCTCGGCCTCCTGTTGTTTCCGTGCAGCGCTCGCAAGTGTTCGAATGCGGGCCGCAAGTAGTGTGAAGTTATCACGTTCCGACCGTATTGGGAGATAGTCCGATACGCCCGCACGAGTCGCTTTGCTCGCGATTTCCTCGCTCCCTTGTCCGGTAAATAGGATGATCGGAATTGTATCGTTCTGCTGCCGGATCGACTCCGTAAGCCCGATTCCGTCGGAATCTTCGAGCGAGTACGCCGTGACGATACAGTCGATTCGGTCCGTAGCAAGACTATGAAGTGCCTCGTCGACACCGTCCGCAGATAGATAGTTGATCTCGGTACTGGTCTGTTGGAGTTTGGTTTGAACTAACTCCGCGAACGCGGGATCGGAGTTCACGTAGAGGACGCGGATTGGATCGTCCAGTTCGTCAGTGGTACCGAGCACAGTTACAGAGATTTGACGGTCTAACTGGTTAAATATTTCTTGCGAGACACCCTCGTGGGTTATCGAGGATCGTGTTTAGTTTGTAGCATTCTGCCGGACGGCGAAGGCTTGAAGCCACGATTCTGCGGTTGATGGGTTAGCGTGACTAAAACAGTTTGAGAACGAAGAGGTACGGCGTTTTACCTCTCTACAGAGACGTTCGACAGCATTCCGATTTCCGTGCTTTTCGTATCGAAATCGGAGTCCGTGTCGACGGAGTGCTGTCTGGAGATGCTGTGCGCCATCGACGAGAAACACAGCGTTTTCGACATCGTGTTTCTCCGTGAGTTCTTGCAGAAACCGTTCAGTCAACGCGGTCGTAGTCGTCGAGAACAGCCGTATATGGAGGATTCTGTTCGTTCAGGATCGACTGCAGCGTACAGCCAATACCGGTGATCATCGATTTGAATCACGGTCTCGTCGAGCGCAACGTGATTCGGAGTCGCGTCAGTTGCTGGCTGTAGATCGGCTTTCTGCACCCAATCATGAACGGCCTTTCGCGATCGTTCGACACCGAACTTTTCGAGTTCTCGAACGGTATTCGAAAGCGATAATCCAGCAAGATGTAGTCGAATACCGAGTTCCAGTAGCTGAGGCGGTGTCCGTTCTCGCTCCACAAAACTCAAATCGATCAAGTCGCTACACCCGCTGAGGCAGTCGATTTTTGGCATGGACACCACAAAATTGTGCCGCCTCACTTTTCACGCTTAACTAAACACAGCCCTATCGGCAGTGGCAACAACTATCAAAGTAATCTCATCTACTGTTACGCTTTGGCGGAATCGCCATAAGCTAACTTCTTGCACAGATCGTGTCCTTCGAAACTACACAGCACACCAGGAGTTGAGACTGACCTTCTCAATGCACAGAGGCAATATCGGTTTGAGTCAATTACATCACATCACGTCTTCCATACATCATCACTGTCTCACTCAAGGAGGGGAACAGCATCGGTCCACAGTCGTTGGAAGTACTGCTCAAACTCGGAGACCACTTGCGAATCTTTGATCCCGATCACACCGATCCTGTCTTCACCAGATACTGGATGTAGCACATCGATCGTCGTCTCCACATTATCCACGATATCAAACGAAAGCGCAATCTCAGGGGTCGTTCTGACAGTTATGTCTGCGGGCTGGTTTTCAATTAGGTGTGGGAATCGATCAGGGAGGACGGTAACTGCCTTTTCACTGAAGAGGAGGTCAACAGCCAAATCGGTATTAGCACCCTCGAAAAAGCCTTCCACTTCAGATTGGAGTGTCTCCCACGTCGCATCCTCGTAGGGAGGCCCGACAGTTGCTTTGACAACATTCTCCGCGGTTCGCATATGCTGCTGGAGCGCTGTACTCATTTCGTCACTCCCGAGCGATCCAAGCCAGAAACTACTCTCTGTTGGTGGTGTCGGCAAAAGGTTCGAACGAACTGTTTCTGCTTTCTCGCGGTAACGATCCCACTCTTGTTTCAGTTCATACGCTCGTTCAGCCAGAAGCCTGTCGACGACGGTTTCTGGCTGTACGGCCACGTACTGATTTGGGTCGCTTGACTGTCTCCAGATCAACTTGCGAGCTTCAAGGCCGTTTAGTACGTCGTAGATCCGGCCTTTTGGGACTCCACTAGTATCAGAGAGTTCAGCTGCCGTCACTGCTCCTGTTACGAGAAGGGTTCGATAGGCCTTCTCCTCGTAACTTGAGAGTCCAAGCTCGCCCAATTCCGTCATGCTTTGTCATTGTGCCTCCAAACAAATTGTAAGTGCTGTTTTGTTTCAATAGTCGTATCTCGGGGGCTTCGAGACCTAACGATATGCATCCATACGTACTGCTCGCTGGTGCAATACTCTCCGAATTATTCGGGACGACTGCCCTCAAACTCTCGGAGGGATTTTCACAACCGGTTCCCAGTATTGGGGTTGTCCTCGGATATGGGGCAGCGTTCTATCTACTATCCCTGACGTTAGAGGAATTACCGATGGGTGTCGTCTATGGGACATGGGCAGCATTGGGTATTATCGGTGTGGCAGGTATCGGGGCCGTTGTTTTTGATGAACCAGTTGATCTGGCAGGCCTTCTCGGAATTGGCCTCATTATCGGTGGCGTCTACTGCGTCAACGTGGTGTCACAGATGTCTGCCCACTAAGATGGTGGGCACCGGGCCTGTGTGGAAACAACCGAAAAGTGGCACTGTGTTCCAACATCTTGTTCGTCCGCTCCTGAGTAGTTGTTCTCCAACGATGTCAAACAGGTATGATGTAATCATCGCTGGGGCAGGTCCAGCGGGGGCGCAGTGTGCACGAGATCTAGCTGACCGTGGGTACGATGTTGTCGTCCTAGAAACCGAAGCAGAAGATGAATTCCCAGCTCAAAGTAACAAATCTACCGGCGGAACGTTTGCGTCAATGATGACCTCCTTCGGCATCCCGGATGACGTCGTTATGCACGCGACTGAATCAGTAGTTCTTGAATCTCCAAATGAACACTTTATCCAGGACCAGCCGGGCTTTGTCTTGGACTTCGAGGCGTTCAAGAAGTTCCTTGTCGAGGATGGTCGTCACAAGGGTGCTGAGTATCGGTTTGATGCTCGTGTTCGTGACCCGATCGTCGAAGATGGTGATCTCGTTGGTGTCCGTTATAACCGTGATCAGGAGGTCTTTGGCGAAATCGTTATTGATGCTACGGGTCCGGCTGCGCCACTGGCTAAAGATCTGGGGATAGCCAATCTTGAGCGGGAGAACCACGCGATTGGTATTGAATACTTATTCGAAGGCGTCGATCTCAATCATCCCGAGTTTGCTGATCTCACTGACGCGATGATGTTGCGGTTGGACCACGAGTACGCCCCTGGAGGTTATTCGTGGATCTTCCATACGGGTGACGACACAGCAAAAGTCGGCATCTGTTATATCCAGAACGAACGCTATCAAGAAAACGCCATTCACGATCGCACCGTCGACGGGTATCTCGAACATTGGCTTGATACTGACCCACGGTTCGAGAACGCCAGACAAATCGCAGAGAGTCCAGTTCGGGGATCAGCACATGTACAGCCCCCCGGATCGATGAGTACTGATTCGTTTATGGCGATCGGTGATACTGTCCCATCGGTTGATCCTGTCTGGGGAGAGGGAATCTACAAGTGTATGAAATCAGCTCGCGCAGCTGCGATGACAGCCGATCGTTGTCTGACAAGGACGAAAGACACCTCTGCTAAGGAGATGAGAGTCTACGACGACCTCTGGAAGGAGCAAGTTGCTCCCAGACAAGACCGACGATTGATGATGACGAGGTTGCTATACCTTGCACCAAACGAACGGTACGACCGACTCATGCAAGATCTGAACAAGCTTTCTCGAGATACCCTTTCAGATATTAACGATGGGAGCAAGCGGGAAATTGTAAAACTGTTGTATCCCAGTGATCTATCCTACCTCTGGAAATACTGGCGAGAAACACAATTTGGGAGTGTCTCGTACTCCAACTAACCACAACACTTCCGCTGATGAATCCAACTTCTATCCGATCTTGATCAACTGGTCTTGGACGTTTTGCTATCAGTACCCACATGGCTATGACCCCCGAGTCGCGTCGAACAGTCTTCCGCCAAATCGCTCATTGTTCCTATGTCGATTGGCCAACGTATGGGTCTAGCCCGCTGTTCGATCGCTCGTCGCTTCCCGCACTGGAGTCGGATGTCCGCGTCGTCGCAAAAACGTGGTTCCAACAAGACGAACACGAGGGCGTTGAACCATTCGTCCACACATTACCGCTTGCATACGTCCAGTTCGATCCCTACGACCGGTATGCAGGATCGACGAGCTACGAGATGGAGACACTATTTCGCTTGTTCCTGCTGAAAGAATGCCATGGCTGGGACCACAAGACGGCCCTCGAAGCACACCATTTCATATATCAATATATGATTTATCGATTGGAAATCTACTACACTGATGGATTCTACCCCTCGAATTCTGGCGAATCACCGCCACAACGAAACACTCTTGATTAGTCGAATAATCAAGTGTGGTTTTATGAGTATCCACTCCCTCTGGGAATCACGAACGATGGATTTCGGCAGGAACCGGCGTCTCGAGGGTGATCGAGCGTGACTACCTCCAAATCGACACCGGTCGGAGAGTCGCTCGAGGCGTTCCTTCGATCGAAATCGAAAGGCGGCGAGGAAAGCGGGAACTACCGACGGAACCTCGAGCGTTGTGTCGAGGACTTCCTCGAGTGGCTCGCGGCCGATCCCGACTCGAACGGAACCTTCGACGACCTGGACGAACGGACGTTCCGACGGTACGCACGAGAACTGACGAGCCGAGACCTCGCATCGGGGACCGTTCGGACGTACTATGCGCAGGTCAGCGCGTACGTCGGCTGGTGCGTCCGCGAGGGGCTCCTCGAGGCAAACTACGCACAGCGCAACGTCGCCACGGAACCGCTCCCGGAGACCGACGGTCGACGGTCGGGCGATCAACAGGCATGGACCGACGACCACAGATTACGGATTACGCGCTACGTCGACGAACGCGCACACAACGCGGCCGACGAGAAGGGTCTCGACGCCGTCCGGGAGTTCCGCGATCGGGCGCTTGTCTACGTTCTCTGTTACTCCGGGGTCCGCGGCGGCGAGATTTTCGCGGATCCGAAAGACGACCGACGGAACGGCCTCAGGTGGGACGACGTCTCGCTCGAGGATCGGACGATGACCGTTCTCGCCAAAAAGCAAGACTGGTCGGATCGATCACTGACGGAGCAGACGATAAATCCTATGTCGCGATACAAAAGATTGCTCGATCCCGCCGGGGGAGACTGGCCGGTCTTTCCCACGTTTCATCTTCCGACGCTCTACGAGACGCTTCGGACGGGATTACGGGACGAACACGGCTGGTCGGCAGCCGAGGTCGAGGAGTTCGTCGACGGGTTGACCGGTCAGATCGCCGTTTTCGATGCGCTCCGGGAGTACGAACTGACACCGCCCTCGATCAACACGGACGGCGCTCGACGGATCATGCGGCGACTGTGTGAAGAGGCCGGGATTCGACTCGAGGATAAACACGGGTATCTCGCACCGCACGGTGGCCGACGGGGAGCCGGCGAAGTCATGGTTCGCCAGCGGGGCTTTACCGCCGCTGCTCGACTCCTGGATAACAGCGAGGAGGTGGTTCGGCAGTCGTACTCGCATATCGAGGCAAAGGAGATGGCCGAGGACGCCGGCCGTGCGTTTTCGGAACACGACTCGTGACGGCCGCCGCGTCCGTCAGCTCTCCTCGTGGTCTCGCAGCGAGGCCCGCCGGACTTTGCCGGTGGCGGTCTTGGGAAGTTCGTCGACGATCTCGATTTCGCGCGGGTACTCATACTTCGCAAGCCGGTCGCGGACGTGCTGGCGGATCGACTCTCGCAGGTCGTCGCTCGGTTCGGCGTCGGCGGTCAACACCACGAACGCCTTCGGTACCTCCCCGCGCTCGTCGTCGGGGACGCCGATCACCGCGGCGTCGGCGACGGCCTCGTGGCCGGCGACGCTGTCCTCGACTTCTTCCGGACCGATACGGTAGCCCGCGGAGATGATCACGTCGTCTTTCCGCCCCACGAACGCCACGTAGCCGTCCTCGTCCATCCGCCCGAGGTCCTCGGTGAGCAGCCAGCCGTTTCGCACTTTGCCCGCCGTCTTCTCCGGTTTGTTCCAGTACTCCACGAAACAGACGGGGTTGTCCTCGTAGCGAACGGCGATTTCGCCGGTCTCGCCCGTCTCGACGGTCGGTTCGGCCGTCTCTGGATCGACGATTGTCACCTCGTGACCGGGACCAGCGCGGCCGATATAGCCCTCGCGGAACTCCGTTAAGGCGGTGCAGTCGCCGACGAGCATGTTCGCTTCGGTCTGTCCGTAGCCTTCGTGGACGGCGGTGTCGCCGAAGGTGTCCTGTGCCCAGTCGACGATGGACTGGCCCAGCGACTCGCCGCCGCTGGCAATGGTTCTGAGCGTCCCCACGTCGAACCGATCGGTGTCATCGACTTGCATCATCATGCGCAGGGCCGTCGGCGGCGCGAAGAAGTTCGAGACGCCGTACCGTTCGATGAGTCGGAACGCCGACGCGGGGTCGAACTGACCGCCGTTGTAGGCGACGACCGGCTTCCCGTAGTAGAGCGCGGGCATCACCACGTCGAACAGAGAGGCGATCCAGGCCCACTCGGCGGGCGTCCAGAACACGTCGCCGTCCTGAAGATCCATGTTCCCGAAGGTGGTGACGAAAAGCGGCAGATGACCGAGTACCAGCCGGTGTGCGTGGCGTACGCCCTTCGGATCGCCGGTCGTCCCGGAGGTATAGATGAGGATGGCGTCGTCCTCGGCGTCCGTCTCGACGGTGTCGAACTCCCGTGAGTGGTCGTCGATGGCGTTCCAAAAGGCCGCTTCACCGGCCGCCTCGTCCGGCGTTACATCGCCGACGGTCAGCGTGGTCTCGAGATCCGACAGCGACGCGCGGGCCTCCCGGAAGTTCTCGATATTAGATTCGTCGACGACGGCCGCGACGGCGTCACAGTCGTCGAGGCGGTACTCGACGGCGTCGGGGCCAAAGAGCGTCGAGAGAGGGACCGACATGGCGCCGAGCTTCCAGGCGGCGAGATGGGCGAACACCGTCTCCGGCCGCTGTGGTGCGTTCACGCCCACGCGGTCGCCGGCCTCGACACCTTGTGCCCGCAGGTAGTTCGCCAGTCGATTGGTCACGTTTCGCATCTGCCAGAAGGTGTACGTCACCTCGGTGCCTGACGCATCTTCGGCAAACAGTGCGACGCGGCTCTTGTCGTCGGCCCACCGGTCACACAGGTACGTCGCCATGTTGAACCGGTCGGGTACCTCCCACTCGAACGCCTCCCGCAACTGCTCGTAACTGTCCCAGTCGTCCTCGTAGAAATGGTACGCGTCCAAGCGTTGTCCTCGTGTCATGGGTGTCTGTGATGTAGTAGCATTGGTTTCTCCGGTGATTCACTCGCTTGGCGAGGTAACAAATGACACATCGACGGACGGTAACAAAAAGGTAAGGTGAAAAATCGGAGAAAGGTTTAACAGCGAAACTATAGTTAGAGAACATCATGGTAAATGCTACCATCAGTCTCGTCGATAGGGGATCGATTCGAACCGATCGGAACTTCCTCATCGAAAACGAGACGATGGGATCGGCTGTCGATCCGAACCCGGACGTGGAGATGATCGAGGGGCCGGTATACAACCTCGTTATCGACCACCCCGAGGCGACCATCCTCTGGGACACCGGGTCCCACCCAGAGTGTGGAGACGGCTACTGGCCAGCGGAACTGTACGCCGCCTTCGAACACCATGACGCCGACGAGCATCCGCTCCCCGACGCGCTCGAGGACGTCGGATACAGCGTCGGCGACATCGACGCCGTGGTCCAGACACACCTCCACCTCGATCACGCGGGGAGCCTCCATCGCTTTGCCGGCACCGACGTCCCGGTGTTCGTCCACGAGCAAGAGATAAAATACGCCTACTACTCCGCCAAGACCGAACAGGGCTCGAGCGCGTACGTGCCCAGCGACTTCGATCACGACCTCAACTGGCGGATCGTCCACGGCGATACCGAGACCCACTTCGAGGACGTCGAGTTCCTCCACCTACCGGGCCATACCCCGGGCGTGATGGGCACGCGTATCGACATCGACGGATACGGGACCGTCGTGTTCACCGGCGATCAGGCGTACACGCGGGCCAACTACGACGAAGAACACCCGATGGGCGGGGAACTGCTCTGGAGCAAGCGCCACTGGGAGGAAAGTCTCCAGCGCGTGCAAGAACTCGAGCGCCGGACCGACGCCGACGTGTACTGTGGCCACGACCCCGACGACGTCGAGGAACTTCGCGACGGCCTGCCCTGACGGAGTTGGATTCAGTTCCCTGCCGCTGGGAGACTGGGCGGTGCGGTCGGCCTCAAGTTGACATCCTCCCTGCCCTGAAGGGCGGGGCTTTCTCCTCGATTCCCCGTAATGACCACGAGATACCCCAGTAATGACTGGAATCGATCCCGAAACGCCGTGGCTGCCGGCTGACGCCGACCAGAACTTCAACCCACTTGAGCATGCAGGAGTGGACCCATCACCCGACATATCGATGATCGTCACACCACGTGGAGGCGATCGCGAAGTCGGTCGGGGTTGCTATCTCGTCGACTGCGGCCTCAACCAGGGCGGGGGCGACAACTACCCCGACTTTCGCGGCCTCGGTCCGGGATCGGTCGACGCCGTCTTTCTGACCCACGCACATATCGACCACTACGGCGGTCTCCCGGTCCTCGAGGCGCGGGGCTACCTTGATGACGACGCGCCGATCATCGCGACGCGTCCGACGATCGACCTCACAAAGACGCTACTCGAGGACTCGCTGAAGATCCATCGCCGGGAGACGAACCGCCACGGCGACCAACAGCAGTTCACCCAGCAGGACGTGATGGCGGTGTTCGATCGGTTCGAGTCGGTCAACTACGGCGGCGGCCGCGTCGGAGCCGTCGCAGAGAAGATCGACCGGGATCCGCTGGTCTACCAGCTCGGAAACGCGGCCCACCTGCTGGGATCGGCGTGGCTCATGCTCCAGACCGAGGGCTACCGCGTCGTGTTCTCGGGCGACCTCGGCGGCCGGGCGAGTCACCTGCCCGATATCACGCCCCCGTCGCAGGCCGGCGTCCCCTTTCTCGAGAGTACCTACGGCGGAACCCACAGCCACACGTCGTTCAGCGACGCCGACCGACGGGCGATCCTCGAGGACGCCGACCCCGCTGCGGGCGGCAAGATCCCGGTGATCGTCGCACCGTCGGGGATGCTCACCGGTGGGAACTCCCCGCGTTACCTCGTCGAACTCGCGGCCCGATTCCACTCCGCGACAGTCATGCTTACCGGGTATCAGGCCCTGCAGACCACCGGCCGGACGATCCAGAACCAAGTCGATGCCGAGGCCGAGGAAATCCAGTTCACGACCGACGCCGAACCCTTCGGGACCGACTGGCCGGCCGCCGATAACGTGACCTGGATCTCCCCTGACGGCGCGGCCGAACCGACGACTCGCGTGACGATGCCGAGCGACTAGGTGTCGATGGTCGGTGGCCTCAGCGGCCACGCCGCCCAGCCCGGTTTGCTGGACTTTGCACGGACTGTCGATCCGGAGACGATCGCCCTGATACACGGCCCCGACTACGCGCAGGAACACCTCGGGAATCACCTCGCAAAAACGTCGAGAGCGTCGCCAACGTCACTCGGAGTCGGCGACTGACACCGATCCCGATCGAGCGAGAAGTCGAACCCGAGACGGCTGCCCTCTCCCCCGAGATGTTCGAGGGCGAGCATGAGTCGGCACACGACCAACTCGAGAACGTCTTCGAGGTCCTGGCCGCACTGAACGAGGAAGTAGCCGACGCACGGACCACACGAAGCGAGGCCGAAATCCGGGCGATCGTTCGTGACGAACTCGAGAAGGCAGGTGTTCTCGAGTCAGAATCGGACGATCGGTAGCACGACACCCGAATCGGTAACTACTGATGCGTACTGTTCGATGTTCTTCAGGACATGACGCTCAGATGACGCCACCACAACTGCTTATGGAGCGAGGTGGTGTCTCTCCGCTATGACCGATTCGAGTAGTGACGAGTTCGACTCGACGGCACCGGACCAACGGGAGATCGGCCGCGAAATGGTTGATGACAGTACGGGACTCGGTTCGGTGATGGCTCACGCCTATCGCGGAGAGATCGATCGAGTGGGCACGTGGCGGCAGCGCCTCGACGAGACGACGAAGTGGGCGGTGACGCTGATGGCAGCGATCCTGACGTGGGCATTTTCGAGTACCGACAACCCACACTATATCTTGCTGATCGGGATCGTCGTCGTCACGATCTTTCTGGGTATTGAAGCACGGCGGTACCGGGACTACGATGTCTTTCGTTCCCGTACTCGAGTCATCCAAGAGAACCTACTCGCAAACGCTCTCGATCCGTCCCAAGGCATTGAAAATCACGACTGGCGAGCAGAACTGAGCAGGGACTATCGCAGGCCGACGCTGAAAGTCTCGTTCCACGAGGCACTCGCAAACCGGCTCCGGCGTGTGTACCTTGCGCTGCTCAGTGTCCTCTTGGTCGCATGGGTCTTCAGGATTACAGCGTTCGCGCCGCACCAAGACTGGCTGACAACCGCTGAAATCGCCCGTATCCCCGGGATTGCTGTGATTGCCGTTGTGGGTATGTTCTACGTCGTACTGCTGGGCGTCACCTTCTGGCCCCACGAGCGCCATGCCAAGGGTGAATTCCGTGAAGGGGATTCGGACGACTGGAAAGAGAACCGTTGACATCCTCCCCACTCTGAAGGGCGAGGATTCCCGAGAGTTGGGATATTACGGAAGTGCGAGGAGAAAGCCCCGTGCTTTAGTGCGGGGATGAATCCGACAACAGAGACGCCAACTACGAGTTTTATTATGCCTGACAGCATATCGTGAGGTAAGCACATCAGGCGAAAATTGGAGTTGGATTGGGGTCTCCGTTACCAAAAAGCAACCCTGCGTCGAGTGTTCTACTCAACCACGGTGGTTGAGTCGGGTCGATGGCACGGCCTGTGAGGTGTAAGCGGATACCCAAGCAAACCACGCCTCCCCACGGAGGCCCGACGCACTACTCACAAACCACAGCCGAGACCCCAGCGGTCTCGGTCAGGGTGCCTTCGGGGACGCACGAACGGCGTGCTGTCCCACGAAGGAATCCTCGCGCTTCAGCGCGGGGAGGATGTCAAGGTTTGCAGACTCCCTGTTCTCTCGTCTGAAACGACCCGCTCTCACGGTCGAACAGGAAGACTCCAGGCTGTGCCACGCAGCCGTTACTCATCTAAAAAGAAGCAGAGTTGAACCAATTCGGTGCAGATGGCTGGGAGTTTGTGGAGACGATCGACTACGAGGGAGGCGGCACCAAGTACCTCGTTTTCAAGCGACTTGCCCAATCGGATGAGCCAGTATGACTGACGAGACCGACATCAGTACGGCCAACACGATGCGTGAGCGCTCAGGCGAGAGCCGGATTAAACTCTGGTTGCTGCTGCGCGCGAACCGACTTCTCGTCTCCAGCATCCTGACCAGTGCTGTGTTCGTCGCATTCATCATCGCCGTCGCTGTTCTCGATCCACCGTTTTCACGGCAAATCGAGTCCGGCGACATGACCGAAACAATATTCTCGACGATGATCACGGTCATCGTGACGGGGACGACACTCGTCGTCACGATCGGGCAGCTCGTCCTCTCCCAGGGGAACAGCCCGCTCGGCGATCAGCGCGAGCGGATGGCCAGTTCGATGGATGTTCGGGACTTTACTGAAGAATTAATCGGATCTCCGAGTCCTGCCGATCCATCCGAATTCCTCCGGCAGATCATCGGAATCACGGCACAACGGGCGACGGCTCTTCGAGAGTCTGTTGACAAGAATGATAACGAGAGCCTCCGAGAAGAGGTCGATGAATTCACTGAAAGCGTTATTGGGAACGCCGACCTAGTCCGTGACCAACTTGAGGATGCGCAGTTCGGCTCGTTCGACGTGGTATTCGCTGCACTAAATTTCAATTATAGCTGGAAAGTCTTCCAGGTTGAACGTCTCTTGAACGAATACGAAGAGCGTCTCGATGAGGAAGAACGCGGTTTACTTGACAACCTTAAAACAGCGCTGTCTCTGTTTGGGCCGGCGCGCGAACACATCAAGACGCTGTACTTCCAGTGGGCACTCATCGACTTGTCTCAGATGATTCTCTATGCTGCAGTCCCGGCCTTGGCCGTCGCGGGTATCATGGTCGGAATCGTCGATGCGGGGACGTTCCCGGGAAACACACTCGGTCTCGATCACATCATCCTCGTCGTGGGCGGTGCGTTTGTGGTGACGCTCGTTCCGTTCATGCTGTTCGTCTCGTACGTCCTTCGCATCGTCACCATAGCAAAACGGACACTTGCCATCGAGCCGCTGATCCTCCGCGAATCACAACGCTAAGATTCGACGCAGTATCTTGTTCCTCTGTACTTACGCTGGTTCACGATCTCCTGTCCGACTCTGTCTGAGTTCTCGGGCACAACTCTCGCGATAACTACGTATGCGAACTGAACGGGGCACACTTACTCACTCAGTTAATCAAAACAGCTTTGGACCGTGAAAATGATGCGTATTTAACGTTATGCGGGACGATAACCGAAAGCGAGGGTAGATGATGACCAATCACGATAATGTATTTGACGCATTGGCGGCTAGCAATCGACGACAGCTACTCGTAAAATTACTTTCCAGCCCCCAATACGTCTCAAAACCGTCTGGCATTTCTCGGGAGATGGCAGAAGCGGACGAGAATCTGCTTCAGAGACATCTATCCAGTTCTCGAACGATTGCAGAAGTAGATGAGTACGCAGTCAGTATGCATCATACTCACCTTCCTAAATTAGCAGAGTACGGATTCATCGAGTGGTATCAAGATGACGATCTCGTCGTCCAGGGCTCCTGTTTTGACGAGATAAGCCCTCATCTCAGACTATTGGCTGAACAGCAGGATGGACGCCGTACAAAAACTCCTGTCATAACCCAGCGCAGGTGAAGTTTGGTTGAGACGGGAAACTCTGTTCAATATTTGGCCTGTACTGTCCCGCCGATCTCGTCGAGTTTCTCCCACAGCATTTCGTAGACTGCGTTCAGCGGATACCCAGTACGGCTGATCTGGTTGCCCGGCTCGCGAAGGGCGTTGACCAGCGTGACGGCGACACGGTAGCTGCTGGTCAGGTCCTCGCAGTTGAGATAGACGGTCGTGATCTGGACGTCGTCGTACTCCTTGGCATCTTCCTCGAGAACTGCAACTCACTCGAGAACGATTGAAGCGGTGGGGTGTCCGATCAACCGGTAACTTGTGTAGCCCAGTACACTCCGACTTTCTATCACTGGTCGGCGTTCTACAGTCGATTTCTCGTTTCACAATTGTTTTTGTCTGTCTGCTGCTCTCGGTCCAGAACGATTGAATCAGTGGTGTCTGTCTCCCTCCAAACGGCGGAACGTCTGAATGGGTGGTGTGTTTGATCCCACGGGCGGTTACGATTGAATCGGTAGGTGGTCTGGAGCCGACCGACCTCGTTAGCCGGTCCTACGTCCGGTTTGTTGGCAGTATTCGCGATCGATGCTACCGAACGTATGGTCTTAACCAACAAAGAAGGAGAGAAGACTACTGTTGGTTAAGGCGCTGGAACCAAACTGCCTTCAGCGCTACGTGAGAGAGCTATCAGACACGCCTCTATCGAAGTGTCTCTGGGAGTTGGTCACGGATATCTCGAGGCCGAACGACTGGTCCACGAGGAACGATCGACACGAACTCGAGCGAAGCAGGATACCCCTCTATCGATCTGTTTCCGATCAACCCGTTTCGCTCGAGAGGGTGCTGCCCGAGAGAGAACGGCCGGATGGGGAGACAGAGACACCCCTTTATCGATGTGTTCGAAGTGTTCGTGGAACGGTGAAAACGAACGAGCGGACGAGAAGAAAAGACACACTTCCTCGAGGATTTGGGCTAAGAAGCGGTCTAAGAGATGACTGGAGACGGTTCTGTGTTTGAAGAACGTTTTGCGGTATCGGAAGTGGAGTCGAACGGCAGCAGAACACATCGATGAGATCCCAACACATCGATAAAGGGGTGTAGGGGTCCCTAGTCTAGTTCTAGGCTAGTATTGTAGTAGTAGTAAAGAAGAAGAGACAACTGCTAAAGCGTTCTTCCATCTTTTCCAGTGATTTCACGCGCTTTCAATGCTTTCCAGGGTCCCTAGTACTAATCGCAGTCGCTGACCACCCCCTCCCCTTCGACACTTCGAACACATCGATAGAGGGGTGTCTGTCTCGATGTATTCCGCCGGAACACTTCGTCGCTCGCATTCTTCTTCTATCGATCCTTGTTCGACACGACGTGGAATATTCCGACCTCGTCGACTCAGCCGATGAAATACACATCGATAGCGGTGGCAACACTTTTGTCCCTCCTCTGTATGGACCATCGTATGGACGACTTTGATGCTCCTCGGGACGAGACGAGGACATCAACGGACGAATCAACGGACGAGCCCCCTTCTTCGCCGTCTTCTACCCGCTCGGAGATCGCTTCTGGAGCGGACGAACCGCCGGTGAACGGCGACGCACAGACGATCGAGGAGATGTTACTCGAGTTCGATCACCAGGACGGACTCATCCGCGACCGATCGCTCCTCGATCCGAACCACATCGTGTCGGAAGAGCGTATCGTCGGCCGCGACCGGCAACTCAAGGAGGTCACGAAGATGCTTCGCGTCGCGCTTGGCGACAACCGGCCGCCGAACCTCTTTCTTTACGGGCCCTCCGGCACCGGCAAGTCACTCATCACGAAAGCCGTCTGCAAAAACATCAGCACCATCTGTGAGACGCGGGACATTCGGTTCGGAACGATCGAAGTCAACTGCCAGGATCTCGATACGCTCGGCGTTGCGGTCTACGAACTGGCGAGTCGCGCCGCTGAGGAAGCCGGCGTCGAGGTCGACGTCCCGAAACACGGCGTCGCGACGAAGGAAAAGTGGGACGAACTGTATCGCATCGTCAACGAGAACTTCGACTCGGCGGTGTTCGTCCTCGACGAACTCGACATGCTCGTCGGCCGACGCGACAAGCAAGAGCCGGCCTTTTCCCGTCTACTCTATCAACTCTCTCGAGCCGGTGCGAACAACGACCTCACTGCTCACGTCTCCGTCGTTGCGATCTCGAACGACACGAAGATGATGGAGTCCGTGGGGAGCCGAGCCCTGAGTTCCTTTACGCCCGAAGACGTCCACTTCGACGACTACGACGCGAACCAGCTCCAGTCGATCCTCCGCCGGCGCCGGGACGCCTTCTACGACGACGTTCTCGACGAGGACGTCATCCCGCTGGCAGCGGCCTTCGCCGCCCAGACCCATGGCGACGCTCGCAAGGCCATCGACCTGATACGCGTCGCCGGCGAACTCGCGGAACGGGAGGGCGACGAGCGCGTTCGCGAGGGCCACGTTCGCGAAGCCCAGGACAAGGTCGAGAAGAACCGCGTCCTCGAGGTCGTTCGCGGTATCAGCACTCAGAAGAAGCTCTGCCTCTACGCGACGGCCGCCGTCGCCGCTGAAACGGACGACGAGTCCGCCCGGAGTACGACCGGCTACCGCGTGTACCAGTTTCTCACCGACGTGATCGACGCCGAGCAGTACCACCAGGAGACCTACGTCAACAAGATGAAAGAGATGACGACGTACTCGCTCGTCGACTTCGAACGCCGGAGCCACGGCCCCAGTTCGGGCATGTTTCTCGAGTTCCAGTTCGGCGAGCGCCCCGAGACGATCCTCGAAACGCTTCGGGAAGACTCCCGTATTGACACGGTTTCGGCTGACGAAGTCTCGAGCGTCGTCAAAGCGCAGGTCCGAAACGAGAACTGACCTGCTGGTTCGCCAGCCGGTCCGTCGACACACACCCCTATCGATGTGTAATTCGCGTTCTCACTGCCTGAGGATCGACTGACTGACTCTCACATATACTATGATTATTGACTACCCTGTTTACTTTTCATCTCGTATGAATGCTAGTCTCTCCCTCAGAAACTGCGACTTTCGTTTCCACCTGACCACACACCTCTATCGAAGTGTTCGGCACCGGGTTCCGTCTGCACTCCTTGCAGGACACCCCGTTATCGATGTGTTCAACGCGGTTCGATACGAAGTCGCAGTCGGTATTGGTGTGTTTCTCCTTTGTTGAACCCCTCAGACGGTGATCGGTTTCAGAAAAGCAGCTGAATAGATCGCGCAGGTCTATTTTATCAGCAGTAGGTATCAGTAAATATTTCTCATTCTTGCTCGTCAAGGCGGTAGGTAAAGTCGTACTTCGTACTCCCACCAGACCCCTGTACAATTGTGATTTCTCCGGTCCGATCCGTTCCGCCCCACTCGGCGTTGCTGTCCTCAGGAACCGCAAAGGGTGCATACGTTGTCTCGAACGGTGCTGTCTCCCCCGGTGAAACGACTAAATCCGAACGGTTCGGGGACTGTGGGCGGCTCGGCCCGGTTCCCAGTACTCCCGGCCCAAACCCAAGCGCCGAGAGGTCGAACGATTCGTGCTGTGGATCAACTGTCGGATTGGGAACGTCCCCGGAGATAGCGACGAACCGAACGAGTAGCGGCGTTTCGCCCTGATTCGTGATATCGAACTGGGCTTGCCCTTCTGGTCCGACGTCGACAGTGGACGTGTAACCGTGTGCGGGCCCCTTCCAGATCCACTCGGTGACCGTCCCCCTAGCCGTTTTCACCTCGAGATGGAGTGATTTCGTGGCGTACGTCTCTAGGCGGTCGGGGAACACCACCTGAAACCGGCAGTTCAACGGTGGCTGTTCTACAGTCGCATACTGTGTATCGCTCGAGGAATCGTAGATGCTGGCCTGCTCAATGTCGAACTCCTCGCTGAGTTGGACGACCAACTCGGTTTCCTCGTAGTGGTAACTCGTGATAACTGATTCGGCATCAGGGGGATCATTTCCAAACGACAATGATTCAGTACAGCCCGCTACAGTCCCGAATACGGCGGCACTGAGCGTAGCGAGGACCCGACGACGATTCATACTATATGTTGTAGAACTGCCATTCAAATACTTTCTCCAAATCGAACTGCGGACATATTTGTTACGTCTCTCAGCGAGAGATTCAACAAGACCTGCGCTTCGAATTTCGGTACTGTTGGGCCGTGCCATATTGGTGCCGTCTCGGTGTCCTACTGCTCGAGTACTCCGAAGGGGGAGAAACGAGTCGGAGCCATCCGTTCACCTATTACAACTGTTCTGACTTTTATACCTGTTCAATCTATTTCACTTATTGCACCTATTGCACCTATTCTTTTGTGGTGGGCGGAAATCTCCCGGAATATAGGATCGAGCTACCGGAAACGGCCCTCGGTCTGGTTGCCGTTCGATCTCCTTGGACTGGTTACACGCTTTGACGAACTGTTCCTCGCTACGGAAGTCAGGTCGATGTCGCCAGACGATTCGATCGGTGTCAGCCCACCATTGCGGGGCGCGAGTGACGAAACGCATAAGTCATTATCGCGATAACCATTATCTAGAGTATGACCTTCTACGACCGGGTCGATGAACTCGACGCCCTCGAAACGGCACTCGAGTCGCCGGGCCACGAGTTCTACGTCGTCTACGGGCGCCGCCGCGTCGGGAAGACCGAACTCCTCAAGGAGTTCTGTTCCGACCGGCCGCACATCTATTTCCTCGCGTCGCAGGAGGCCGAACACCGCCAGCGGGAGAAATTTGTCGAGCAAATCGCCGGTCACTTCGACGACCGTGTTCCGCGCATTGAGGGGTGGGACGAGGCCTTCGACTATCTCGCCGAGAAACTCGCGACGGAACGACTCGTCGTCGTTATCGACGAGTTCCCCTATCTGGTCGCGGAGAACGACTCGCTCCCGTCGTACATCCAGTCGTTCGTCGACGAACACCTGCAGACGACGCAGTCGATGCTCGTTCTGTGCGGCTCGAGCGTCAGCACCATGGAGTCGGAGGTTCTCGGTCACGAGAGTCCGCTCTACGGTCGCCGTACGGGACAGATCGACCTCCAGCCGTTTTCCTTCCAGCAGGCTCGAAATGTCATCGCATACGACATCGACGACGCGATTCGCTCGTATGCGATCACGGGCGGGACGCCGATGTACCTCACCTTGTTCGATTATACACGGTCGCTCGCCGAAAACGTCCGGTCGCATATTTTGACGCCGACGGCTGTCCTGTACAACGAACCCGAATTCCTGCTCCGGACGGAGTTGCGAAACCCCGCCCGGTACATGAGTATTCTCGAGGCCGTCGCAACGGGCCATACGACGCCGAACGAGATCGCCGGCGCGACGGGTATCGGATCGGGACCGCTATCGAAGTACCTGCAGACGTTACGTCGGCTTCGCCTCATCGATCGCGATGTGCCGGTGACCGCCTCTGCCAAGCAATCGAAGCGTTCGCGGTATCGGGTCGCGGACGAGTTCCTGCGGTTCTGGTTCCGATTCGTCGAGCCGAACCGATCCAGTATCGAAGAGGCTCCCGGTGTCGTCTACGACGGGACTATCGAGCCGAATCTTCCCGATCACGTCGCGTCGACGTTCGAGGACGTCTGTCTGGAAGCCGTGTGGGAGGCGATCCGACGCGACGACCTCGGGCCCTACTCGGAGGTCGGCCGGTGGTGGTACGGGGAAGACGAAATCGACGTCGTCGGTCTCGCGCCGGAGGACGACCGGGTCCTGTTCGCGGAATGCAAATGGACGTCGGACCCGGTCGGCCACGCGCTTGTCGACTCGTTGCGCGACAAAGCGACCCGCGTCCGATGGGGACCGGACACGCGTACCGAGGAGTTCGCGCTCTTCTCGAGGAGCGGGTTCGTCGACGGACTCGCCGACGAACTCGACGACAACTGGTCGCTTTTCGATCTCGCTGAGATGGACACCCTTCTTACTCCCGACAAGCGGAGCCGTCGGAGTTAACACGTCAGGATTTGACCACAGTTACGCATCGAACACTACACGAAACGAGCTAAATTCACGATTCAGTGTGAGAGAAGCGTCGCTGCACCCGCAATTGCATACCCTATCCGCGCGATAGCACCTACCAGCACGAAAGCCAACTCCGATCGAGAGAGCCGTCCATGATAGTATGCATCTCCGCCGAGCCCGATCGTGATACGTAGCTGAACTTGTTGCACATCTTTTACCAGCGCTGAGAATCAACGCCGACGTGCTATGGGAGTGTTTAGCCGCCTCAAGACTGGGTTCGGTATGGCGCGGCGGAGCGGCCGCGTCCTCAGAGCCCACCCGAAACTGCTCGTGTTCCCGCTCGTGGGTGGACTCTCCGGCATCGCGTTCATTGTAACGTTGTTCGGGAGTTTGTACCTCACGGGACCGCTCTTCGAAGACCCCGGACCGGCTGTGTACGCCGCCCTGTTCGTCGCGTACCTCGTCGAAACGTTCATCGCATCGTTCTTCACGGCGGCCCTCGTCGCCGCGACGCACACTGCCTTCCACGGCGAGGAACCGTCGATCCGTGCGGCGCTGGCTACAGCCTGGCAGCGGAAACTCCCGCTGTTAACTTGGTCGATCATCGCCGCAATCGTCGGCGTGATCATCCGGGCCATCGAGTCCGAAGACAACCTCGCCGCTCAGATCGTCGCCGGACTCTTCGCAGTCGCGTGGAGTGTGATGACGTATTTCGTCGTCCCCGTGATCGTCTTTCGTGACCCCTCGGTCACGGAGATGCTCTCGGAGAGTGCGCGCACGTTCAAAGACACGTGGGGCGAATCCATCGGTGCGATGGGAGCGATCGACATTTTCTCGTTCCTGCTGGCGGTCGTCGGCCTCGGACTTGGCGCCCTTACATTCGTTGTGACTGCGGGCATGGGTACAGTTCAACTGCTGGCAACGGTACTGATCGGCGGTTCCGCGTTCCTCTTCGGACTACTGGTCGGAAAAGCCCTCAGTGGCGTCGCCAAGACCGCGCTCTACGTCTACGCGACCGAGAGTACCGCACCGGAGTTCTTCGACGATATGGATTTCAGCGAACTCGGTGGTGACCGGTCGTCCTCCACGCGCGGCCTTGGAGGGGGTCTCGGTGGCTCCGGTGGCGGCCGGATCTGACGATCGCTTCGGTTCGAGGCGAAGCCAAACAGATCTGGAGTCCCTCGAATGCGGCCTTTCGACGAGTGAACGGACCGATTCAAGCAGCGTCCCAGCCGTGCGTAGCCGAAGCGAAGACAGTCGATACGAAACTGTCAATTTCCGCTATCAATGATCTCCTGCCTGTCGCCGTTCCTCGAGGACGAGTTCGGCGATCCGTTCGGGTTCTTCGTTCGCGAGTCGAAGGACGGCGTCGTGAATCTCCCGGGTTTCCTCGTCGATGACGCCCGCCTCGGCGAGTGTCGGAACGATCGTCGTTCGGATCGCGTTCTCGAACTCGTCGACCGTCTCGGTGCGAGCGTAGAACGGCTTCTGTTTGACCTCGCTGTATTCGAACGCCGGTCCCGCTTCCGCGGGTGATTCCGGTTCGTCGGCCATGCCCGTCGCGTTTTCAGCGGCGAGTTCGGTGTCGGTCGACGGTTCTGGGTCCAGCTCCCTGTTCGGACTCGAGCCGGACGCTGTCGGCTCCGAAGCGCCCTCGTCGGTTCCTCCCGATGGCGATTTTGCGTCAACCTCAGTTTCGGTCTCGGTGTTCGAGTCGGCCGTCTCGGTCTCTTCCTCGTCTTCCTTGAGATCGTCGAACGGATTACTCATCGCTGGACCCCTCCGGTTGCGACGATTTCGGCCAGTTCCTCGTAGTAGGGTATCTGGTCGTTCTCCGGATCGTAATCCTGGAGCGGTTGGTTGTGCTGGAGCGACCGCGACAGGGCCGACCGATGGCGGATTCCCGGTTTCGGCGGACTCGTTTCGCCGGCGTCGATCGCGTCGAACTCCTCGGCGGTGATCCGGGCGAAGTCGGGCACCGCCTCTTGGAGCGGCTGTCCGGGGTTGACCTCGTAGGTCGCCGTGTTGAGGTTCTCGAGGAGTTCTCGGTCCTCGGTCTGTTGGTCGATCCGGTCCGAGAGCTTGTTCGGGATGACCGCCAGTACGTCGACGTCGATGTACTCCCGGGCCGGTTCGATGAGTCGCTCCATCGTTCGCTTGTAGCCGCCGATCGCGCTCGAGCCCGGTTCGATCGGGATCATGACGTTCCCCGTCGCGACGAGGGCGTTGTTGTTGAGCATTCCCGGGTATGCCGGACAGTCGAAGACCACATACTCGTATTCGTCACCGAGCAGCGGATCGACGATCTTCGACTTGATTCGTGCCGAGCCCTGCATCGCGCCGGCGAGATCCTTCTCGACGTCCTCGAGCGTGTTCGAGGACGGTAGCAGATCGAATCCATGGTCGGTCGAGCGGATCAGGTCGTGTGGCGTCGCCGAGCCCTCGAGGATGACGTCTCCGAGATTGGTCTCGCCTTGGTATGCCTCTTCGAAACCGAGCCCGTTCGTCGCGTGACCGTTCGGATCGAGGTCGGCGAAGAGGGTCGTCCCGCGCTCGGAGAGCTGGCGCGCGAGATTCATCGAGGTCGTTGATTTGCCGACACCTCCTTTCAGGATGACCACGCTGACGGCACGTGGTTCGGATGTTGTCTCATTCATTGCCATATTGGGTCAGTTCTATTGATTCGCAATAGGAACCTATTGTCTTGGAAGGTTCCGCCTCAGCCTATTGAGACTGTATTATCTCCCTGAATGTTAATTCTACCTATTGCAACTCAAATGGGTTGGGTAGTCACAGTAGGTGAAATAGGTGAAGTAGGTACAATAGGTTGGGTAGGTAAGGTAGGTGGTGATGAAAAGGTACCTATTGTATATTGTGTACCTGGTGAGGAAACCTATCCTACTTCTTGTCCCTCGGGAGGCTAACTGTAGCTGGCTGTTGGACCGATTTCGCAACATCTCTCACAACGAATCGGGAAAGGTACCTATTGAACCTATTCCAACTATTGTTCTATTGACTAGTACGGTGATTCTCTCGAATCTCGGCAAAGTTGCACCACTCGGAACCAATTCGACCCACTGCTGTTTCGAGGGTTGGGGAGCGACATGGAGTCGTAGCGAGGATCGCGTCGGAGTAACTGTACGCGTGGTGACGAGCCTACTGTCAGATTGCCGAGTCCGGGTCTCGAGCGATGAGGAGTTAGTGCCGTGGTCGTGGGTCGAACGACTGCTCGATAAACGGAACACTGACGTCGTTGCCAGCAACGTGAGCGTTCAGTTTCGCGGCTGCTGGCGACTCTCTGATCGCCGCATCATCATACTCCGCCTCGGCAAATACGTCGGTGATCCATCGCTTCCCGCGGAGGTTGAACTTCTGGTGGTAGGCTTCTGCGAGATGGAACCGATCGAGTGATTCGAAACGCGTTGTGATCCGGTTGCTGTCGAGATCACTGTCGTTCAGAAACGTCTGCAGCTGATCGTGTTGAGTAGCCGTCTCCGTGAAAACGATGTTCTGATACTGCCGCTTCGAGGGCTGCTGATATGGGTCGTGTTCTGAAAACGCTCGCTCAAGTAATTCACTGAACGAGAGTTCCTCGGGATCGTATTCGACCTGCACGACTTCCGTATGGTCGCCGAGAACCTCATAGGAGGGGTCGGATTTCGTCCCACCAGCATAGCCGACTCGAGTCCGCACGACACCGTCAATTGCGCCGAACGCTGCGTCGGGGCCCCAGAAACAACCCAGACCGAACGTCGCCGTCTTCGTGGCTTCCGGTGCTTGGCTATCGAACTCCGTGACAACTGTTGGTGTGAGCATGATCAGGCTATAGTGAGGAATCCGCAGCGTACATCGACTCTCGTAGCACGATCAATTAACACTGTCTCTGCGCTATTTGCGCAACAGAAAGCCGAGACGGAGAGCTACGTCTCCGTTCCGTACGCACGGACGGTTCGCTGATCTGAGCTTTCCTCGGTTTCGACGCGTACGGGGAACGAATCGTCTTGGGCCACCGGATATGTCTCAAACACGAGCGTGAGTTGTTCTGATTCACCGGCAGGGATCGTCACTGTGCGAGTGTCCACGGTTTCGGGGTCGTTCCCGACCACGAGACCCACCGTGCGTGTTACCGCTGACGAGTTGGTATTCTTGACCGTAGTAGTCACCTCAAGAACCTCCCCACCGGTCACCGGGCTATTCGTGCCCTGAATGTGTACGGCAACGCTCCCTTCATCGCCGCCAGCATCGTCGTTTGCTGCGTTAGACTCTTCGAACACCCACGGATTGACCGCTGTATACGTATTGTTGTCGTCGATCACCCATGCTTCAATCTGACATGTATGGCAGCCACCGTTGATTTCGACCGAGGCAGTGTCATTGGTTCCCTCGAGATCGGAGATGTCAAGGATCACGTCTGACTGCGTCAACCACCAGACGACACGATCTAGTTCAGTAGTACTCGAGATATCCAGCTCGAGCGTGGTGGTTTCGTCGGCGACAAGTTCGCTGGTAGCTGGCCGACTCGCATCAACGGTCGGCGGTTCAGGCCCTTCCTCAGCCACCGTCACCTCCCAGCGTGAAGCAGCATTCCCGTCGTCAGCAGTCACGGCTACATCGACGAGATACGTCCCTACAGTATCGAACGTGTGAGTGAAGAACTCGCGACCGACATCAGCGAAATACGTTGCGGACCATGGTCCGGCCGGTGTCAAGACGTACTCACCGTTGATATACCAGTGTGTGGTGCCTTGCTGCTCCACCAGTTCGCTATCGACCTCGAAGATGACCGTCGTCTCCGGTCGGACTTTAGCTCTTGGTTGCGATCTGGATATACGTACTGGGAATCGCACGGGTCTACACCGCTGACGTCGACTATTGTCTCGGCGACAGCGGCCTCAGTTTCAACGCGTACCGGGAATGTCTCATCGACGCGTACCGGATACGTCCGAAACTGCAGAAAATCAACGGTCCGCGTCTCGCCGGCCCTGACTGGAACCGTTCGCTCACCGACTACTTCCGCGTCCTCTCCGACGAGAAAGTCTAATTCAACCCGTTCATCGGTAGGACCGCTATTCCCTATTTCGGCAGTCACCTCAAGAAGATCTCCGCCCTCGAGCGGTGTGGACGTTTCGACGATGTCTACATTGATGTGGTCAGTTGCCCTGCCTTTAGTCGACAGAAGCGAAACTGTACTGATGCCCGTCCCCGCTCCAATCAGGTACTGTCGCCGGTTCATGCCAGTATCCAGTCCATCTATTGGCAAGAAACTTACATATGTGTCAGACCAAGTAGGTCCTCTTGACATCCTCCTCCGCCTGAAGGCGGAGGAATCCCAAGCGTTGGGATATTAGGGTTTGCAGTCTCCCCGTTCTCTCGGTGTGAACCGTCCGCTCTCGCGGTCGAACAGGAAGACTCCAGGCTGTGCCAACCAGCCGTTACTCATATCCCCGGTTGGGGGACTCTGAGTTATCTTTCGGCGGATGTTCACGGCACCGTTTACGTCTGCGTTCATCGTCGTCTTGCATGACGAACAGATGTACAGACCGCGCTCCACACGGTTTGCATCTCGAATCTGCCCGCAACACGAGCAGGTCTTCGAGGTGTTCTCTTCGCCTACCCGGTCAACGAGAATGCCGTGTTCTTCGGCCTTGTATTCGAGCAGACGGGCGAATCGGTCGAACTCCCAGCCGTGGAGTTTCTTGTTCCCCGATGCGCCCCAGTTCCGCGAGTCGCCGTTCTCGTCTTCGCGGATGTCGCTGAGGTCTCCAACTGCTATCTTCTCCACATCTTCTTCGCCACACCGCTCAACGATGTGTTTCGAGAGCGTGTGGAGGTAGTGGTCTTTGCGTCGGGAGAGTTTTCGGCGAGCCTTGCGCGCACGTTTCGACGGGCCGTTCTCGCCTTCAGTCTGGTACTCCTCACGGGTGAAGTAGTGCTTGTCCTCTTTCAGTACGTTCCCCGGATACAACTCCGAGGGGCCGTCCTCGTAGTCAATGGCAAGGTAGTTGCTGATGCCGAGATCGATACCCGCTGTCTTGTCACCGGGGGCGTCTTCAACGGGAATGTTCTTCTTGCAGACGAGGTGGAGTTCCCAGCGGTCGCCGTTCCAGACGGCACGCACCTGCTGGATGTTCTCCACCTGTACGTCGGGGCGGATTTCGTACTCCGCGAGGATGAAATCAGACCGTGACTTTTTCAGTTTGAAGCCTTTCGAGAGGCGAACACGGCTGTGTTTGGCGTCGTATTTGATTCCTTTCTGCTTCCACGTCACGGTGGAGCGCGGGTGTCGGTCGCCACGTTTCCTGTAGCCCGGTGGGTTGTTGCCGTCGTCAGAGTTGTACCAACCGTTGAACGCTTCAGCAAGCTCTTCGAGAACTCGCTGACTTGACTGAGAATGCAGGTCACTGTAGCGTTCGTGGTCTTTCAACTCCGACTTCAGTTCGGATTCATCGGGTATTTCACCGTCTTCGTCCCACCGCTGTTGGATGTAGTACCGCCCAACGTTCCACAGTTTGGATGCTGCGAACCCGCACTGGTCGAGGTCGCCACGAACCTGCGAGTGGTTCGTGATGCGTGCGACGTAAGTGCGGGTCGTCTCCAGCATCGTACTGTGTTCATAAGTAGTTGTGAAATAGATAGAATTAAAAACTCTGCTTGGCGTGGAATATCTGACCCTGTCGAAATCGGTGGAATATGTCACTGAGTGACGGCGCGTATCCACGGCCTGAAGGCCGTGGTATTGCGCCTGATCCGCGTATAAGTTCGATCAGGACACAACGCTTGGAAAGTATACCTGACCCTACTATGTCCGCAGCAATCTTCGACACTTCGGAAGAACAGCGGACATGGTGGGGTTCCCGTAACCTTAGTTGACCGCATTTGCGGTATCACGACTTGAATCAATGGTTCGAGACCTCGAATTTCTCGGAATTTCTGGCGGTATACGTACCAACACCAGTAGCAGGCTTGATCCCTGAAAGCCTCTGACGCGCTCGAGCCCTGCGTCTCGCTGCGCTCCTCTTAAGTTGCGGTGCTTGCGTCGGCGAGGTTCCTCGAGCCCGCCAGCCTCTTTCAGTCCCGCCCGCATGGAAAGATCAGCCGGCTCCAGTTTGGCCGATGGTCAGTCGTAGTCAACGGCACGCCCCGCTCGCCGCTGCCGCCCTCCGCGTCGCTCGCGACCGACCATTCCGGGCATGCGGCGAGCAAGCTCGCCGTTCCGGGCTAAAATGGATGTGCCCTCGTCGCCAGCGGGTAAGCCCGTCGGTTGCGTCCCTCACGGGCTTTCGCGTTCCAGTGCTTGGTGCCCCTGCGCTTCCCGCGCCACATTACGGCGCGGGTACTCGGCGACAGTCGCGCTGGACACGGACCCGCCGTCCGGGCCGGACACGAGCGGGCTTACTCCGCTGGCTGCTCGCTCCGGGCGGGTCGGCGCGCGGTGCTGGTTGGGGCCACCTCAACGAGGCGCGCTCTCGCTCGCGCCCAGGAGGGCGCTCGCGAAGGCGCGAGCGAGAGCGCGCAGATGGATCTAGTCGGTCGTAGTCGTCGGAAAACCGCGATGTAGTAGCATCGCGGTGGCAGGCGCGTGAGCGCCTTCAGATCTGTGAGATCCAATGTCTAGTAACAACTCGAGTAGCAAGGTCGTTACGGTCGATGAACAGGCATTCGAACAAGCGAGCGAGCAGACGGTCAATGAGGGCCGCTTCCCGGTCGTCGACGAGACGCCGGCGTTCGAGGCGACGGTCGAACAGGAGACACAGGCAAAGGTAGATGCGAATCACCCAGAGGGGATCGCAGACACCAGCGGAGATCGGATTCATGGCGCAACACTGGCCCAGGAAGAGCGCATTCAGGCTCGAGAGGACGAACTCGAGCGAATCAGTGACCAGGCCGAGTTCGGACAGCAGGACGGCCGAGCGTGGCGTACCCGGCAGAAGGTCGAAGCAATGCGTCGCGACGAGCGGACGGGCACACGGGTCGATCCCCGAGCAAAACTCGAGCGGGAGACGCTGGCGGAGGTCAATCAATTCGCGCAGCGGTTGGCTGACGACGTCGACAGTAGTTACACACGGGCCGTTATCGCGAGGCGCATCGCCAGTCGGATTCTCGGGGGTGCGGAGTTGTTCGAGGCAGTCATGGAGACAAAAGAGGAGCTGTTGAACGAGGCTGGAACCATCGTCCCGATCGGACGACTCGAGGAAATCGATCGTGGCGAGGTCAGCGTCGAAGGTCGCATTATCGAACTGTGGGAGCCCGCCTGTCCCAGTCAGCAGCAGGTCGGGCTGATCGAAGATGAAACTGGGCGAACGAAGTTTACTGTTTGGACGGCCAGCGAGCAGACGAAGGTCAGAGAAGGTGACCAAGTCCGGTTCAGGGCCGCGGCAAAAAACTGGTACAACGGTCGGTGTTCAATCGCGCTCACCCGGTGGTCGGAGGTCCGGTTCCCAGATCGAGACCCGTGGTGGGAGTAGCCGGTCGTCGTCCCCCTTTTTTTGCTGGTGTGTGTCGGTCACCGCCACCGCCCACCACCTCCACGGTCCGGGCTGCTTACGGCCAAAGGCCGTTTCGCTGCCGGGCTTTCGCCGACAGTGTGTAGCCAGCAGTACCGACAGAAGAGCGAACGACCGATCCCAGAGCTATCCTGGCGATACCATCCGTCAAAACGGACACGAACTCGTTGCGATCGACGAGTGGCTCCCCGGCAAAGCACCATCACCCTACGACATCGATCTCACAGACAGCGACGAGTATCGGACCCGGTACTGGCGCTGTCGAAAATGCGGCCACGAGCGCAACCATCGCGACGAGTTCACAACTCTCTGTGAGGAACCGCAGTTACAAGCCCCTGCTCGAGTCCGGCGTTTTTTGTGAGACCCCTGAGGGGCGGAGGTCTCCTCGAGTTCAGTCGATTCGATCCGACTCGAGAAGCAGTGATAGAACATGGCTACGAGCAGCCGCTCCCGGGAAACGTTCGACGATTCGGACACCCGGCACGACGAGATGCACAGCACGATCGAGACGTGGATCCAGGACCTCGTCGACGAGGTCAATGACGCCGTCTCGAGCGAGCAGTTCAAAGCGTGGTTGGATGTCCAGAGTCAGTTCCACGACTACTCGCACCGAAACACGCTGTTGATCAAACTCCAGTGTCCGCAGGCAACGCGCGTTGCCGGCTATCGAACATGGCAAAACGAGTTCGACCGGCATGTGAAAGAAGGGGAGACAGCGGTCTGGATCTGGGCGCCCATCATCGCAAAGCAGTGTCCCGACTGCGGAAACTCGCCGTCGTATCACGAGCGCAGTGACTGTGAATACGACGACACACCGCCGGATAGCTGGGAGAAAGGACTCGTGGGCTTTCGACCAGCGCCCGTCTTCGATATCTCACAGACTGACGGCGAGCCACTGCCCGACTTCGAAACCGAAGCCAAGGGACAGGCTGACGAGTTACTCCCCGCACTCCTCGAGGCAGCAAACTCACTCGAGGTTGACGTAGAAGTCGTGCCACCCCGGGACTGGTCATATGAGAACGCCAAGGGCGTCTGTGAGTATCGCCCTCAAGGGCAACCAGGCGTCGCCGTCCAAGTTCGTGAGAACGACGCTGATCTCGCCGTCACGCTCGTTCACGAGTACGCACATGCGCTGTTACACAGTGGCGTCGACGACGTGGCTGAGCGATCGAAACGCGAACTCGAGGCCGAAGCAGTCGGCTACATCGTTGGACGGTACTTCGAGTTGGATACCAGTGGGTCAGCGTTCTACCTCGCCGCGTGGCACGGTGACGAACCGGAAACGATCCTCGATCGGCTTGAGCGGATCAGTTCGACCGCCCAGGAGGTCATCGACATCGTCAGTGGAGGTCGACGATGAGTGATCGACCGCTTCTGCTCGAGATAATCACTGCACTCGAGGAACAGGGCCTCGATCGAGACGAGTACCAACTACAGCGGATGATCGACGCCGAAGCCCTCGAGCGGCTTGTAGACTCGACGGGCCCACAGACTGATCTCGAGATTCGATACTCGGTTGGTGAGTTCTGTGTGGTAGTGACACCATCTGATGAGGTCACGGTCAAGGTTTCGTAGAACGGGATGCCAAAACAAGGCCGTCATAGATTATCTCATCTGTTGAGCTGGTAATCACAATAAATGATAAGTACAGGGAAAGCAGTTACCGAAGCGGCCATCTATATGTCTGAAATGTTCCAAAAATCGCCTGCTGAATATAGAGCATCGATACAGCAGAGTCGGATTCCATGAAAATCTGTCACAGAGCGGCAGCCGCAGCGACAACCGGCCTGCCAACCCGCCATCAGGACCAGTCCGACTGCCCGATTCGATACTTGGACGACAATCCTTTTTCTTTCCCAACACCACTGTCGAGTCGAACCGAATGGCAGGGCTCGTTCCGGGATTCGTCACGATGACCGTTGCACTGACGCTCGCCCAGCAACTTGAGCAGATCATCAGTCTCGGAATTTTTCTCCTCGGCGCGGTGCTCGCACTGCTCAGCGCGCTGGCGTGGCGACGGGAACGCGACCGTCGCATGGCCGTCGTCGCCGTCGGTTATCTCATGTTCGCGATCTACGGGTTCGTCGTCTTCCTCGAGTACTACCTCTTCTCGTACCTCTCCGTGCAGACCGTCGAGTTGCTCGAGCATAGCGCGGCAGCACTCATCCTCGTGGGACTGCTCGCGTTCTTCATCGCGTTGACTCGGGACTGACCATGCCGGGCTCCGACCCCGACGCGGACCCGGCGCTGGAGCTGCGATCGCGGCGGACAATCTATCAGCACGTCCGCGACAATCCCGGGATCCACTTTCGGGCTCTCCTCGTGGCTCTCGAGTATGCGCAGGGAACACTGCAGTACCACCTCCGCCGGCTGGAAACCCAGGGGTTGCTCGAGAAATCGGACGACGGGAAGTACACGCGGTACTACCCAGCGGAGGAGTTCGACGAGGAAGATCAGGCCGTAATGAACGCGCTGCGACGCGAGTACGCCCGCCGGATCATCGCCCACCTCGCCGTCGAAGGAGCGCTGTCGACCGCCGACCTGAGCGATCGCCTCGAGCGGTCACCGTCGACGGTGTCGTGGCACCTCTCGAAACTCGAGGACGCGGATCTCGTGACCAAGGAGCGTAAGGGGCGCAGCGTCGAATACGCGCTGTGCGATCCAGAGCGCGTGCAGTATCTCTACACGGTCCACCGACGAACATTCACCGATCGAGTCGTCGACCGGCTATTCGACCTGTGGGACAGCTACTAGCTACTGCTTCGTCGTCGCGGGCGTCGACAGCTGCCCGCTGGCCACCAGCAGGCGCAACAGCAGGACGTAGCCGAGGAACGCGATCGCCGGGGCGAAGACTGGACGGATCAGCCCCGCAACATCGGTCCCGATGGCGACTGCGTGGATCGTCGCGAACGCGAACCCGCCGTAGGCGAACGCATGGACGACCCGCGGACCCCAGGGTCGGTCGAACCGCTGTGCGTCGAGAAAGCCGAGGACCGCGACGACGAGCACCTGCAGCGCCCCGACGCCGACCACGACACCAGCGAGCAGGTACGTCGTCGAGTAGGCGGGCTGGGGGGCTGACCCGGAGACGATGAACCAGGTGTCGAGGATACCGAGGACGCCGTGGAGGAGCGTCATGAGCATCGCAAACACCGACACTTCGATGTGGACCCGGCGAGAGAGCCGGTAGAGCGAACCGAACGACCGCGCGGTGTAGAGAATCCCCGTCAGGACCGCTAGATACAGCGCGGGATAGGCGACGAGTGCTGCGCCACGGTCGAGATACCAAATAATTTCCATCACGAGGCCCCCGTCGTCTCAACGATGTCCGGACAGCCGTCGCTATCCTGAAAGCCGTTCGTCGTCTCCGGTCGCGTCGGGCACTGATCCGCGTTGTCACGAATCCCGTCACCGTCGTAATCGTTCGGTGCCTGTCTCGTCGGCACCGTCGAGTCGACGAGGTCCGCCCGCTCGCGGTCGACTGCCTGCGTCTCGCGAACGTCAGCGATCCCCCACAACACCGGAATCGTGGCGACGAGTAGCACGACCGCGATGACCGTGATTGTCCCGCTATGCGACGTGTGCATCGAATCCCTCTGTCATCCGAAAGACGCCGTCGTGAACCACGAACGCCTCGAGGTCCGGCCACGCGGCTGCGCGCTCGAGCGCGTCCGAGAGCGGTAGTGCGGCGAGCGTCGTCGCGAGTGCGTCAGCTTCCATGCAGTCGCGGTTCGCGATCACGGTGACCGACTCATGTCGCGCACCGAGTCGCTCCGTCGTCGGATCGTAGACGTGGTCGACACCATCGCGCTCCCGGCGATAGCCCCCGGAGGTGGCGACGTTCCAGTCGGTGTCGAGGATTTTGAGCGGACGCGAATCCCCGTAGGGGCTCTCGACGGCGATCGTGCCGGTCGGCGGCGACATATCGCCACCGCCGCTGACGAAGCCGCGTCGGCCCGGCCCCGCCGCTGTGGCGGTCGCACGGTCGACGATGTACCCCTTCGCAAGACCGTTCAAGTCGAGTTCCGTCTCGGTGACAACGCGGTCGCCGTCGATGCGCACCGAGCCGGTTTCAAACGCCGGCGAAATCGATTCTCGGTCGCCACGGAGGTACGCCTTTAGGTCGTGTTCGACCGCCCCCTGCCGGATGTCGAAGACGCCGTCGGTGCGCTCGCCGTACTCGAGGCCGCGCCGGACCAAGCGAGCGACGTGTTCGTTCTCGACGCGCCCCGTCCGGTTGAGACGCGCGACTGTGCTTTCCGGATCGAACGCGTTGAGTTCGGCCTCGAGTGACAGCGCGGTCTCGCGGGCGCGCTCGGCTGCGGCGTTAGCATGGTAGCCCGTCGTCCGAACCACGAAGTCGGTGTCACAGCACCGAAACTCCAGTCTGGCGTCACCGAGTCGCGTGCGGGCGGCAGTAAGGGAGTCCGCCAAACTCATCGCTAGTCGTCCTCCTCCTCTTCGTATTCCTCGTATTCGTCTTCGTACTCGTCGTCCTCGTGTTCACCGCCGCCTTGCGTCCCGACTGCCGGTGTGAAGTCCTCGTTCGGCGTCGGTGCATCGCTCGCGACCGTCGGATTCTCGTCGTCGGTCAGCGAATCGACGCCGAGTCCGAGTCCGGGGGCTGCCAGCGCGAGCGCGACGAAAGCAGTTAACACCGCGCCGGCGAGCGTCAGCGAAACGAGTCTGTTCGTCGGAAGTGGGGATCTCATGAGCAAGTGCAGGTAGGCTACGGCCTTATCTATCGTTTCGCGTCCATCAATCGAATGTTCGTCCAACCGTCGAATCGTCCGGACCGATCGCCGATCGCCCGCGGTTCTTTGCTCCTGCCTCGAGACACCTGACTTCTGCTCACAGGGCTCTTCTGGTTGGCGCATAAGGTCAACTCTCTCGAGCCAGCGTGGGCGTTCTACGAGGAAATGTTGGAACTTCCCGTCAGTGAGCGCGGGGACGACGAACTCGTCGCCGCGGCCGGCGAAACCGACCTCGTGCTCCTCCAGCCGAGCGGGCTCTCCGGGTGGCCTTCATACCTGCTATACGTTCATTAGCTGGTGCTGCTTTCGCGCTCTGTATTCATCACGACTCTTCGAACAGATACTCTGATTGGTAGGAATCCCAGCGATCAATAAGCAAGCAGCCTCTCGCGGATGATTCCGTTATGGATCCGTGGAATAAACACTGTGGCAAGAGTTCTATGACACCCTACACAACGTCAGCTTTGGTTGTACTCAGTGGTGACTAAGTCAGACAGGTCGAAAAGACGGACATCATCTCGAGTTTCGGTGGCGTGTTCGAGATCATCAGTATATCCTGACCGGCTGAACAGCACGTACAGCGGCTCTCCACCGGTGGGTCGCTTTGACCATCGTACTTCATCCGCTGTCCGTTCGAGATCGGACAAGATGCCCTCACTGACGGGGTTGGAGGTGAACTTACACTCCCCAGCGACAAGCCCGTCCTCTGTCAGACCGAGGACATCCAGTTCGTGTTCCTTGAACCACCACTGTCCGATGTCCCGGAACTGTCGATCAACGAGAGTTGGGAGTACTCGCTGGCAGAGCCGTTCGAACAGCGGATTCACGTAATCCGCGAGTTCGGGCGCGACAAGTTCTTCGTACGCATTCTCGCCGAGCATCCGAAGCTGATCCTGATTGCCGTAGACGAATCGGAACCAGAACCGGAACAGCGGAGCAGCGATCCGATACCGGCCGCGTTTCGACGAGGTCGGCGATTCAGTCACGGGAATGTGGCGCTCGATAAGACGAAGACGGCGAAGCTTTTGTAAGTACGTACTGAGTGAGGCCGACTCGACGCCGGCCATACCTGCAATTTCGTTTGGCGTCCGGCGGCCGTGAGCGAGTGCGCGGAGGATACTGAAGTACGTGTTCGGCTGGCGGAGTTCGGTTCGCAGCAGGAACTCTGGCTCGGAGTACAAAAGTCCACGTTCCGAGAGGATCGACTGCTGAACGTTCTTCCCTACCTCCTGGTCAGGGTCGATTGTCTGGAGATAGTACGGTGTCCCGCCATAGATCGACCACGCAGCGATAGCGGTTTCAGGGTCGTATTCCGGGAAGAACTGGCGTGCGTTAGCGACAGAGAGTGGTTTGAGATCTATGTGGTTCCGTCCTAGTCGTCGCTCGGCTCTGTTTTGATCGTTACGTCAACCACGTCACCAGCTTCGACATTAGCTTGCTCTAGGAGTTCCAAGACCTGTGTGTCCGCACCATCGCTCAACACGCGGGCTGAAACCGTTTCCTCGGACTGTTCGAGTGTCGTTTCAATCGCCTCGAGACGAGCGAGAACGTCTGCTTCGAACGATCGATCGGTCTGTCGGTCATCCGTATCGCGTGCAACTGCTTTCGAACCGTCGTTCCCAGGATCGGAACCGGCATACGGATCCTCGATGGGCCGTGAAAACGTCTCTTCGAGGGCATCGAGATCGACACCTTCCGCTTCGAGATCGACCGATCTCTGTCGACAGCGGGGCAGTGAGACATCGGTCTCGAGTGGCTGCTCTTGGAGAACGTCCCACTGTCGACTTTGAATTCGGCTTGCAGTCGAGTCGGTAATCCAGTCGGGAACCTGCCACTCGCCGTTCTCGTAGAGGCAGTGGACCCCTGTATCGTTCGTTCCCCAGGTAAAGCAGTGGTCGAAGCGCCGCTGGAATTCCTTGAGCGTGCTACCGTTTGCGTGCTTGATGACGACCTCTTTCGGCGCGATGTCGTGAACGATGTTGGAGATCGTCTCGCTACTGGGATGGTTCGGCAGTGGAAACGCCTGTGTGGTACAGCGGGTGTCTGACGGGTCGACCTCGTCTTCCATCGTCAATTGAACGAACGCAGCAGCAGGATCGTCGCCGATCGCTTGCAGGAGTCGCTGTGTACTGCCGGTCGTCGGCGTCTCCGGTCCTGCAATCGTGATCCCGCCATCTGCCAGGACCTCGTTCGGCCGGTCGAAGACTGCTGTCGGTTCGACCCCAGACACATCGTATTCGAGGCTGTCGTAGAGTTTCGCAGCCTGACCGACGAGCGTGATCGGAACCTCGCGCTCGAGTACTTCCGTACAGTGACCAAGCAGTGTCGCGTAGTGAACGCCAGTCAATGAACTTGCCGCGACGACCACTCGTGAACCAGCATACGCGTGTTCGAGGGTCAACTGAAGGGACTCGTTCAGCGACGTCGTGTAGGAATCGTTGCTCGCGACGTTGAGCAGGAGGCAGTCGATATCGAACGGGTACGATGTTGCCAGCCCCGGGAATCCCGCACACGGTCGCGTCGTGAAGTCGCCCGAGATGAGAATGTGCTGCTCGCCATGTAAGGGGTCGTCAGTCGCAGTCTCGTCGTGAAACCGGATCAGGAACCCTGCCCCACCGGGCGTGTGGCCAGCGGCAATCGGTCGGACCTCGAGTCCGTTAAGGATCGACGTCCATTCGTTGATCGGTTCGAGCGCGTCGAGAGCAGTGGAGACATCCCCGAGGTCGTTGTCCTGTGTGGCCTCCGGCAGGGCCTGCTCGAGGATCGCGGCAGTCGTGTCTGCGGTATAGATCGGGGCACTGTGTCGGACGTTCGTCGCGAGCGTGCGATAGTGATCGATATGTGGGTGTGTGAGTAAGATCGCATTCAGATATTCATCGTCTGCGAGTAGTGTGTCGAGATTGACGCCATCTCCCGCGTCGACGAGAATACAGGCACGCGTGCCATCCGCGGCTGTAAATCGCAGCAGCGTCGATTCGTTGCCGCTGTTAATGTTCGCATGTTGGTATGAGACACGCATGCGTTTTATCTACTTTATCGAAGCCCTGTATAAAGGGTGGGGATCTTCTTCCAAAAGTGTCACTACCCTGCGACAGCGGTGGGCTCGTCGTCGACGCCCTCGCGGCGTCGCCGGCGTTTCACGCCGGCTTCCAGCGGGACCGACGGTCCCGCCCGTCTCACGCGCTTCCGCGTCGAACTCGGCCATCTCGAAGTATCTACGAGCGCATACAGAGCCGCTCGCCCCGGAGTACGAGGCAACCATCAACCTGTGGCTGTCACGCATCGAAGGCACAGATCAGCTACCCAGAGATCCCAAGCACGACACAGGCGACGATGAACAACACGAACCGAACGATTATGTCCACGAATCCCATAGTGAGAAGTAAGTATGGCCGCCGAAAGTGACCAGCCCGAAATCCCCGATGAGATGTCCCCCGAGGAGGCGCGGCAGTATCTCATTCGGTTCCTCGGCCGGCAGGACCTCGACGAGCATGAGGAAATCTACAACGAACTCGCGACCGAGTAGGACTCTCTCCAAGCTGCGGGTTCTCCGTAGTACTGCAACAGTACCGTGGCTTCTCGTAGAGCGAGACCGTTCCAATCCGGAGCGAAAGCGAGATCGACGTATCGGTTTTCCCGTTCGCACTGGAACACGCACATGGACGTAACCGAGGACACGGTTCGAGATGTCTGCACGGACGCGGTCTTCGAACGTGGCGAACGATATCTTACTGAGGGCCGTATCCACGAAATGCACCGCGTCGACACCACCGTAACCGCCGTCGTGAGCGGCAGCCGTCAGTACGATGTCCGTGTTGACCTCGCCACCGACGGGTTTGCCCCGTGGTGTGATTGTCCGTACGACGGGCCGGGAGCGTGCAAGCACGTCGTCGCCGTGTTGCTTCGGTGTGTTGACGACCCACCGCCAGACGAAGGCGATCAGTTCGACGCCGCACTCGATGGCGTCGACGCCGACGAACTCCGCGCGTTCCTGCGTGACGAACTCGCGACCGATGCGGATCTCCGCGCCCGGTTTCTCGCCCGAGTCGGCGAGCCGACGAGACAGTCGGCTGACGAGCTTCGTGCCTCGATCGACCGGCGGTTCGAAGAGACAAACCCTGAGTACCACGTTGTCTTCGAGCCCATCGACTTCACGCAGTGGTTCGATCTCGCGAACGAGTACCGCGAGCAGGAGCGGTACGCGTCGGCGGCGACCGTCTACCGGGCACTCGTCGAGTCGCTCGACGACAACATGGAGCGCGTCGACGGCGCGTACGACCACTTCTCGAGTGCGTTCAGTCGGGCACTCGACGGGTACGTCGACTGTGTCGCGGCCGCGGAGCGCGACGCTGATGCTGTCACTGACGCCATCGGGTTCCTCAATGAGCGGGCGACATCGGGAACGCCGTTCCTCGCGGAACACTTCGAGAAGGCTGCGGTCGAACTCCGGGAGAAGATGAACGAGCAACCCAGCAAGTAGCTGTGTCGCCCTCGATGACGCCCGTAAGTTCGAAAGCCACGAGAATTAGTTTGTGTCGCAGTCAGTCACATTGATCCGCTGTTCGCGAGCGGCTTCGACGTCGGAGTAGAGCGCCAACATGTGCTTGATGAGCCGGCGATCTTCCAGAGTCTCCTCCCACGTCTCGACGTCATAGATGACGATCACGTCGTCTTCGCGTACGAGTTCTCGAAGTCCGTCCTGTGTCACGTGCAGCGAACCTCGGACTGGCTGGTCCGGGTCGACCGGGCTGATGGGACGATCCTCTTCAGCCAGCCAGTAGAGGCGAGACGGCATTTCCGGAGTTGTTTGTCAAACCCCCGAGAGGGATGCGGGGCGATCAAACTGCCCCGAGATAGCGAATGACTTCTGAGCGACAGCACCCACGAAACCGTGGTATCGATCGTCGAACGTCTGGGGAGTCAAACGAACTCAGTACATTGCCGCCGAGACGACCGGCCAGCTCTTCAGGAAGTGTCATTACGACGAACGGCTCTGCTGGCACGAACAGACGATGTCTCGGCAGGACGTACGTGATGAACTAATCAATCGCCTCGCACGACCCGCGTCACTGGCGACGAATCAGAGTCATCCCCATCCTGTTGAGGGACCAGATACGTTCCAGGTGGAGCAAACGTGGCAACTGAGAACAGATCGATGGACCAGCAAGAGGTAATCTCCAGCCCTTAGTACTCGAGCCTGCTGTTGAATATCGATCACTGGCTCCAGTACGCATTACCTAGTACTTTCCACTCGACCGCGCCCCCAGCATCAGGGTACAAAATAATTCAGACAGACACTAAACTATTAGTTCATAGGAGTCATAAAGCGAGTAATGAGCGACCGATCACAGGTGTGGCCAGAAGAGATGGATAGTGCAGATCGTGTCAGGCATGTCGCCTTGACGCGAACGACACCACGGAATGCTGGCTGGATCGCCGAAGAGGCGGATGTCTCGAGAGATACGGCTGTTAAATACCTTGATCGAATGGCTGATCAAGGAGATCTCGAGGCCATTGAAACAGCTGACGGCACATGCTACAAGCCCGATGAGATTACGCAATTCCTCCGTGAAGTTCGGTCCCTTGCTGAAGAGCAGTCAGTCGACGAACTCACCAATGAACTGCGTACGATTGGTGAGGAAATCGACTCGTGGAAGTCAACGTACAATGTTGAATCTCTCGAAAAACTTCGACAGAGCATTGGACGTGAGGATCTGTCGGCTGACGATCGACGCGAGCGCCTCGAAGTGATCGAAGAATGGGAATACAACATTCAGGTGCGTGAAGCACTTCAGCTTGCGATCAGCCTTCAGAGTTCGCTAACGCGACTCGATGCAGACCCGCGTCTCGCAAATCGTGGTTCAGACACGCTTCCCCAAGAGGGCTAGGGAAAGATGGTACTCTTTCTTGCTGGTGGCCGAGGATTCACTCGGCGCGAAGGACTTCGTCGCCTCAAAGAACGACTGGAAAAAGAACCGGGGCTTTCTGATGTTCGGTATCGTCCATCTCGACTCCGGCCTCGATCTGTCGTTGCTGACGTTGAGACTGAGATATTCTTAGGCGAAGAATTCCCACGGCAGCAGGCCACCTTCGAGGTCACATGGCGGCCACGTGCCGACATTGACGTTCAGCGTGTGCAGTGGGCTGATGACGTAGTCAGCCTGGGGTGGCACAAAGACGATGATCATGAAGAACTTGGGACAACCCATTTCCAGATCGAGACCGATGAGGAATTAACCCACGAACCAGGGTATCTCGAAGCAGAAGCGCCGCTAAGCTTTCTGGAAACCTGTCTTCAGCGACTTCCTCTAAAACTCGAGGAGACGATTCCAGAGTGAACTCGGTTACTCCCAATCGAATGGGTGCTTAATATCTGTATGCACCTTCTGATACGGTCCCTCTGACCGCACTTCCAGCAGTGAGTTTATCGGCGCCATGAGGCATGAGGCGCGCTCAACAGTGAGCCGCCATGTGATTGACAATGACTGATCCGAATCCGATTGACGACACTGCAGACGATTACAGCCGGTTCGAAGCCAGACTCGTTGCCCATGATCAGGATGCAACTCGCGTCGTGACAGCAGATCTCAGCGAGACAACCGCCCGTCAGCTCGTGACTGAACTCATCGATAACGGTGTGGTAATGCCGGTCCCTGGCAAGCGGGTATTCATCCACGAGCCAAGTGAGACTGCCTTTGACTCGAGCACTCAGCTTGCTGTCTTCCATCAAGGCTGGACGGCTGCTCGCAACGCCGACGAGGTGCGTGAGTGATGCAGCAGACGCTCGCTGGCTGTGCCTTCTGCGACGCCCTGCCTGGCACCGAGGCCGGTGAGGCACATACGTGGGGAAAAGATGAGCGAGTCTCTCACCCCATCTGTGTCGACTGCGCTATCCAGGCGGAGCCGGACCCTAGCGACCGCGATCACTGCACCTGTGACGGCTGTGGGCTCGTCGTCGACGCGCTTGCAGCCCTCACGCGATTCCGCGTCGAACTCGGCCATCTCGAGGGCTCGCTACAGCTGTGTGCGCGATGTAGTCCGAGTGGGCCAGCCACCTACTGGACGCGTGATCTCGAGGAGCACCTCATCACGACGCCGACAAAGTGAATAACAGAGTTTGACCTGCCTTCAGACGTGAGTGTGCTTCTCTAGTAACAAACACCCAAAATAGCTATACACCCACGCTACCAACAGTAATCTATGTCGAGCGGCACCATCGATATCGACGAGTTCGAGAACGCCGACGACGACGAATTCGAGGAACGAAACGACACCGAGCGGATCGTGCTATTCCTCGATGAGAACGACGACCGGGCGTGGAAGGCGGCGACGATCGCTGACCAACTCGAACTGGATACGGACGCCGTCAGTGCCATCCTCTCGCGACTGAAGGAACGAGGTCTTGTGCGGCACAAGCGCCCGTACTGGGCGATCACAGACAACGAAGACCGGCTTCGAGCCGCCTACCGGCTTCATCAGCACCACCAGACTGCAGACGAGCAGTACGGCGAAGAAAATCTCGAGGAGTTGAAAACTGACGAGATGGAGGAAGTGCAGTGACCGCGTTCGATGAACTGGAACGCGGCGACATCATCTGGGGGACCGATCCGCTCTCGGACAAAGGCCGTCCGATGCTTGTTCTAGGAACACCTCGGTTCCCGAACCACGGCGTACAGCTGATCACCGTCCTGATCTCCACGAAGACCTACCATGAGGAGTCACTCACGCTCCACGACGACGACTACGAAGGCGAGCCACTCGGGGAACGAAGTCACGTCCTTCCGTGGTCGCTCGCAACCCTCAACAGTGCGACAGAGGTGGAATTCCATATGACCGCTCTCGTTGACGAACGGACCGAGGACGTGGCCACACAGTTAATCAGCTACATTTCTTCTTGAGCGAACCGTGCTGTCGTCGACGTGAGGGGAGCGTGGCTCACACTGTACACACGATAACTGCTAAGTGGACTGGCTCACAATGTACACATAATGAATGGCGACAAAAAGCGCGTTCAGTTCCGGGCGCCCCACCGACTTATCGACCGGACCGACGCCCTTGCAGACGTCCTCGGGGAAGACCGGACGGATATCCTCGTGACTGCGCTGCGAGAGTACCTTCAAGAGGCGACCCATGACGACGCGCTCACGCAGGAAATCGCGGCCGCCTACTACGACGACGAGATCGCCTTCGAGCAACTCAAAGCGCTCGTCGGTGCCGAAGAGGCGGCGAACCTCCGAGTGTTGAAACAGCAACTGGACGAAGACTTCATCGACGAGGTCGCCGACGCATAAATGTCGACGCTCGTCGCTGACGCCTCCGCCCTCGTGAGTCTTGGAGTCGTTGCTGACGATAACCCCGATCCACTCGCGCTCTGCTTGTCCTGCTACGAGGTTGTCGTCCCAATGGCAGTCATCGAGGAACTCCGGGAGATCGCCTCATACGATGACGTGCATGGTCGCGGGGCAACGACCGTCCTCGACCGAACTAAGACGCTCGAGGTACGATCAGTCGATCTCGACGCCGAATTTCCGCTTGATGACGGCGAAAACGCTGCTGTCACCCTCGCGAATGACCTCGACGCCACACTATTGCTCTGTGATGAGTTCAATCAACTCGGTCTGGTCCACGCCTCGCTCGCCGATACCCGGCTCGTCACGACGCCAACGCTGCTCTCAGTACTCGTTCGCACCGAACAGCTGTCAGCTGCCGATGCTCGTGCTATTCTCGACGAGATCAGCGATGCCCGCAGCTGGGACGCAAACAGCTACGTGCAACGTGCCCGGTCACTGCTCGAGGAGCCCTGACACCGACGCTGTCGCCCATCGGTTCTCAGTCACCGCCTAGAACCCGTCCGTACCTGGGCCCCTGTTCGGCGCAGACCCTGTGCAAGTCTGTCTCGCCGTTCCCACATCTTCAACATACGAGAAATTTCTAAGGTGTCACTTGCTCTCGGAACTTTCATCAGCAGATACACTCACATTCATATATGTACGATCTCACTGCATTCCAACGTGACATCTTGTACGTGATTGCTGGCCAGAGCGACCCACATGGGCTCGCGATCAAAGACGAACTCGAGGAGTACTACGAGAACGAGATCAACCACGGGCGACTGTATCCGAATCTTGACGACGTCGTCGACAAAGGGCTCGTCGAGAAAGGAGAGGCCGACAAACGAACGAACTACTACACGATCACAGCGCGTGGGCAACGCGAACTCGAGGCCCGGCGAGAGTTGGAAAATCAGTACGTCGGTGAGCTACTCTCGAGTACAGAGTGAGACGGCCCTGACCACTGAGCGTGCGCGCTAGATCTGATCTCCCGAGTACTCTATTACAACCATAGTTTCAGGATGGCGTGAATGGAACGAGAGTCAGCTAGTGGTATAAAGAATCGACTAGTTGGATTACCTTATACCTACGTACGTGTAGAATAACAAATATCATCTCGCCTGAATGGCTGGGCCATGGACGACCTTACAGGATTCCAACGAGACCTGCTGTACGTGATCGTGGGCGCTGACAAGCCATCTGGACAGGATGTTAAAGACGAGATCGAGCAGTACTACAGTTCAGAGATCAATCATGGTCGGCTATACCCGAATCTCGATACGGTCGTGAATAAGAAACTCGTCGAGAAAGGACAACTCGACAGGCGCACAAACTACTACGCAATTACAGACGAGGGAGAGCAAGCGATCGAGGATCGTTATGAGTGGGAATCCCAGTACATCGACTAATCGAAATCGGAAGCGATCTGGATTCTTGCTTTGCCCTCCCGAATCGGTAAGTACAGGGGATACACATACCAGTGCACAACTCAATCTAGTGCTTCATCAACGAGAAACCGATAGACCTCTATATAGAAAATCTGTCACAAGCGTCTAAAAGTCACGACTGAAGCTCTACGAGCGCCTTGATAAGTTTCACTTCCGCTTTCTGGAGGTGTTCACTGACCGTGTTGGCCGCGCACCCAAGCTCTTCGGCTAATTCTGCGTGAGTTGTCTCCCGGGGATGCTGATAGTACCCGTGTTCGAACGCGGTAAAAACCGCCTCACGCTGCCGATTGCTCAGCTCAAAAAATGGGTCCGTCCGTTGCGACGGACGTGACCCAATGTTCTCGATCGTCACGTCGATAGTCCGTGGTGCGGCGTCAACCGCGGTTTGCAGTGCCGAAGCGTCTCCCACCACCTCACCTCTTGTTTCGAAGTCGCTGTACACGACTGGAGACCTGACGAGCAACCCCGCTCGCGCCGTCAACACGAGAAACGTTCTAAAGAATGGGAGTGCGTCGGGATTCGCCGTGACCAACACGTACCCCGAACCACCGGTAGAAGTGGGTGCCGCGACATCCTCGATTCCATCGGTGCCACGCGCTGCATCAACGAACACACTCGTGTCACCGTCAACGTCGTACAGAACAGTTGCTAGGTCCTCTGCTGCAAGATTCCAGTCAACGAGCCGCAGTTGCGAGATCGCTGACGACTCCGTCACCGTGGCGTAAAATGACGGAAGGACTGTGGGAGCCAGCGTCGCTGAAACCTGAAGTCGAGTCAACGACATCGGCAGAGCGTACCTCTCGTTTCACCAGCTCTGTTTAAAAATCCCATGACAATACTCGGCAGAAGGCTCACCGGACGACCCCTCTTACCTCCAATTATGACGCCAGATGCCGCTGAGTTGGGAGACAACACTGAGGTTGCGGTCAACGACGCGGATCTCGTAGTACACGACGCAGTGGTTGTGACTGTAGACGAAGATAACAGAATCTACCGAAACGGCACGGTTGTAGTCGAAGACGGTGTCCTCACCGACGTGCGAACGACACGAGACGGTGACCGAGACTGTGACGCCGACCGTGTCATCGACGGCGAGGGTACCCTCGTGATGCCGGGACTCGTCAACGCACACACCCACCTGGAGCTGACGCCATTGATCGGCGCGTTCAGTGACCTCGACCTATTGGAGATGATGAGCGGGATGACCGCCATTTTCGGTCACATCGCTGACGGCGAATACGGCTACCTTACCGACGCGGGATACGAACTCGCCGCACTCAACTTCCTCGCAGGCGGTGTCACGACCGTCAACTCGATGGACGTCCGTCCCAGCGGGGGCGCAGAGACGTTCGGCGAGGCTGGCCTCCGCGGATTCTTTGGGATGGCGCTCTCCGATCTCTTCTGGGACGTCCCGGTCGATAAGCAGTTCGAACGCGCCCGCGAGTTTATTGACGAGTACCACGGCGCGTACGACGGCCGCATCCGGGCAACGATCAATCCCCATGATGACTGGTCGTGTACACGAGCGCTGTGGGAGCGTACTGCCGCCCTCGCTGACGAATATCCTGATCTACTCGTTCACACGCATCTGCTCGAACTGGAGGCGAGTAATACGATGGCGCGGTCAAATGGTGCCGAGGACTCGCTCGACCTGCTTGACGACATCGGCCTCCTTGACGATCGGCTGGTGGCCGCTCACTTCCGGCTGGCCAACAACGAGGATATCCAGCGAACTGCTGACGCGAACGCGTCGGTTGCACACTGCCCGTCGATTTTCGCGTACTGGAACACGGACGGCGACGTGCAGTGGACGCCTGTGCCGGAGCTTCGGGACGCGAGTGTCGATGTTGGGCTGGGCATCGACGACCATTACTGGCACGACTCCTACAGCCTGTTCGGCGAAGCGCGGCAGGCCCGGCTCGCAGCTAATCTCAAACGGTCAACGGGGCAGTACCACTCGATGGAGCTGGTGCGGATGCTCACCATCGAAGGGGCAGCGGCACTCGGAATTGATGACGAGGTCGGGAGTCTCGAACCCGGGAAGTGCGCCGACGTCATCATGCTCGACATCGAGAAGCCGAAGTTCATCCCCATGACCAACATCCCGGCACAGATCGTCAACAACGCGGTACCCGCCGACGTGAAGACAGTCATCGTGGACGGTGACGTGCTGATGCGAGACGGTGATGTGAAAACAATGGATGCCGACGCCGTGCGTGAGCAGGTCGAATCTGCGGTTGAGCGTTTCGAGTCGGAGACGGACTGGGAACTCGGGGTCGGCGGGAGTGTCCCGCCGAGTAAGTTGAATGTTGCCCACGACCTGCCGAAGCGCGGCCCCAGTCAGTTGCTCGGACGGCTCGCGTTCCAGTCGGCCAAGGATCAATTCCCATTCTGAGAGGGTTCATAGAACTGCCTCAGGAGAGGAGAGGCGCGTACCGGTGGCATTCGGCGGCCAGTGGTATCTAGATGCCGAAGATGTGATTCACCGCATCAGATTCTCCGATAGTCCGCTGGATTGCTAAGTACGCAGGTGTACATAGCAAACCACTGGATCTCTTTCCAGACGTTCTAGTACAGGGACGATACGGTCAATTCAAATAACGTGAAGGGAGCGGTGGCCCCTCAACCACTCCCTTGGCCCCAACCTTCTCAGAGGGGTTGCCACTATGTGATACTGTATTAAGCCTTAAAACGGCTATGCGACTGAGTGAAACCCCGCTATCTGTTCAATAAGCAGAGCCATTTGTCAGCCGATTCATCGAGAAGTAGAGGTAATTAACCTCATGAGAAGTGGTCTGTGACACACTCTATCAAAACTACTAGCCATGTGATGACTTCACTGAACGGGAAGATTTAGGACTCAGTGCTTCGTTCTGATCGACATGTCTCTCCTCTTCGAGAGTGCGATCGGCAAGTTCGACCTCTCGAGTGCTGCCCTCCATTCACCGGCAGACGAGACGTTCGAACCGGTGCGTGATGACCCCATTCCAATCGATGGGATCGTTGAATATGCGAGCTACCACGACCAACTCGTACATCCTGAGAAAGACGACTGGATTGTGGTTCCACTCCATGCGCGCAATAGCGCAGCACTCTCGGGCGAATATCTCGCCTTCACAGAACACGCACTCCATGGCGATGTTTTCATCTACGATGATGGCGGCGACTATGCTTCGGTCGATCAAGACACGTTTGCCGTCTCATCGCTAGCCAACCGGGTACGCTTCTGGCACTCCGATTACGCGCCTGACGATCCGCCGTCGTACTTCGACTCTCCCATTGCAGAGCGGGAACCACCGCGAAATCCGCTTTCTGACGACAACGACACGGACACCTTCTTTGACGAACTCGAGTCGTTTGTCCAAGCGGAGATGGATGCCCAACGTGATGAAAACCGAGCGAAAGCAGCCGCGTCGACGCCCGAGGCACTCCGTTCCGAGGGGTTCGGTTCGATTCCATCGCTTGCATCCCTTGGCCACCCAGAAGATGGTGTCTACCGATTCAGAATCGATGACGGGCAAGTAGATCGGCAGCATAACACGCATCGAGTCGTCCAGAGCGAATTCCGGATCTTCGAAGGAAACGAAGTGCTCCTCCACCCGCCAAGCAAAGAGCACGCACCAGATGCGTTCCCGATTCCAGCGACAGTCGATGCGATCGAGGGACTAACCGTCAGTCTCGCTATCGACTGGTATACGATCGAGAACCGGTCGACTGTCGGTGCATTCCTCCGCCAGAAGCGGCGGGGTTTTGCACTCACCCAACTGTTGAATCCCGTTCCGTACGAGCGCGAACTTGCTGCGATTACGCGCGTTCGCGAGCGTGATGATCAACGCGCGCTCTTGACAGGCGACACAGCAGTCACCTTCGGGGACACGGCTGGTGTCAAGAGTAGTCAGCAAGACGTCGAACTGAATCAAGAACAGGAGCTTGCAGTGTCCTGTGCCCTCCTTGCTGATCACCTCTTCTGCATTCATGGACCACCAGGCACAGGTAAGACGCGAACGCTTGTCGAAGTCGTCAGACGGTCAGTCGAGGCTGGGGACGACGTCCTCGTCTGTGCCGATTCGAACCAAGCAGTCGACAATCTCGTTGCTGGCTCGAGCACAACGACTGAGACTGACGGCCGATCACTGCACGCCCATGCACAACACGGTGCCGGCGAGTTCGTACTCCGACGCGTGAACGCCAGCAGATCATCGAACGAAGTTGTTAGTACCCAATATGCCACCTGCGATGGACTAGCCGATGTCGTCGCAGCGACGAACAGCAGCGCAGCGACTCTCGAGCGAGAGTTCGATGTGCTCGTCCTCGACGAGGCGACACAGGCGACATGCACCGCCTCGTGTATTCCGCTTGCGCGAGCGGACAAAGTGATCCTCGCAGGCGATCACAAGCAATTACCGCCATTCAGTGCAACCGAAGAACCGCCGGAGTCCGCAGCCGGTCTCTCCCTGTTCGAACACCTCTACGCTGACGGCGGTATTTACGAGGGAGTCGGTATCCAGCTCCGAACGCAGTACCGGATGCATCGCGACATCTCCTGGTTTCCCAACAGCCGCTTCTACAACCGGGCCCTGCGGCAAGGGCGTGACGTTACCGCACTCGAGGAGCAGCCGGCGTTCGTCGGCTACGATATCGGTGGAAGCGAGACGACGATCGACCACTCCAAGCGCAACGACGCAGAGGTGCGACTCGTTGCCCATATCGTCGGTGAACTGCTCGCCGATGCAGCTCTCAGCCCATCCGAAGTCGGCGTTATTACGCCATACACGGCCCAGGCTAACGCGATTCGAGAGAAGCTATCGAGATATCTTGATTCTGGACGGGACATCACGGTCGACACGATCGATTCCTTCCAAGGAAGCGAAAAAGTCGCAATCGTGATTTCGTTGGTTCGGAGTAACACAACGGGCGAAACAGGCTTCCTCGGGCGTCCCATTGACGGCCCTCGGCGATTGAACGTCGCGATGACTCGCGCCCAACGGTTCTGTGCGATCATCGGTGACTGGTATACGTTACGCTCATCCGCAGACGGCACTGACGAAGACACTGGCCTGTACGACGATCTCTACTCATTCCTCGAGAACACCGGAAGACTACGTCAGGTCGAACCGGAATTCATTCCAGTTCCCAAGTAACCGCACGGTTCGGTTTCTGTGGTGCCACAGGGGTGAGCACCATGACAGATCATCCGACGTTATCGGAGTTCGCGACGAACGAAGCGACTGACTCGAGGCCGGCCAGTCAGCCATCGGCTGACGAGACCGTGACGATGACCGCTGACGAGCGGGTTGCAACGTATCTCATCGAAGACCAGATGGCGGATCTCACAGACGCAATCCGTGAAGCCGTCCAAAACGGCATCGACAGTCCAGGATCATCCCGTGTGCTGGTCAGCATCTCGCCCGAGCGATCGATTATCCTCGACGACGGTGCTGGCGTTGACCTCGAGTCGACCGAAGGGCGACGCAACCTCTCAGTGCTGGGTGCAGGAAGCAAGCAACGAGCAGACGACGAGACAATCGGCGAGTGGGGAATCGGCAAGGGTGCGATCATCGCGAAAGGTGCCGTTCGAATCTGGAGTCACGACACCGCACTGTGTTTCGATTATCGCAATCGACGCGATTCGAGGCCGTGGGAAGACGTCAGCAGTCGCGACGGCCAGCTCGTGGACGCTGAGCATCATCTCGAGGGGATGCTCGTCGAGATCGATCACTACGAAGATGAAGTGCCCGATCCGGACAGCTACCGGTGGCGGCGCTACGTTCGCGATCTTCGCAAGCGCTTCGCGTACGTGCAGTCTCGAACGGGCGTCTCGGTCGTGATCAACGGCGAATCGGTCGACAACGGCGATCCACTCGAGGTAGTGGCGGACTCTCCACATCCGTCGCTCACTCGTGAAACCGACGATGCGATCCTCGCACTCGAGTACACGCCCCACGAGGGGCTCGATATCTACAGCAATGGGCTGTACGTGACGACAAAGCGCGAGTACGGACTCGGTGGTGTGGTCGTCTCGAAAGGGAATCTGACGCTGAACTTTGCGCGCAACGACATCCAGTCGGGCTGTGACCGCTGGCAGCGGATCGACAGCGCACTTGAGCAGGCACGTGACGATCTATATGCTGAGGTCTCGGACGATCGGCTGACTGCCGAGAGTCGGGAAGTGATGATCGGGACGATGGCATCCGGGTCATCAGACGAGCAGTGGGCCGAGCGCAAGCTGTTCCAGCTGGCGACCGAGTCCCGTATCAGCCTCGAGGAGATCCAAGCAGCCCCGAAGATTGGGTGGGGCGACGGAGCCCAGAAAGGCGCGGACAAACTCGTCGAGCGTGGCTACGTCGTCCTCGATACAAGTGATTCGGCAACTCAACGGCTTCGTGATCTCGCTACTGACGAGGACACATCGATAACGGTGCCAGAGACGTTCGATGTTGGCGAACAAGCCGAGTCAGAAGGTGTCTGGACAGGCTATCATCGCATCGAGGATGAATCGCAGTTGAACGCTGATCAGCGGCGGTATCTTCGCTTCGCTCGAGTGCTCGCAAAGGAGCTTGGGATTGAACGAGATGTGTACTATGGCGAGGCAAGTGCCGATGCCTGGACTGACGGCAGGACGTACATCGTGATCACCGACTCAGCCATGACGAGCCGCCAGCGTGCAGTCTGGATGCATGATCTGTATCTCGTGATGTTACACGAGGCAGCCCACGAGACCTCGAGTCGGGATCGACCCTCACACGGGCATCACTTCGAGAGTTCGTATCGGTCGCTCGTTGAGGAACCAGGAAATCGAAGTTCGTTCGCTGAACTCGTCCAGCAGATCGTCGACGAAGGATTCGAGTCCGTGTTTGATGAGTATGAGGTAGATATCCAGCAGAGTGAAGGCGACTCCTCTGGCCAATTTCGATAATGGGGCGGCGAGGTGGAAGATCGACTCGAGTCGAGTGCAGTGGCTCGAGTTCGGCATAGTGCGTTGATCTATCGATACGCAGGATAGCTCTTCGAAGAGCCGTCAACACTGCTCTTCTGGGGATGTGATCCGAAGTTCGTTCTCGACTTCGTAGAAGTAGCCTCGTTCGAGGAGGCGAGTAAGTGCGTGCTCGACGTCCCGTTGCTCGAGTGCCAACTCTACATCGGAAGTCAGCACGTTTCGATCACCAACTACGACGTGGAGACAATCCAGGAAGTACCGCGATCACGGTGTAAGAAGACTTCTATCCTAGAAGAGCGAGGGCGAGTACCCCGACCCACCGTGGTCGGGGGTGAAGCCCGACACTCGGACAACCTATCAACCGTGCTCCATACCTTTACAAGACCGCAGTACGACGATTAGGGTATGCAGAAGTCGCTGACCAAAACACTCGTCTTCCAACTTCAACCCGACGAGGACGGTCAGCGACTTCTGGATGACGCCTTCCTTGAAGCCCGGCGCGTGTACAACGAAACGATCCGGCGAGCGAAGAACGGTGAGGACTGGGATGAGATTCGGCAGGACTTGGAGTCTGACGCCAACCTCGTGAACAACACCGCTCAGCTCGTCGTACAGAAATCGCTGGAAGCGATGGAGAATTACTACGAGTACGACGACTATAACCAACCCAGCCACACCAAAGACGGTGCATACCCGCTCCGGTCGAACTACGAGGAAGGCTACAACCTGTTCCTCGAAGACGACTGCATCCGCTATCGGGTCAGTGCGAAACCGTACAACCCGGTGAAGGGGACACTCAGTGGCTCGCTCGACTCTCTTGAACAACTTCGCCAAGCTATCCAATCCGATGAGTGGCGTGTTGGAACGGCGGAAGCGATACAGCGGAATGGGAACTACGAACTCCACATCAACATCACCCACACCGAAACCGAAGTCCAAGACAAAGCGGAGTCACGAACAGTGGTTGGTGTGGATATTAACGAGGACTGCGTTGCTCTCGCTGCCCTCTACGAGAACGACATTGGTGACTCGGTGATCATCGACTTCCCTGAAATCAAGAAAGAACGGCATCGGTACTTCACGATGCGAAAGCGGATGCAGAACGCTGGGAAGTCGTCATTTGACCGGGCGTTCGAGCAGAGGGAGGAACGGTTCGTTCACGACCAACTCCACAAAGTCTCTCGACGAGTCGTGGAGTGGGTGTCACGGTTTGAGACCCCCGTCATCGTCTTTGAAGACCTCAAAGAGATGCGGGACTCGATTGACTATGGTACCCGGATGAACCGTCGCCTCCACTCACTTCCGTTCCGCAAACTTCGGGAGTTCATCACGTACAAAGCCGCGTTCCAAGGCATCCCGAGCGAGGAGATTAACCCTGAATACACGAGTCAGGCGTGTTCACTTACAACGTGCGAGCATACGACTCGTGCAAACCGGAACAAGAAGCGATTCAAGTGTGTAGAGTGTGGCCGCCAAGACCATGCTGACCGGAACGCGGCCATCAACATCGCCAAGAAAGAATTGGAGAAACTGGATAGGAATGTGCCTGCTCTCAAGACACTTCCCACTGTGCGGAAGTTGCGACGGCAGGCATCGGGCTGTGTGGACCAGCCGACCGTGACCCACGACACCGCCAGAGGTCATCATGCCGATGGTGTCGCGGGTGTGTCAGACTAATCCACGGGAAGCCACGGGCCACCGCGCCCGTGGCGGTTCACTTCGGGGCGCTGAACTCGCCGGTGTAGCAATCGCTCTTACTGGGGGGCTTTCTCCTCGATTCTCCGTAATGTGCAAGCTCTGTGCATACGCCGAAACCGTTATCCGACTATGTGCAAAACCTGCACACACAATGAGCGCAAGCGACGATCCGCGGCGGGTTCACTTCCAGTCGCCGGAGTATCTCGTCGACCGGCTCGATGCCATCGCCGATCTCTTCGACAAAGACCGGACGGATCTCCTCGTCGATGCCATCCGAGAGTACATCGAAGACACTGCCGACAGCGAGACGTTTCAGGAATTAGTTGCGACGAAGTACTACAACGACCAACTCGAGTTCGAGACGGTGAAGCAACTGGTGGGCGCCGAGACCGCCCAGCGACTCCGCCTCCTCAAAGCGGATCTCGAGGACGAACCACTCGATCTCGCTGCCCCCGATGACGTCGACGTCTACGAAGGGGATGTGACGACGGTCGACGACGATCGATGAGCGGTCCACGACTGCGAACAGTCGTCGCCGACACGAGTGCGCTCGTCAGTCTCGCGGTGCCCCGTGCGGATGCAGCCATCGGTACCGATGTTCCCGACCCGTTCCAATACCTGCTCACCTCCTGTGACGTGGTCGTCTCTCCGGAAGTCGTCGCAGAACTCCGCGACATCACGCAGTATCAGGACATCCACGCCGCAGCCGCGAGTAACGTCCTCGCGGCCCGTGGCCACTACACGGTCGAAGATCCGTATGCGCGCGAGGACACCCCGGACGCGCGACCGACGTTCGGCCTCGATGACGGCGAAACTGATTGTATTGTCCTCGCGAACGCACTCGACGTCGACGGCTTTCTCACCGACGAATTTGGTGGCACGAACTTCCCACTGATTCACGCTGTACTCCAGGGGCCGCGTATCGTCCCGACACCGCGACTTATCTGTGACTACGCCCGGAACGGCCATCTGACCCACGAGGAGGCGCGAACGCTACTTAGCGTGATCAGCCCCCACCGGAGCTGGGACAACAGCCCGTACGTCGCCCAGTTAGTCGCACTTCTGGAAGAGTAGGTTCAGTCAGCTTCGAGGTCACGAGCGTCAAGTTCGCCAGTGAGATACTGCTCACCCTGACGAGTGATATCGTAGACGCCGTTGCCGAGGTGGACGAGGAGTCCGTATTCGACCAGCGTCTTGCAGCGGGCATTGATGTGTTGGCGGGAGAAACGAACCCGATCGCTGTCCGCCATTTCCTTCGGGGTATCGGGGCCGGCTTCAGCGAGATGCTCGAGAATGCGGTCATCAGCGCGAGACATCCAGTCGGCGTCAAAGCGCATATTCTATCTGCTTGCGCTGCGATCATCTTATACTCGAAAAGTCAACTCTAAGATCGATGCGCTTCTATAGTTGACTTCAAATCTTTTAACAGCCTGTAATCAGAAGTGTTAGCCAGTTAATGAGTCCCGCTCCAACTGGGCACGACCCCTCGATTGATCTCGTTGTCGAACTCGTCGAGACGCTCGAAGCGGCTGGCCTTGATCGTGACGAGTACCGACTCTACGATTACGTCGATGTTGAGGCGCTCGAGCAGTTGCTCACCGGTTCAAATTCCGATGTCGAAGTTCGTGTCACCATCGCCGGCGTTCGAATTGCGGTGACGTCAACTGGTGTCGATGTTCTGCAAGATGGCTCCGCCAGCACGTTAGAGTAGAAGTCTATCTATCCCATCGTTAGGTTACTTCTGGCTGATCTCGAGTTCATCAATGACTTCAGGTAGATCGATATCGTCGCTAACGAGGCGATCAGCTGCGAGTTGCCTGGCTCTGTTTCTGAGTTCTGAGGCAGGTTTCTCGTGGTGAACCGATCGTTCAGTGAGTGCGAGGATCGTCAGTAGGTCATTGTGCTTCTGGCTAGTGCTGGAAGGTAACATCTTGAAAGCCCCTGACGGGCTCGAGTCCCGCGCCTCGCTGCGCTCCTCAGGAATTGCGGTGCTTGCGTCGTCGGGGTTCCTCGAGCCCGCCAGTCCCTTTCAGTCCCACCCGTGTGGAAGGATTAGTCGGCTACAGTGTAGCCGGTAGTTAGCCCTCGTAACCGGCACGCCCCGCTCGTCGCTGCCGCCCGGAGCATCGCTCGCGACCGACCATTCCGGGCTGCCTGCCTGCAGTCGCGGGCGGGCTGCCGGGTAAAGTGCATGTGCCCTCGGCGCCAGCGGGTATCCCCGTCGGTTTCGCCCCTCGCGGGCTTTCGCGTTCCAGCGCTTGGTGCCGCCTGCGCTGTCGCGCGCCACACCGCGGCGCGCGTTCTCGGCGACAGTCGCGCTGGACACGGACCCGCAGTCCGGGCCGGACACGAGCGGGCATATCCCGCTGGCCGCTCGCTCCGGGCGGGTCGGCGCGCGGTGCTGGTTGGGGCCACCTCATGCAGGCGCGCTCTCGCTCGCGCCCGGTAGGGCGCTCGCGAGCATCGAGCGCGTCAGCGACGATCTACAGGAGAAGGTCGACCAGTTCGAGGAGCGTGAGGACGCGCTTCGTGAGCGGTTCCAGGACGCGATGGCCTGACGCCGCGATGGTGACGTAGTCGTCTGTTCTGTCTTTCTCGCCCTTCAGGGGTGGAGGGCGATAGAGATGAAGAATTCCGCGGACAGCAGCGGCAATAACGATGAATTCCCACCCGAGAAGCGCCTCGAAGCACCAAACTACCGACTGATCAAGGCCGGGATCGCGACGATCCCCGATATGGAGACACTCCGTGAGTGTGTTGCCTACGAGAACGCCCACCAGAATCGGACGCAGATTCTGCGTCGGCTCCAGTGGAAGGCTGAAGAGTTGCGTGAGGATGAGGAGTAGCGATCAGTCTTAACCAACAATCGGAGTCAGCCAACACCTCGTGTTGGTTAACGGTGAGAGTATCCCGTTTTTCGGGCCCCTGAATGGGTGCGGGGCGACCAGCAGCCGCCTCGCGAGGTCAGTCATGTCCCTCGATTTGAGCCCAGACTCCAGCACGGCTAGCGACATCGCTGCCGCCAGACAAGCAGACCACATTGCGTTCCTCCATCGAGCCCCATTCGTCGCTGATGCGTTGGCCCTCGGATTTCTTCCCGGATTTCGGGAAGACTGTGGGTATCAGGCAGACCAGTACCTGAACCTCGAGATTCCTGTGGGGATGCTCGATAACGACTTCCGCAATCCCGACCTGGAACGATTCGTCGATCGCTTCTTCGAGTACGAGCCACAGGTTGGTGTCATCGGCGACATCTACGAACCAGATGCCGTCGACGCCCACATCGCTGCTGCTCGTGAAATCCAAGCGAGCTACCCCGAGGCCGAGCTCATCGTCGTTCCGAAGTCGCGGGCGGTGATCGACGCGATACCCGAGACCCTCGTCCTCGGATATTCACGGGGATACGCCGACTGCCTGGCCCACGAGTTCTCCGACCCAGCCGATTGGAGAGGGCGGCGCGTCCACATCCTCGGTGGGAGTCCGCCCAAGCAGCTCGACGCTATTCGACAGCTGACCCGACCGACACTCACGGACGAGCCACCGGCCGACATCGTCGGCGTCGACTGGAACGGGCTGCATCGCGGCGCACAGTTCGGTGAGTTCTGGACGGCCGACGGCTGGGACGACAGCGGTCGCGACGCCGACCACGTCACCGTGCGAAAGACGGTGCGCCACAGCCTCGCTCGCGTCCGTGAGTTTTGGAGGACCCACGGAATCTGGCCCGAAACGACACCGCAAGATGAGGGGCTCGACGTCGAGTACGAGGGTCCGAGTCCTGCCGATCTCGAGGACGCCGCCTGTACCGAGTGCGGGACGAACGTCTGGCGAACTCGCCGCGGCCCGTACGTGGCCGAATACGATACCGGCGCAATCTGTGGATACTGCAGCTACGAGTGCTACTTCAGCCACCGTCATCGAAACAACCTAGAGGAGATCGCCGGCGAGCAGAGCGTCTACCTCCCGCCGGCGTGACTTCGTGACCTGTTTTTCGTGCCCCCAGAGAGGGCGAGGGCTCCTTCGAGAGCCCTCAGAGGTGACTTCCAGTGAGTCAACAACAGCGTCCTGACAACGTCTCGATCGACGAGATCCCGGTCGATATCGACAACACACAATCAGCGGAGGTCGATTCCGCCGACGTTCCCGACGAAATCGAATCTATCACCCGTGGGCTCGCCGGTGAGCAGCCGCCGACGAATCCGTTGGTCGTGCTGAAAGCGGCCCGGTGGTGGTACATTCACGGCAAGGGCGGCACGGATCCCGCCTTCCAGTGGGCCATCGAGTGGGCGCGTCATCTTGCGACCGACACGCCCAGTGACGTCGAGCAGTTCGACGAGTTCCTCGAGTACCTCGTTACGGTCGGCTTTGCAGACGAACGTCACGAGCTCCGCTAACCGACAGAGCGGTTTTTGGACGCCCCTGAGGGGTGCGGCGCGGTCTGAACAGACGCAGTCGCCGTGAACTCGATTCGGTGATCACGATGTCTACGACCAGAGACTCGTCGGTCTCCTTCGACCAGACCGACACGCGATCAGACGAGATGAACAGTACCATCGAACAGTGGATCGACGATCTCGTCGCCGGCGTCGACGACGCGCAGGCCAGCGAAGAGTTCCAAGAGTGGCTCGATGTCCAGAGTCGTTTCCACGACTACTCCTACCGGAACACGCTCCTCATCAAGCGACAGTGTCCCGAGGCGAGCCGGATGGCGGGCTACCGGACGTGGCAGGAGGAGTTCGACCGCCACGTCACGGAGGGTGAGTCGGCCATCTGGATCTGGGCGCCGATCATCACCAAGCAGTGTCCGGAGTGCGAGAATTCGCCGAGTTACCACGAGGACAGTGACTGTGAGTGCGACGAGACGCCGCCTGAAGAGTGGTCTAAGGGTCTAGTCGGGTTCAAGCCCGCGCCGGTGTTCGACGTCTCTCAGACCGAAGGCGAGCCGCTTCCTGATCTCGACACGGAAGCGACCGGCGACGCCGGTGACCTCGTCGAACAGTTGACTGTCGCCGCTGACGACCTCGGCGTGACGGTGCGAATCGTTCCAGCCGAGGAGTGGACCCACGGCGAGGCAAAGGGTATCTGCGAGCAGTTGAGCCTCGTCGACGTTCAGCCGCTCGTCGAGGTGCGTGATCGGGAGAACGAGGCCGACCTTGCGCGGACGCTGATTCACGAGTACGCCCACGCCCTGCTCCACTTCGACGTCGATGACGACACCGAGCGGGCGAAACGCGAAGTCGAGGCCGAAGCCGTCGCGTATGTCGTCGGGCGGTACTGTGGGTTGGACACCAGCGGGTCGGCGTTCTATCTCGCTGCGTGGGAGTCGGACGATCCCGAGGTCGTTCGCGAGCGCCCCGGCCGGATTAGTCGAACGGCAGAAGAACTCATCGACGTTCTCGAGGACGAATCGTCGTCCTAACTCAGTTAACCAACGTGGTGATGGATTTCTTCCGATCTGTTGGTTAAGTTTTTCTGCGCCCGCAGAGGGGCGGAGGCGCATTCTGACCTCCGCGAACCATGACTGACGCCTATCTCACAACGGTCCTCGAGGAAGCCAAGCACGTCGCCGAGCAGCACGATCAGGTCGCCCGAACGACGGACAACCAAGCCCACGAATACCTTCGATACGCCGTCCTCCGGGTGCTCGAAGGCGAGTCGGACCACCTCCCAGCAGACTGGACGCCGATCGATGGCGTGACAGTCGGCTACGAGAGCGACGAGGCGATGTACGACAGCTGGGGCTCCAGCGAAGATTGGTGGGAGACCGTCCCGCCGCAAGAAGCGTGTACCCGCTTCCGGGTGTTCTTCCCGGACGACCACCAGACGGTTCCCCGCGACATCGTCGACGTGATGGCCGCGCTCGGGGCCTGGCGCGTTTGGACCGGGAGCGCAGCAGCGTGCGGCTCCTACGACCATCGCGAGCGCCGCGAAGTCCACTACCTGTGGCCGGAAGGCCATCCGGTGGAGGAAGTACTCCACGAGCGGCTCAGTGGCCCTGCGGAAGCCGTCGCTCTCGACGGTGGCCGAACGGGCGACGTTCGCGACCGACTGGTCGTCGACGAGAACGCACAGTCGCAGGACGAACTCGAGCCCCGCACGAAGCGTGCCGTCGCCGAAGCGATGGACGTCTCACTCCTCTCGAAAGGTGGCCGCTACGAGGTGCAGTCCGCGTCCGGTAACAGGTACGAAGTCGACATCATCGACGAATCGTGTACCTGTCCCGACTGGCAGCAACGTTCACCCGAAGGCGGCTGCAAGCACCTGCGCCGCGTCGATCACGAGATCAAACGGGGCCGCGTTCCCCGCCCAGACGGCCGCCTTCCCTCCCCGTAGTCGTGACCAGACTACTCCACGGGACGGACTGTGTCGCCATCTCGTTGGGCCCGGTCGAACGTTGAGAGATACGCGATCCGGTCGTGAACCTCGTCGGTATCCAGCTCCAGTTCGGCGGCCAGTTCGTCGACGGTCATCGGTTCATCGAGTGCCTGGAGGACTTCGAGCCCCTGGTAGTACCTATTCGTGATCTCCTGGACGCGGGCCTCGATCGGCGTGGTCACCCCGTACCGGTCCTCGAGTTCGACCAAGGCCTCGTTCGCGAACGTGGCGAACTGATCGTCCCCTAGGCGTTCGATCTGGGCTTCGAGTTCATCCCGGACGACATCGTAATCGAGGCCGGCCTGCACGAGCATATTCATGTCCTCGATGTCGTCGTCGCGGCCTGCGATTGCCTTGAACAGGAAGATATCCTCGTTGCTGACCAGCCGGACCGTCAGTCGATCAGTGTCGAGGAACGGCTCGCTGCGCTCTTGCATCCCGTCGGTGAGTACGAGCTTGTTCGCGACCACCACCGATCAGGTAGACCGTGAGCGGTTCAGATAGCCCGTTCCCGATTTGCTGGAATTCGTTCTCGATGTACTCGCGTCCGAATGTTGGTCTCATTGTGGTAGATCCACCTCGTAGTCAGCCGCTAGCGCCTGAAACTCGTCCCACTCCGGAAGCCGGTCGTCGTCGACCTCGCCGTGCGTCTCGAGGTAGCGCAGCAAGGCGTCGATTTCGGCTTCAAGGCCATACTTCGCCGCCTGCTCTCGGAGGTCCGCCTCGTCGACGTCGACGCGGCTGAGCAGGAGGAGACAGTACGAGCGGTGGCGGCTGCCGTCGTCGATCAGTAGCGTGTGACAACAAAGTTCCGCCGGCGAGACTGCGTCGAGGTCCTCGGAGTAGAAGTAGTAGCGATGGCTGGTGAGCAGGAACTGGAGGTCGAAGGCCGCGAATCGAGCGAGGCCTGTTTCGTGGAACGGCTCCGCGTCGATCTCCGTCTGGGTCTGGGTGAGGAATTCGTCGTAGTCCTCCCAGAGAATCGTCCCCTTCGGGGCGATGGCTTCGAGGCGTTGACGATGCAGATGGTGTGCGAGTTCACGGGCGAACTCGTGGAGGCGGTCGAAGTCGGCGTTGAAATCGTAGCGGCCGTCGGCCGTCCCGACGAGACCACGGTCACGAAACCGCTTGAGGACCCGGTTGACCGTGTTGCGGTAGTTGTCGCTCCGGTCGGCGATCTCGGAGACGGTTCGCGGCTGGTCGAGGTAGTACAGCACCTCGAGTGCCTTGCCGGTCAGCAGCTCGGGGAAGTCGATATGGGAGTGCTGGCGGACGAGGTCTTGGTAGAGTTCGACGGCACGAGCGTCCGACGGGACGACTCGTTTTCGCCGGCCATCGCGTTCCGTGTAGACGAGCCCCTTCTCGACGAGGTCGCCGACGGCACGGGAGAGGTAGCTCTCGCTGTGGTCGAGCTTCGTCGCGAGTTCGGAAATCGTGTCGCCTCGGTCGACCGTGGCGAGGACCTCGAGTTCGATGCGCCGGAGCACGGTGTAACATAGTACGAAACTTGTATATAAAGAAGTTTCGAGTAGTGTTACAGCCAGCGGTCGCGAGAACTGCCTTCATCGTCTTAACCAACAAAACTATGGATTCGTGGGTCGTGTTGGTTAACACGAGAGTAGCCGATGTCCTACGAACCCCCGACCCCACCGGCGAACCTCCCGACGGAGATCGTCAACATGCTCAACGAGTCGTCTCCCGAGCAGCTCCGAGACGTTACGACGTACGCTGAAGCGCTCGCCGAGTACAAGGAACGAGAGGCCCGTCTCGAAGAGTCGGCAGATCAAGAAGAGGTCGAGGAGCGGCCAGACGATCTCCCGGACGACGTCCCTGCCAAAGCGACGGTCACGATCAAGGAGATCAACGACAATCGCTACTACTACTGGCAGTGGCGGGAGGGCGATTCAGTGAAGTCGAAGTACAAAGGCCCGGTCAATCCGGACGAGTAAAACTCGATGAGGGAGGACACCCACCCCACGTTTCCGTCGTAACTGGCTGGTGGTGGAGGGGGTGACGTTGGTTTGGAGGCGACCACACCCCCCGCGTTTCCGTCGTTTCTCCACGACGGCGTAGGGAGAGGCTACGATAGTACTATGCAGCCACTAACTCTGTTGACCTAGAACCAATCTAGAGATGAACTAACTTCTGTAACACATGATTAAAGTAGTATAGCTGAGAAACGCTCATTAAGTGTACTTCGACCAAGGAGGGGCGAAGTACTTCGCCCCTTCAGATGAAACAATCCTTTCCAGCTGCTCCTATAGACGGCCAGCTTTGGATGGCTAGGCCGCTCTCGTCTTTGGTATCTCGTCGTGGACGTCTTCTTCGAGTCCCCTCCCCACCTGTTCGGTGATTACGACGGAAACGTGGGGTGTGTGGGTTCGGGATTCGACAACAACGCGACGCTTCCGTCTACGGGTTTCCTGTCTCACGTCGGAAACACGGCTATATTGTCAGCAATCCAATTCCACCGAATGACGGCACTTTCGGGCTGATATCGGACAAGGAACGTCGGAAACGTGGGGTGGCGTTCTCCACTAGATTTATACTCCCCCCGCTCACACCGTGTGATATTCAATGACGCCCGACTCTTCACCCAGTTCTGTCGACGATCCACTCTTTGAATCCGGGCATCGTATCTTCGCGAACAAGGATCTCCTGAAAATCGGCCACGTGCCGGAGGCTGATCGGATCGTCGGTCGCGACGAGGAAATCTCGAAGCTCGCGAAACGTCTCAACGGTGCTGTCCACGGGTACTCCCCGGAAAACGTGATGATCTACGGGAAAACGGGGGCCGGCAAATCTCTCGTGTCAAAACACGTCTGCCAGCGAGCTCAAAATGCCGCTCAGGATGGCGTCGAGATTGGAACAGCGTATAATCGACTGTGCTGAAGACAACACGGAGACTCAGGCGATCTCCTCACTGGCCGCGAAGCTGAACGATGAATCTTCGACTGGAATCTCCGTCCCCCATACCGGCCTCAGTACGTCGAAATACTACAAACTCCTCTGGAAGACGCTCGACGCTCAATTCGATTCTGTGATCATCATCCTCGACGAGATCGATCTGATGAACGACGACAGCGTGCTGATGAAGCTCTCGCGCGCTGAGGAGGCGGGGAAAATCGACTGTAGCGTCGGTGTCATCGCGATCAGCAACAAGATCCAGTGCGTCGACAACGTGAACGAGCGCGTGAAAAGCAGCTTCCAGCACAAGGAACTGTTCTTCAAGCCATACGACGCCAACCAGCTCCGGGAGATCATGTTCAACCGTGAGGACGCCTTCCAGGACGACGTCCTTTCCGAGGACGTGATTCCGCTTTCGGCGGCCTTCGCCGCGCAGGAACACGGCGATGCTCGGAAGGCGATCGACATTCTTCGCCACGCCGGGGAGGTCGCCTACGAGGCCGGGGCAGAGCAAGTGACGGAGGAACACGTCCGCCAGGCACAGCAACACGCCGAAAAGGACAGGTTCAGAGAACTCGTGAACGGCGCACCCACGCAGGCGAAGGCGGCGTTGCTGGCGCTCACGGAGCTGAGTGTCAACAGCAACGACGATACGTTCCTCACGAGCCGGGTGTACGACCAGTACGAACGCATCTGTAACCATCTCGATATGGATATCCTCTCAGTCCGTCGGTTCCGCGACATCCTGAAAGAGCAGGCCTTCCTCGGGGTTGTCGAAATCGAGAAGATCAACAAGGGGAGTGCGGGCGGCATCCACCTCCAGAACCGACTCATCGAAGATCCCCAGGTTGTCCGCGAAACGATCCTCGAGGACAGCCGGATGCAGGACTGGACTCGCGAGTAGTGACCCCCTACTACTGAGTGGGTGCGGACGACGGAAATCTGGGGTGGGGCGTGAGGAAACGACGGAAACGAGGGGGGTCGAAAATTACGTCGGAAACGTGGGGTTGGATCGAAACGACGGAAACCAGGGGTGGGGTCCACTACGACCGTTCGTTGGAGGCTCCGAACGAGCTCAAAACGGTGCCCTCTCACCGGAGAGCTCTCGACTAATGTCGGACCGATCCCACCCGAGCGGTGAAAGCACGCTCTCGACCGCTCTGACCAGCTGCGTTTCGTAGTACGAGGCGTCGTAGGTCTCGATCTCCTCGTGGGCGAGGGCGACACGGTCTCGCGAGGATTTCTCGTCGTCGACGACCACGTACTCGATATCCTGGCCCGGGTGGACTGCCAGTTCCTGCTCGCGGGCCCGTTTCAAGGCGGCCACGTTCTGGGTATTCTGTGAGTAGCTTTCTAGGGGCTTGGAGACACGGTTCCGCTCGACGAGCCGCTCTACTGCTACGGTATCCGCCTGCAATTCGTCGATTGCTCGTTCAAGACGTCCGATCACGGCGTCCGGTGACCTCGTAGCATCGAGCTGGTCGAGACAGTCCCGCTGGACGTCCTCGATGAACGGCGGGGTTGAGCGCTGCCGGGCTTCGATGCCTCTGATCTTGAAGTCGTCGTCGCCGGCGACCTTCCCGAAGTACTTCGTCAACGCCCCGGCGTCGCTCTCGCGCTGCGGGACGAACGCCACCCAGTCGTAGTGAGCCTCGTGTTCGAGCCGAATCTCGACGCATTCCGTGATCTCCGTCGCGAGCGTCTCGAGGTCCTTGCGGTCCTCGTCGTCAACGTCGGGGTCCGGAGTCACCCAGATGGAGTCGACGATGCCGTGGACAACGCGCCAGCCGCCGGCCTCCAGCCGCTGTTTCGCCGTTAGTAGGATCTCGCGAGCGAACGCGTTGATCGCTTCGTGGCACTCGATGCGGCCGAACTTCGCGTTGCTGAACCCCTGATAGCCGAAGCAGGCGACGAGGATCCACTTCAGCGCTCCCGACCGTCCCTCGAGTTCCGCCAGACGGTCCTCGTCGGGGTCGTCTCGTTCCTTCTCGCGACGGATGGCCGCCTTGATCTCGTCGCGCGCGTCGATGATCGGCTGTAGCACGTCGACGAGGTAGCCCTGGTCGTCACAGATCGAGTATCCGAGGCCGGGGACGTCGTCGCGGTCGCTGTGGCAACTACACCGGATGACGTCCGGCGAGACGTTCCGGGTACAGATGATGTTCGGGTACAACGAGGAGACGTCGAGTTCGTGGATGTTCTCGTGGAAGCCGACCTCGGGCGCGAAGATGAACCCGCCGCGGTCGGCATCGTGGAGCGTCCCCATCGGCTTGTAGAACTCGTGGCGCCAGGAGTTCCACGGGACGAGGACGCCGCGGTCGTGGGCCTCGCAGATCTGGATCGCCGTGAGGACGTTCCCGATCGACGCCCACGCGAGCTCCTGGACTGGCTTGTTCGAGCGCGACACGAGGTCGAGGACGCCCTCGAGGTTCGTCTCCCCGTAGAAGAATGTGTTCGACTCGTCGATAATCACCCGGCCGGGCACGTTGTACCGCGCCGGTGAGTGACCGACGCGGCCGTAGCTCGAGTACGTCGACCGACTTGCGAGCTGCTGGAAGTCGATGTCCGGCCATCGACTCAGCGAGAAGTCGTCGACGCCGTCAGCCGTCGCCATCTCGTACAGAGTAGGGACGATCTCACTCGTCGAGCAGACCAGGACGTCCGGATCGTGTGCGTCGAGCGCCCCTTGGACGGCGGTCAGGATATCCGTCGGCGAGCCGGTGACGGTGTCGCCGGCGACGGTCAACTCGCCGTAGACGTCGTTGCTCGTTTCGGTCACCGGAACGCTGAGCCGGAGCGTCGACAACTCGCTTGCCGGCGTCGGATTGACGCCGGTCTCCAGACAGTACCGGAACTCTCGCGAGAAGTCGACGTTGAAACAGGCGAGATCCCCGACTGGATAGTCCGACAGCTGACGCGCCTGCCGGGCGAGTGGAGTGACGCGGTCGATGTGGGCAACGTCGACCGCGAGAACGGCCTCCTCGTCTCGTCGAAAGCCCGGCCGTCGCGTAACCATCTCGGTCGCGACGACGTCCGGGTGCTGGTCGTACACCGACTGGAGTGTCGTGAGGTCGAGGCCGGCATCAGGGTCGCGAGCGGCGACGTAGAAGCGTGGGGTGTAGTCTTGGCGCTCGGTCGTGACGGCGCCGTCGGCGGTTGCCTCCCACTCCAGGACGCGGCCGTCGTCTAAGATATCGATTGTGAACGGCATTTGGGATTGTCACGTCTCGATTGAACGAAACGGTTCAGTCCTAGTTGATATCCTCCTCCGCGTGAACGCGGAGGAATCCCGAGCGGTGGGAGTTTCAGGTCTGCAGTCCAGTCACCGGACTACCAGTCCTTTCGGGCGCGGGTAGTCCCACAACGTCGGACTGGTGGA